>JBCBRU010000033.1:0-27989 GCA_039819565.1 Myxococcota bacterium | reverse complement strand
CCTCGATCTCTCCAAGCTCGAGGCGGAGAAGATGACTCTCGAGTCGGTCCCGCTGAACCTCTCCGAGTGGGTGGACACCACCCTCACCATCGTTCGCAGCGCTCGCCGCAATCCGAGCTCCGGCGAGAGCGAAGGCGCGGTCAGCCTCGCCTCCGAGATCGATCCGGCCCTGCCGCGGTACGTGCTCGGGGACCCGGTTCGGCTCCGGCAGATCCTCCTCAACCTCGTCGGAAATGGCCTCAAGTTCACCCCCGCCGGCTCGGTGACAGCGCGCCTTTCGCAGGAAGGGAAGAGTCTCCGTCTGGACGTCGCCGACACCGGAATCGGGATGTCGCCGGAGGCGGCGCGGGCCGTCTTCGGGGCTTTCACCCAGGCCGACGCGAGCACCACCCGCCGCTACGGCGGCACCGGGCTGGGGCTAGCCATTACCAAGAAGCTCGTGGAGGGCATGAACGGCTCGATCGAAGTGGCCTCGGCTCTGGGCGAAGGCTCGACCTTCACGGTCCGCCTCCCTCTGGTTTCCGCACCCGGAGCGGAGGTTGAGGTCACGCCCGCGGAGTCCCTCCCCGAACGCTTCGCGCATCGGGTTCTGGTGGCCGAGGACAACCCCGTGAACGTCATGGTGGCGACGCGCCTGTTCAAGAAGCTCGGCATTGAGATCGACGTGGCCCGCGACGGCCTCACGGTGGAGGACATGGCCCGCGAGGGCACCTACGACGTCATCTTCATGGACATGCAAATGCCGGAGCGGGACGGCCTCCAGGCCACCGAGGCCATTCGCGCCTCGATACCGGACGCGCCCCCGATCGTCGCCCTGACCGCCAACGCCTTCGCGGAGGACCGTCAGCGCTGTCGAGAGGCCGGGATGGCCGATTTCGTCTCCAAGCCGGTGCGCCTCGGGGACCTCAAGACGGTGCTCGCTCGCCTTCCTCCGCGACCTCTCGAGATCCACGCAACTCCCTCCGAGCGGGGGCGATAACGGCCGCGTCTTCGGGAGGCGTTTGGCCTTCCCTAAACATCCCGCGGGCTCGCCTGCGGAGGAGATCATCATGTTGCCTGTTGTTGCTGCTGCTGGTGCCAAGCTCGGTCTTGGCGGAATCCTTTCGAAAATCGGCGCGACCCTCTTCGCGACCAAGCTCTCGACCGCCGCTACGACCTACGTCGGCTCGAAGCTGCTCGGTCTCTGAGCAAGCCCTATTGCATCCCCTCCCGGCCGAGCCGGCCTGCGCTCGGCCGGGAAGTACTTAGACTAGATTTGGAGCCCTCATGAGCGAACAGCGTGTCGAGCTCGACCCCCATCCCATCCGCGACGTCGTGGCCCAGCTCCTCAAGGACGGCACCGACGAAAAGGCGCTTTTCGACGACGACGCCCAGAAGAAGCTCTCGAGCGTCGTGGACGACTACGTGGCCCAGAACGATCACGAACTTCAGCCGGTGGTGCGAACGCTGATCGCGATCTTCGAGTGGCTTCGTGACGACGAGAGGTCGCCGCGCGCCGCCGAGGCCCTGAAATCCACCTTCAAGCGCCCCGAAGTTATCGCTCGGGTCGAGGCCATCGAAGCGGAGATGCGCAGCCAGGAGTCGGAGAGCCGCCGCTCCGAGGCCGAGCAGAACGCGCAGATCTTTGGCCGCATGGCGGGGCGGAGCTCTCAAGTGGCCCCTCAAGTGGGCGCTCTCGCCCCCGCCGGGTCCCTCAAGCTCGGCCATCTCAACTTCCCCAAGAAGCTCTGAGTGGCGCCTCTCCCCCGACGATCCGCTAGCGCGTGCCGAGGCAACCGTCGTTGTCGCCGTTGACCTCGAGGCCGGTGAAGTCGAAGGCTCCGATCTCGTCGGCGCTGCAGTCCTTCGCCACCACGGAGGCCGAGCCGGAAGAGACCTCGACCCGGTCCACTTCGGAGAGCTGAGCGTCGGCGCATACCAGCGTCGCGGTCAGGACGAGTTGCTGGGTTTCGCTGGCGTCGAGGTTTTGACGCACCTCCACCAAGCTCCCGAGCTCGACCCGGTCGGTCTTGCTCGCCTGGAGGTTTCCGCACACCCGGAGGTCTTGCCCTTGCACCCGACTCGCCTCCTCGGCCTGGAGGTTTCCACACACGAAGCTTCCCGTTCCGACGGCGAGGGAGGCGCCCTTTTTGATGATCAGGTTTCCGGTCACGAGGGCTCCGTCGAGGACGCAGGTTTCGCCCTCGGGAACCTCGACGTTGTCGTAGCTTCCACCGGTGAGGACGCCGCGGCAGGTGGTGTTTTCGAAGTCACCCGAGCAGTCCACGTCGCAGAGCGCTTCGAGCTCTCCGCAGGTTCCGGTGGGGACGGTGCCTCCCACCTCGGGCCCAGCTCTCAGCTCGGACATGGCGGAGTTCAGGTCCGTTCCGCAGGCCCAAGGTCCGACCAGCAGAGAAATTGAAAGGAGAGAGACGCGTTTCATCGCCGGCTTCTACGGAGTGGTCGCGCTCCCCAGCGATAGGCTTCTCGGCCCTCCGCTCGATGACCGACCCACACTACTTCACATCCAGAAACTCGATGACGCTGGCGAGGTCGGCCTCGAGGACTTCGGCGATGATCCCGGCCAAGAGCTCCGGACGCGAGCCGGCCCGCCTCAGCAGGCTCTCCACCGCTTCGCGAGGGATGCCGCCGTCGCCGTTGACCTCGCGCCAGCGGGCCCAGAAGCGCCGCGAGCGACGCTGTACGGGTAGGGGCAAGATCTCGTCGGCCAGCGGTCCAAAGCGCTCCGCCAGGGCTCGAACTCGAACCCCGGAGGCTGGAGGTCGAGGAGATGGAGGCCCTCGGTACGCGGGCACGAGGGTCTCCGTGGACTCGGAGGGCGGCGGGGGAGGCCCCGGGGGCGGGGCGGGCGGCGGAACCAGCGGCGGCGTTTCCCCGGGCCTCGGCACCGGTAGGAGGAGAGGCGCGGTCGGGGGCTCCTCGGGAGGAGAGGGGGCCTCGTCGTCAGGGGGCTCGGGATCCGGCACCGGAAGGCTATGGTCGGCCGGGTTCTCATCCTGGACGCGTCCAGGGAGCGCCAACAGCGCCTCCGCGACGTCCTCGAGCCACTGTCGTTCGCGGCTGCCGGGGGGCGCGAGGCGCCACTCCCGGAGGCTATCGATCGCCCTACGGGTGGCGAGGGCGCGTGGATCTGCCCGGACGGCGCGCACCAAAGCAGAGGGCCAGCCGCTGGAGCTGACCGCCTGGGCCCAGCTGTCGTCGAAGCCCGGCACGGCGTCGGCGACGCTACGGCCGGAGGCGTCGCCTCACAAGGCGCGGCTCGAACCAGAGGAAAGTTCGTCCCCGTGTGAACGGGGCGGGCGCTCCAGGGCACGAATCTTCCGTGGGCTTTTCGCGCCACCCCACGCCCGATGACTGGGCGGCCTACGCGGCGGACGAGGTCCCCGACCGGACCCGGAGCCGCCTCCGGCGTCATCTCGAGGGATGCGCACGCTGTCAGGCCGAGCTGGTTCGCATCGAGGGCATCCAGAAAGTCCTCAAGCTGCCGCTTCCGGAACCAGACGAGTTGAGCTGGCGGCGCCTCGAAGTGCGCCTGGAGCGTCAGCTTCAGACCCCGGGAGAGGTCAAACAGTTCAGCGTGGATCTGCCCCCGGGAGCCACTCGGGACATTCGGCGACGCTCCTCCATGGGCACCGTGGATCTCGTTCGCGGACGGCGTTGGCTTCTCGGCGGTGCCGCCGCGGCCGCGGTGGTGGTGGGGTTCGTGGCCCTCTCTCCCCGAACCCCGCCGGCGACGACAACCCGGAAGACGGCCCCGGTCGCGAGAGCGCCCATGGCCGGGCCCGGTGAGGCGCTGGTGCACAGCGGTGCCGCCCCGCTTCGAGTGGAGCTGGGCACCGGACACATGCTGGTGCTCGCGTCGGACACTGAAGTGACCATGCCCGAGCCTGACCGAAAGCCGGTTCAGCTCGAGCTCGACCACGGACGGGTCGACGTGTGGTCGCCCCGGGCCTTCGCAGCGGAAGCCGCGCTGGGGAAGGACGAGCGCGGTCCGATCATCGTCAAGACGCCCGAACGTGCGTTGTGGGCTCAGAGTCGTGACTTCACGGTGGCCTATGTCGCCGGCCGCCACGAGGTGTCGGTCCGGGAGGGCTGGGTCGAGGTCCGCGGCGGTCGGGCCGAACGCCGGGTCGAGGCCGGACAGGCCGTCGTTCTCGAGGAGAGTCCCCCTCAGCCGGCCGAACCCGGGTCGCCGGTCCTGGATCGTCTCCGCAAAAAGCCGCGGCGGCGGGTCGCTCCGGCGCCGCCGGCGCGTTCGACGAGCGCCGCCGATGCTCGGGTAAACCCCAGCCGTCCGGAGGTGCAGGAGACGCGGGCACCCGTACCGGAGGTCAAGGTGGAGCGAATCGACGAGCCCGCCCCGGCCGAGAGGGCCTGGGCTCGAGCTCGGGACGCCTGGTACCGCGAGCGAGATCCGGCCGCGGCGATCGCGGCGGCCCGAGCGTTCTTGGCCTTCCGTCCAGCGGCGGAGCTGAGCCGGGACGCCCATCGACTGATCTGCGATGCGCAGGTTGGGTTACGCGCAGGTTCCGAAGCGCTTCGGGACTGCAAGGCTTTGCTCGATCTTGAGAGAGAGCCTGGCCGAATCCGTAGGATTCACTACACGATCGCGACAATCTACCGAGATCACTTGCAGGATTGCCGAGGTGCGCTCCCTCACTATGACCGCGCTCTGGTGTTCGGCGGGGTGAGCCGCTTCGACGATGTGGTGCGTATGAGCCGAGCCGAGTGTGCGCTCGAGCTCGGCGAGCTGGACCTGGCGCGCTCTGACCTGGACGCTCTGTCGGGTCGAAAGCAGGGCGCTCGCGTCACGCGCGCGCGACGTCGTCTCGAAGATCTCGTGAAAGAAGCTCGAAATGACACTGACGAGGACGACTGAGACGACAAGGAACGTCGCCAAAGGCAGCATAAGCTGCGCCGGGCGACGGGGAAAAAGCTGGATGGTCTCAACGTTTGACACGAATTCCGCGCCGACCTACAGAGCGGCCGGGATGACCGCTTTCCTCCCCAAAATCGTGGGTACGGCCTTGGTCATGGGAGGCGTACTGAGCCTGTCCGTTGAGGCAAGGGCTCAGGCCGAAGACGCACCTGTCGAAGAGACCGCCGACACGGCGGTCCAGACGATCCCAAATGGAGCCGTGGAGGCCCCCGCCCGGGAGACGCTGGACCCTTCTTCCGTCTCACTCGAGGACAAGAAGGAGCGGGTCGAGGAGATGCTGGTCACGGAGCGCAAGACGCTCGGCCGCGTGGTCCAGCTCCTCGCCGAGGCGCGCTCCTCGAAGGACATCGTTCAGCTCAACTGCGTGAACGAGAAACTCATCCAGGTGAAGGGCCTCCTCAAGATCTCCGAGAAGGCGTCCCTCGAGATGTACGAGGCCATCGCCAGCGGAGCGGACGACCTCATCAATCACGAGTACACCAAGGTGGCGGTCGCCCATCAGAAGAGCCAAGTCCTGAGCGCCGAAGCCGAGCAGTGCGTGGGCGAGAGCTCCGTGTACGCCGGTGACACGGACGTGGACGTTGAGATCGACAACGATGACGGTTCCGGCGGCGGCGGCGGCGACCCCACGACGAACGCCGCGGCGCCCCCCGGCCCGACGGTTCCTCCCGTAGCGAGCACCTTCTGAGGACCCCGATGGAGCGCTCCCACTACTCGCCTGCACTCTTCGTCATACGGGCGCTGACCATCGCCGTGGCCACCCTGGTCTCGGCCGCGCCCGGACCGGCGCGGGCGCAGCAAAGCAACAAGCTCGGATTCAAGGTGGGGGATAAATCCCGCTTGCATCTCAACCTCACGGTCTCGAGCGCGTTCGACTCCAACTCTCAGCGTCGCGCGAGCGACATCCAAGGCACCGAGGACGTCCGCCTCATCGTTCGGCCGGGTCTCGCCCTCGATGTCCCGGGTCGGAGCCTGGAACTGCGGCTGGGGTTGGGAACGACCATTGGTCAGTTCTTCGGCGCCGGGTCGGCCTCGGGGAGCGACACCACGTTCGGCCTCGACTCCAATATCTTTCTTCGGGTCGGTTCCCGGAAGTCGACGGTCAGCTTCCAGATCGAGAATAGCCCCATGCTCACCCCCACGGTGCTTCCCGAGGTGGGAACGGTGGGCACCGATGAGCGGCTGTTTCCCGCTTTCACCGACCGCGGAAAGTTGTTTCTTACTTTCCGTCCCGGAGGCGGCGCTCTGGAGTTCGACGTGGGTTACAAGAACCTCTTCGTCGCTTACACCCGCGATAGCGCCACCAACGACGCACCTGACGACGGCTTTCTGAACAAGGGCTTCCTCGAGGCTCGCCTCAAGTTTCTGCCCAAGACAGCGGCGGTCTTCTACGCGGACTTCGGCGCTTTCGACGTGGGCGCGCCCAGCGGCCGAACCCCGGGTACGTTGGAGTCGAACCCGTTCTCCGTCTTGGTGGGGCTCATTGGTCAGATCACCCGCACCATCTCGGCCGAGGTGCGCGCCGGCTACGCCGAGACCTTGGTGTGGACCCCCGACGGAGGTCGATTCGGCACCACGGATCCCGCCAATCAGCGAACGGTCGTGGGCCTTGCGTCGGTGGGGTGGCAGATCATCAAAACAGCGAAGGTCAGCTTGACCTACCAGCGCGATCTCCAGCCGACCGTGGCGCTGTCGAGCTTCATAACCGACGCTATTCGTCTCCGAGGCAACTGGAACATCGATCGACTCCTCCTCGGCGCCTACGGCGAGGTGCAGTTTCGCGACTTCGGAACCCAGGCTTCCGGCATGCCGCCCATGACGGAAAACCCAGACCTTCTGGAACCCTCCTCCACCCTCATCTTCGGCGGGGTCCGGGCCGATTACTTCTTTCTCGACTGGCTCACGGGCGGCCTCAACTACCGCGTGATGGTCCAGGACTCGAACGATGACGCTCGGCTGTTCAATGGTTCGGTCTTCGTCCCGGCCCTCGGCTCCTTCGACCGTCACGTCGTCCTCGCGAACGTCGGCGTTCGCTACTGAATCGGGCCGATGCGGGTCGTCCGTATCCAGAGCCGCATCTGCGTCGGAGGCCCGGCGCTGCATTCTATCCTTCTCTCCGAGGGGCTCTCGCACCGAAACGGCTCTCGCTACGACACTATACTATTGGGCGGGGCTCTGGAGCCGGGCGAGCACTCGATGGAAGAGCTCGCCGACGCTCGCGGCGTCGAGATTCGCACCGTCCGATCGATGCGTCGCCCGGTTCGGCCCTCCGCAGACGCGGCCGCGGTCGCAGAGCTCGTTCGCGTCCTCCGCGAAGTGAAGCCCCACATCGTACACACCCACACCGCCAAGGCCGGCGCCGTGGGTCGTCTCGCAGCCCGGCTGGCGGGCGTGCCGATCGTGCTCCACACGTTCCACGGGCACGTCTTCGACGGGTACTTCTCCAAGCGAAAGACGCAGGTATTCTTGCAGGTCGAGCGAGGGCTAGCTCGGGTGACGGACCGCATCCTCGCCATCTCGGATCAGCAGCGGCGGGATCTGGTGGATACCTACCGGATCGCCCCGTCGTCCAAGGTGGGCGTGGTCCCGCTGGGGCTAGATCTGCGGCGCTTCCGCGAGGTTCTCCCGCGAGCTGCCCGGGGGCCGCTCCGGGCTGAGTTCGGTATCCCGGACGGGCATCAGGTGGTGGTGACGGTGGGTCGCATGGTCCCCATCAAGCGCTTCGACCTCCTCATCCGTTCCTTTACGGCGCTGTCTCGCCAAGATGTCCACTTGGTCCTCGTGGGCGAGGGGGAGAGCCGCGCGGAGCTCGAGCGGCAGGCCGACGGACATCCGCGCATCCACTTCACCGGTTTGCGCCGAGACCTCCCCGAGATTTACGCCGACGCCGATCTGATGGCTCTGTCCAGCGACAACGAAGGCACTCCGGTGGCGGTGATCGAAGCCCTCGCGTCTGGTCTCCCCGTCGTAGCCACGGACGTCGGCGGGGTCCGCGACATCATGCGGTCCGGTATGGGGCGCATCGTGCCCCCCGGTCAGACGGAGTCACTCACCGCCGCTCTCCAGGCGGGTCTCGCCGAAGCTCGACCCCTGCAGGCCATGCTGCGTGATGACGTTGTGCGGCGCTACAGCCACGAGAGACTGCTCTCGGATATCGAGCGCCTCTACGACGGGCTCGTGAGGGATCGCGTGAACCGCAAGGGAGCGGGTTCGCTGAAGGTGCGGGAAAGTCTGCGATGAGAACCTATGCCGTCGCCTTTTGTTTGGCCCTCATTGTCTCGGCGCTGACCACGCCGGTGGTGACGTGGCTGGCCCACCGCTACGGGTGGCTGGATCAGCCGAGCGAGGCCCGAAAGATCCACACCGTGGCCGTCCCTCGCCTGGGGGGTGTCGCCGTGGTCCTTGCCTTCTTCATGCCACTGCTGGGGTTGGCGCTATGGGAGAACAGGGTTTCGAACCTTCTGTACTCGGATCAGCGGTTGGTTCTCGGTCTCGTCGGGGGGGCTCTCGCCATCGTCCTGCTCGGCGTCTACGACGATCTGCGCGGCGCCGGGGCCAAGCTGAAGCTCACCGTCCAGACCGGAGTGGCGGTGGGGATCTGGCTGTGCGGGTTTCGCATCGAGCTTCTCGGGAACCCCATAGGTGAGGCTTTCGACCTTGGGGTCTTCTCCCTCCCCCTCACCGTCATATGGATGGTGGGGGTCATCAACGCCCTCAATCTCATCGACGGGCTCGATGGCTTGGCTTCGGGCGTGGCCCTCTTCGCTACCGTCGTGCTCTTCGGTGTCGCCTTCGTCGACAATATGACGCTGCTGTGCCTCATCACCGTGGCGCTGGGCGGGGCGCTGGTGGGCTTTCTGTTTTGGAACTTCAACCCGGCAAAGATCTTTCTCGGTGACTCCGGGTCTATGTTCCTTGGGTTCGTGCTCGGGGCGGTGAGTATCTGGACACAGCACAAGGGCACGACGGCCGTGGCCCTCCTGATTCCCGTGCTGGCTCTGGGCCTTCCTATCCTCGACACCACGCTTTCGTTCGTTCGCCGGGTCAAGAACGGCAAGTCTCCTTTCGAAGCGGACCGGGAGCATCTCCACCATCGCCTCCTCGCCCTCGGTCTCTCCCATCGAAACGCGGTGCTCACGCTGTACACGGCGAGTATCGTGTTCGGACTCGGGGCTTTGTCCCTTCTCGATACCCGAGCGACCCATCGCGCCATCGCCCTCTCCACCGTCGTGGCGGTGGCGATGATCTTGGTGCGGCGCGTGGGGGTGTTCCGTCCTCCGGGGCTGGCCCGGAGCTATGCAGTCTCGGCGGGCCGAGACGAGCTCCGTCGCGTGGCTCGCTCCATCCGCAGCGCCACCACGTCTGAGCATACCTGGAGCCTTATGGTACCGCTCTTTCCCCGCCTCGGCGCCGAAGCGGCGCGGCTGACCTGGGTGAAGGATCCGGGAAGCACGGGGGCGGCGCCGGTGGCCGAAGGGGCGGAGCGGCGCGCTTCGGTGTTCTCGTGGCGGGCCGATGCGCAAGTTCACTGGCCGATCGAGCGGCCGGAAGCTCTCCCCAATGCGCGGGTGGTGGCCCTGACCAGCGAGGACCGTACCCTGGGAGAGCTCGTCGTCGTGTTTCCGCGAGGAAGCGGCGGCGAACGAGACCCCTCCGTCCGTCTTTATCTCGAGCTTCTCGCCGAGGCCTTGGTCGACCATCGGGACGCCGCCGACGCCCTCGCGGTCCGCCCCCCGGGCGTCGTGTCCTTCGCTGAGGCTCGCCGCCACCAGGTGGCCCACTGATGTCCGTGCTCAGACGCCTCCGAGTCTTTCGAAGGACGAGACTGCTCGCCGTCCTCCTGACCTTAGCCAGCTGTGCGTCGGGGGCGGCTCGACCGCCTCCCGCGACCCAAGTGCCGCCCGTGGACGACGGGGTGGACGTCCTCGGCCGGGGTGACCTCATCGAGGTGAAGGTCTTCCGCGAGCCGGACCTCGACGGCATCTTTCGCGTGGGCGCCGCCGGCGACATTGATTTCCCCCTCATTGGAAGGGTCGAGGTCAACGGGAAGCTCCCTGAGGAGGTGGCGGAGACCATCCGCACCCGTCTTTCCGGCGACTATCTCAAGGATCCCCAGGTGACGGTGCTCGTCCGCGAGCAGAAGTCGAGCAACGTACTGGTGTTCGGGCAGGTGTCGAGATCCGGGACCTTTCCTTTCCGTACGGGGATGACCATCATCGAGGCCATCACCAGCGCCGGCGGGTTCGCGGAGCTCGCGGCCCCGAACCGGACCCGAGTGACCCGGGTGGTGAAAGGACAGAAGCAGGTGTTCGAAGTGCCCGCGGGCGACATTGGCTCGGGCCAGGCCACCAACTTCTATCTTCAGCCGGGTGACATCATCTACGTCCCCGAAGCAATATTCTGACGTTGGTCCTTGCGGTCAGAGAGGATAGACGAAGCCATGACGAAGTATTTGGTGACGGGCGGGGCCGGGTTCATCGGCGCCAACTACGTGCTGAGATCCCTTGAGGGGAGCCGCGACATCGAGCGTATGGTGGTCGTGGATACACTCACCTACGCCGGCAACCTGGAGAGCCTCCAAGCCATCCAGGACGACCCCCGCTTCAAGTTCGTGCGCGCGGACATCGGCGATGCCGAGGCCATGGAGGCCCTCTTCGCCGAGGAAAAGCCCGACTTCGTGGTCCATTTCGCGGCCGAGTCTCACGTCGACCGCAGCATCTCGGGCCCGCGCGCCTTCATCGAGGCCAACGTCCTGGGCACCCAGGTGTTGCTGGATGCCGCCCGGAAGAACGAAGTGAAGCGCTTCTTGATGGTGTCGACGGATGAGGTCTACGGCTCCCTCGGGCCGACCGGTTACTTCACCGAGACGTCGCCGATCCAGCCCAGCAGCCCCTACTCGGCCTCCAAGGCTTCGTCCGACCTGATCGCTCTCGCCTATCACCACACCTACGGGCTCGACGTGGTGGTGACCCGCTGCTCCAACAACTACGGACCGCTCCAGTTCCCCGAGAAGCTCATCCCCCTGATGATCATCAACGCTCTCCACGATGAGGCGCTGCCGGTCTACGGCGATGGGATGCAGGTGAGAGACTGGATTCACGTGTGGGACCACAACGAGGCCGTCCAGGTCGTCCTCGAGAAGGGCCGAGCCGGCGAGGTCTACAACATCGGCTGTCAGAACGAGCAGCCCAACATCAACATCGTGAAGCGGATTCTCTCTCACCTCGAGAAGCCCGAGTCCCTCATCCGCCACGTCACCGACCGACCTGGCCACGACCGCCGCTACGCCATCGACTACAAGAAGATCCGCGAGGAGCTCGGCTGGAACCCCAGCCAGACCTTCGAGCAGGGGCTGGCCTCGACCATCGACTGGTATCTCAACAACAAGTCCTGGTGGGAGCGGGTGAAGTCGGGAGCGTACCGCGAGTACTACGAGAAGCAGTACGGTTCGCGTTTGAGCTGACCTTCCTCCGGCCGGGAGCTCGGGATCCGAGTTCCCGTGCGCTTGCGGTCGGGCGTGGGTTTCGGAGTGGAGTTCCCGTGCGCTTGCGGTCGGAACACGGCTTCCGCTCCGGGGAAATTCGGCCCGCTGGGGTTCGTCTACTTCGTGTGAGCTCGGTTGGGCCCCCCTCGAGACATCTTTACTTCGATAGGCCTCCTTGCTGTCCCCCATTTCCCCTGCGCGAAAACCGTGCTCCGACCTCCGCTCACTCCTCTTTCGCCCGGCTCGGCCGATTCGAGCGTGGGTTTCGGAGTGGAGTTCCCGTGCGCTTACGGTCGGGCGTGGGTTGTTTCTCTAGGTTCCGCTGGCCAGAAGGAGGTGGAGCCGGTGGCCTCCGTTTCGCACGACCTCCGTGACGAGGAGGTCTACACGGCCGTCTTCGTCGAAGTCGCCAGCTCTGAGGTAGCGGGGCGCGTTGATGTCCCCGAGGATCAGTCTTTCGAAGACGGCGTCCCCTCGATTGATGAGGAGGGTGAAGCTCGTCCCGTTTCGTGCCCCTAAGGCCAGGTCGAGATCGCCGTCCCGGTCGATGTCTACGACCTCGATGAGGCTCGGGTCCGAGTTCGCGGTGGCGTAGCTGCGAGGGGCGGAGAGGATGCCGAGGGCGCTCCCGAGGAGGACCTGGGCCGCTCCGCCGGTGGTGGTGACCACGTCCTGATGGCCATCGCCGTCCAGATCCGCGATGGCTACGAAACCCTGTCCGCCCGGTCCGCCGACGTCGTAGCTGGCCTCGCTGGCGAAAGTTCCGTCTCCGCGTCCAAAGTATACGTCGAGCCGATACGTGCTCTCGTCGATGACGAGCACGTCGTCATGGTCGTCTTCCTGGGCGTCGAGGTCGCCGACCGCGACCGCCCGCGTGCCCCCGGCTCCGAACTGGCTCCCTCGCACGAGGGTGCCGTTCCCTTGGCCTCGGGCGAACACCCAGCGGGAGCGCCCCCCCACCACTACATCCACCCGACCGTCTTCGTCGAAGTCTCCGAAGTCGAGGTCCCCCCGCATCTGCATCCCGGGGGCGAGCTCGAAGACGGCTCCGAAGCTTCGGTTGCGGAGATTCGGAAACACCGAGATCGGAGGCTGAGCCGAGGCCGAGAAGGCGACGAGCTCGACGTAACCGTCGCTGTTCAGGTCGCGCGCCCCGAGACCGGCCGGGGACTCCGTGACCTCTCTGAGTTCGGGCGCGGTGAAGGTCCCGTCCCCTCGCCCGAACATCACTCCGAGGTGGTTGCGTGGATCTGCCGCCGCCACCCAGGCGGCGTCGAGATGCCCGTCCCGGTCGAGATCGGCCACGATGAGCCCCGTCGCCTCACCGCTGAGATCGACGGCGAGGGCGGGCGTAAAGGTCAACACCGCCTGCTCGTAGCGGAAGGCGTCGACGAGACGTTGAGACCATGCCCCGGTGCTCGAGGCGGTGACGTCTACGAGGCCGGGCTGCTCCGGTCGGGGCGGAAGCTCGACCGTGACCGACTCGGCGCTCCGCGCCACGATCTCGGCGGGCCGGTCGGCGAAGCGGACCTCGAGGTCTCCCAGGCGGTCGAGCAGACGCCCCGAGATGCGCACCTCCACACCTCCGGCGGTGGGTCCCCGCGTCGGAGTGATGGCTCCGAGGACGGGCAGCATGCAGGCCCCGGTGGCGCAGACTTCGTCGGGCGCGCAGGCGCGGCTGCATCGACCGCAGTGCTGGGGGTCGCGATCGAGATCGAAGCAGCGATCGTCGCAGAGGCTGAGGGTGGCCGAGCAGGTCCGCGCCATCACCCCGGCGTCGGGCGGAGGGGGCGCTCCCGCGTCGAGACCGGCGGCCGCGCCCGCGTCCGACGTGGGGAGCGAAGACGGGGCGATCTCGGTGCAGGCAGCGGCGAGCCCGAGGGCCCAGGCCGAGGCGCAGAGCCCCCATCGAAAGGAGGAAGATGGTTCGAGCATCATGCCCTCAGTGGCGCGGGCGTCGGATCCATCACGGAGGTCGTGCATGTTTTTTGGGCTAGAGCCGTTCGACGCATAGGCCGGTGAGGAGCTCGACCTCCTTGAGGAACAGGGCGTCTCCAGAGTCGGCGCCAATGAACCTCAGCGTCCAAAACCTTGCCTGGGTGGCGGGGAAGCTCCCGAAGTCGTACTTGGCTTGGTCGGTCCCGGAGAGGCTGATGTCGATGGGAGCGTCCCGCCCCTGGGGACAGCAGATGTCGGGGGTGTAGTAGTCGCAGACAGCGTCGGGCACACAGAGCCAGGGAACTTCGGCGGCGGGCTTCGACAGCACCAGGGTGGCGCCCCCCGACTCGAGGGCGGTCGTGGCCGTCGAGGCGCCCCACAGCTGAAACTCGAGCGGACGCTTGGAGAACCAGTCGGAGAGAAAGCGCACCCCTCGGAGGGTGGTGGGGCCTTCGAACTCCATGCGGAGATCGAGCCGATCGAACTGACCCTCGGGGGTGCAGCCGGGGAGGCTAGGGTCGTCGCTGCACACGATCTCCCAGCTGGAGCTGATGCGCCCATCGACGAGCAGCGGACAGAAGAGCTGAGTCGGGTCGCTACACCGGACCCCGGTCGCGACCTCCGCCACGCAGCCGTCGAGCCCGGCGTCCATTGCGCCTCCGTCCGGGAGGCCAGCGTCCGAGGGACTCGGGTTCTCGAAGGCACAGAGGCCTTCGAAGCATCGTCGGCCATCGATACAGTCGCCGTCGACGCTGCAGCGGCCGATGAGGATGGGGTCCGGCCCCTCGCAACCGAAGCTGACGAGCGCGGTCGATATCAGAACTGCGCGGACCATGTGACTGAAGCCTCCCAACCCTCGTCGCGGGGAAGGGCCGCGGCCTGAAGACCGCGGGTCGAGGCCGTGGCCCCCAGAATCAGAGCGACGGCGGCGAAGGTCCCGGCCGCGATCCCGCTCCCGATCGCGATGTCGCGTCGGAGCTCGTACTCCGAAGTGATCTCGGCTGCTTCGCGCTGGGTGGAGGCATCGTGGAAAGCTTCGTTGCGCTCGAGGGCTAAACCTCCGGCGACGAGAGCGACAGCCCCCGTCGTGGCCGCGGCCACCCACGCCCCGAGGACCAAACGATCGGACGAGGAGGGCGCCTCGGGAGGAGCGTCCACCGCTCGAGGAGACAGCGGTGCCATGGGGACCGGGGCGCGCCCGCGACTATCCGCGAACCCGCGGTAGTAGGCGGGGCCGAAGGGCTCCAGAAAGAGGCCGCGGCGGAGATCATCGTCGGCAGCTCCCCGCTCGGCCGAGCGCGGCGCGGAGAAGACCAAGGTCTCGAGCGGGACCGGGCCCGCCTCCGGGGAGGGCAGGCGCGCCTCCCGGCCGCCCGACCGAAGGAACGCGGGGCCGCGGGAGGGTAGGGCCATTTTGAAGAGGGCCCCCGCGGCGAGGTGAGCGTCCCAGTATCGCTCCCCATCTCCCGCTTCGACGCTGAGCCGCATCGCGCGGGGGGCCTGGCCGACGAGGAACGGCCCTTCGCCCAGCCAGGACAAGTCGAAGAGGGGGGCGCGTCGGTCGGCGGCGGGGGGCTGGGTGCGAATCGTGAGTTGGGCACCGCCCCGCAGCCCGGAGTTTGCGGCACCGACGAAGGCTTCGACCTCCGAGTACTCGATGCGGCCGTCCGCGTTGACGTCGGCGCCCCCGCTCAAGGCGGAGAAGACCTCGTAGCTGAACACGCCCGCTCCCAGCCGGGACCATTCGTGCGCGGCCCGACCGGACGCGGCCGCCACGAGGAACCCCACGTGAGGGTAGCGTTCGGGTCGGCGCGCCCGCGCGATGGCCTCGAGCTCGCTCCGGGGGAGAGCTTCCGCGGTGGCCTCTCTCGCTTCGTCGAAGCCTCCCCGAAGACCCACGACCGCCCCGGCATTGCAGGCATCGACGATGACGTGCACACGGTCGGCCGCGAGCCGGTCGAGGACCTCGTCGAAGAACCGGGCCCGCGTGAGCTCGCCGTCGACTAGCGCCAAGTAGGGCTCCCCGAGGTCGTTGACGCCGCCGTGACCCGAGAAGAAGAGATAGAGTGTGGTGGGGCGTCCCGCGCTCCTATCTTCTCGCAAGGCTCGCTCCAGCTCTGCGACCGCGCGAGCCAGCTGCTGCTCGGTGGGAGGCGGGGTCGCTTCGGACCGACGATGAGACGTCTCGTCGAACACCGTGAGCAAGATCGCTTTCGTGGCAAAGCGGCTAAAGAGCTGGTGAAAGCGGAGAGCGTCGTCGTCGGCAAAGCGGAGCGTCTCGAGATCTCGTTCCCCCGAGGGTACCGCGTTGTTCCCGAGGCTGAGCGCGTAGCTTCGCGCCTCCGGCTGGAGGGACATCGCTGCCAGGCCTGCCAGTAGGGGGAGCATCATGGAGCGCCTCCGCTCGTGGGGGCCAGCTCCAGGCGGCGCTCGATGAGCGCGACCGACGGGGTGCCCTTCAGGTCTTCGCCGATGGCCTCGGCGACCTCTTTTCGCGTGAGTCCCATCGCCGAGAACACCACGTAGACCTGGAGCGGTCCGGAGCTATGAGCATCGTCGAGCCGGAACGCCCGGGGCCAAGCCTCGAGCTCGGGAGCTGCGGGCCGGCTGCGTTCGCCGGAGGCGGGCTCGTACCAGATGAGTTGCCCCTCGGCGTCCTGAGCGAAGGCGGCGAGGTGGGCTCTTCCCGGCGGAGGACGCACCAACAGGGCCAGGCGCGCTCCGAGCTCGCAGCGGGGAAGGCAGCGGAGCTCGACCTCGCCGGGCTCGGCCGAACCCTTCCGCGTGAGGGTCTCGAGCTCCGAGGCGGGCCTCGGCAGAACCGCCAGCGCCAGCCCTCCGAGGCAGGCCGCGGCCAGAGGCGCGAACACCACCCAGCGCCAGCTCCGACGAGCCGGTCGGGGAGAGGCCGCAGCGCGTAGCGAGCGCATGAGACGAACGCTCTCCTGAAGCTTTGGATCCCCCGTGAGTCGCCCCTCGAAAGCCTCCCGCTCGCGGTCCGACAGCTCGCCCGCCAGAAACTCCTCGGCGAGCTCCTCCTCCCGCGCTCTGAGTTGGTGGTGCGCCTCGGGGTGCTCGAAGAGGGCCTCCTCCACCCGAGCCCGCTCCGCCTCGGAGGCCCGTCCGAGGAGGTAGGCGCGGGACTCAGCCTCGGTGGGCAGGTCGATGGGGTCGGTCATGTCTTCCTTGGTGGCGAAGGGTCGAGATCCGTTTCGCCGTCGGTGCGGCCGCGGATGCAGTCGGCCAGGCGTTGGCGAGCTCGAAACATCCGCATGCGCAGGCTGCTCAGCGACACGCCGAGCTCCTGAGCGAGCTGTTTTCGATCTCGGATGCGGAGGCTCCCCGACGACTGATGGTACCGGAGGACCAGCTCGCGCTCGTCCTCGGGGAGCTCTCCGAGGCAGGCCTCGAGCGCCTGCATCGAGCCGTCATCCTCCGGCTCAGGCGTTCGGGGAGGCAGGACCCGGACCCGCGCCTCGGCCTTGACGCCCTCAAGGTGAATGTAGCGAGCCACGCCGAGGACGTAGCGCAGCGGCACCTCCGTCCGCGGGACCTCTCCGTCCGCCAGCTTCGCGGCCACGCGATCGAGGGTGCGGTCGGTGTAGGCCTCGGGGTCGGACACGCCGCGCCAACGAAAGAAATCGAGGAGTCGCTGGCGAGCGCCCTCATATCCTCCACCCGGCCCGCGCTGCAAAAACTCGAGGAGTCCGCGTAAGCCCTGCTTGTCCAGCGGGGCGGACCCTCGTCGGGGGCTCATACGCGGCGAGGCTAACAAAAGCCCGCCCGTTCAGTAAGCCGACCGGATCCGCCCCGAGGGCGGGCGCCGAGTGCCCAAGAAACCTGACTGAGGGGCCGGTCCTCTCATCTTGAGGGCCCCTCGTTTTGAGGGAGTGAGGCTCCAGATCCCTGCACTTTCTTCAAAGAAGGTCGCGTTTGTGACACACGAACACTTTGTCCGGCGACATGACGCTGCGTGTCATCCATAAGGACGCGGTTGTGAGGAGCGATGAGTTTCTCGAATCGATTAAGGAAACAGTGATGACGGATCCGGCCCCCTCGGGGCTGGAAGGATGTGTACGCATTGGCGTGGCCTACCCGACCGGCGACGACTGGTTGGAGGTGCGCCTCGATGGTCAGCGGGCCCACGCGGGCGCCCCGGAAGAGGGGCGCGGCGTGGATGTCAGCCTTTTGATGGGCGACTACGAGGTCAAGCGCCTGCTCATGGGACGGCGTTTGCCGCATGCGCCCCTGTTCTCGGTGCACGGAGACGATCGTCTCCTGGCCAAATTCATGAAGCGGTACCTTCGTGAGAAGCGATGGTCCGGGTTGCGCTGGGCCGAGTAAACGCCTGTCTCTCCGCCTCGACGGCTTCCCGCACGTGGCAGCCGTCGAGGTGGTCGTTCACCAAACCCATGGCCTGCATGAACGCGTAGGCCGTCGTGGGTCCCACGAAGGACCAGCCGAGCTTCTTCAGGGCTTTGGACATGCGCTCGCTGGAAGGGGTCTTGCCGAGGGCGTGGAGGGTGGCCTTGTCGAAGCGCTTCGGGCGCTCGGCGTCGGGCGGCTCCCACTGCCAAAACCAGCTCCCCAGAGAGCCGTGAGCCTCGGCCATCTTTCGGGCGCGGCGGGCGTTGTTGATGACGCTCTCGATCTTTTGGCGGTGGCGTATGATGCCGGCGTCGCCGAGGAGGAGCTCGACCTCCTCAGAACCGAAGCGCGCGACCCGCTCGAAGTCGAAGCCCTCGAAGACCTCCCGGAAGCGCGCGCGCTTGCGCAGGATGGTCAGCCAGCTGAGTCCCGACTGGAAGCCTTCGAGACAGATCTTCTCGAAGAGTCGATGGTCGTCGTCGACGGGACGTCCCCACTCTTCGTCGTGATAGGCGAGATAGTCGGCGTGATGCGCGGGCCACCAGCACCGGAGTCGGCCGTCTTCCCCCAAAAGAAGGCCGTCGTCAGAGGGCATGGGGCCCATGGGAGCCGGAGCGTGGTCCCGGGTCAACGCGACGCTCAAAGGTTTACAAAATAGTTGTTGAACCGGGCCGCGACGCATCGCGGCACCTCGAGGGCCCTCCCACCGCCGCGCAGCTTTGGCCCTCATTTAATCCGGGCCCTGGAGGTTCGGGCGGAGTAGCCTCCCCCCATGTGCGGCATCGGCGGCGCGACCTTCTTGGCCCTGGACGATGCGCGTCAGGTCGGCCACGCCATGACGGATGCCTTGCGTCACCGAGGTCCCGACGCCCGTGGGGTGATGACGCTCACAGGGGGCGACGGGCGAGCGGCTGGGGTCTTGGCGCACACGCGGCTGCGTATCATCGATCTGAGCGAGCGGGCGGCGCAGCCTTTCACGAGCGAGGACGGCCAAGTCCACCTCGTCTTTAACGGCGAGATCTATGGATTCCGTCGGCTACGGGCGCGACTCGAGCGCGAAGGGGTTCGGTTCCGCTCCGATTCGGACACCGAGGTTGTGCTCGCTCAGTATCTCCACCATGGCGTCGCTGGCCTCGAGGCCCTGGACGGCATGTTTGCCTTCGCGATCTGGGACGCGCGCCACGACCGGCTCGTCTTGATGCGAGACCGGGTGGGTAAAAAGCCGCTCTATTGGGCGGAGCATGAGGGCGGCCTCCTCTTCGCCTCCGAAGCCAAGGCGCTTCGGGCCGTACCGGGCTTTCAGCTCGCTCTGGATCCAGAGCGCATCCCGGAGTTCCTGACCTTCGGCTATGTCACCACCCCGCAATCAATCTTTCGGGGTGTGCACCGCTTGCCGCCAGGCCACCGTCTGGTTCGGGAGGGCCGGGGTGCCGTCCGCATCGAACCCTATTGGGACCTCCTCACCTCCACCCGGGCCCCGCTGCCGGTCGACGCCCGGGAGGCCCAAGGCCTCGTCCGAGATGCGGTGGGACGGGCCGTCGAGCGCCGCCTCGTGGCCGACGTTCCGGTGGGAGCCTTCCTCTCCGGGGGGGTCGACTCGAGCGTCGTAGTGGCCGAGATGGCGGCGCGCTCCTCCGGCGAAGTTCGAACTTTCGCGGTCGGTTTCGACGACGACGCCACCTTCGACGAGACGCGCTATGCCCGCGACGTCGCGCAGCAGTTTGGTACGACCCACACGGAGTTACGCCTCAAGCCTCGGGCCGAGGAGCTCTTCGATCGGCTCCTGTGGCATCACGACGAACCCTACGGGGACTCCTCGGCGCTCGCCGTCCATGCGATCGCGGCCGCCACCAAAGAGCACGTGTCGGTGGTCCTCACGGGAGACGGCGGTGATGAGATCTTTGCCGGCTACACCCGTTTTCAGGGGGGACTGCTCGCCGGGTGGGTCCCGCAGTGGATCGGTCGAGGGGTGTCGAAGGTGCTCGCTTCGCTCCCCGAGCCTCGGGGGTACAAGCATCCCGCGGCGCTGGCTCGTCGATTCGTCGAGCACTCGGCTCGCACCCCGGACGAGCAGCTCCTGGCCTGGAACGCGTACTTTGCGGGCCCCGCTCTCGAGCGACTCCTCCGGCCCGACGTATTTGACGGCTTTGATCCATGGTCCCCCATGCAGGAGCAGCTGCGTATCCTCGCCACCGCCCGCGCGGTCGGAGAAGACCGCCTGGGCCAGATCCTCGTGCACAACTTTGCCACCTACCTTCTCGACGATCTGCTCGTGAAGACGGACCGCATGACCATGTCCGTGGGGCTCGAAGCGCGCTCCCCATTCCTCGATGCCGACCTGGTCGAGCTCGCGTTCCGCTTGCCCAGCGCCGTCAAGCTTCGGCGGGGGTCGCTCAAATGGATCCTCCGCGAAGCCTATCGGGGGGTGCTCGGTCCGGACGTACTCGATCGGCGCAAGCACGGTTTCGGAGTGCCGGTATCGCGTTGGTGGTCGGGACCCCTGCGCAGCCTGGTGGAAGAGGTCCTGGGGAGCTCAGCGCGGGTGCATGACTATCTTCGAGCGGCTGAGGTGGCGCGGATCCTCGAGGAGCACCGCAGCGGCCAGCGGGATCACGGTCAACGTATCTTTGCGCTGCTGCAGCTCGAGCTCTTCTTGCGCTCCCAGGCTCCAGCTCCGAGCGAGGCCGCGGAGGTCCCTGGCGCGGGGCTCGGGCCGAAGCTCAACGGCCGCGCCGACGAGGGAACACCGGGCTTCCGCGTTTCTGCCCCATGAAGTAGACCTCCGCCGATGTCCTCCTCCGCCCCGATCCTCACTGTGGTGGGCGCCCGCCCCAACTTCATGAAAGCAGCTCCGGTGCACCGCGCTTTCGAGGCGCGGGGGCTGCGACACCACATCATCCACACCGGCCAGCACTACGATGAGGCCATGTCGAAGGTCTTCTTCGAGGACCTGGGGATGCCCGAGCCGGAAGTGTACATGGGGGTGGGATCAGGCTCTCACGCCGTCCAGACCGCGCAGGTCATGATGGGTTTCGAGAAGGTTTGCTCGGACCTCGAGCCGCGCATGGTGCTGGTCGTAGGGGACGTCAAC
The DNA here is from genome assembly GCA_039819565.1 of Myxococcota bacterium. GTDB lineage: Bacteria > Myxococcota > Kuafuiibacteriia > Kuafuiibacteriales > Kuafuiibacteriaceae > JAHQVK01. Next base: position 7,169 of record JBCBRU010000033.1, on the reverse strand, counting down.
AGCACCCTCGCGGCGAGTCTGGTGGCCGCCAAGCTCCACATTCCCGTCGGGCACGTCGAAGCGGGGTTGCGCAGTCGTGATTGGGCCATGCCCGAAGAGGTCAACCGAGCCGTCACGGACGTCCTCTCGGACCTTCTCCTCACCCCGTCCCCCGACGCGGACGAGAATCTTCTCGCCGAAGGTAAGCCCAAGGACCGCATCGTCTGCGTGGGCAACGTCATGATCGACACCCTCTTGGCCCACGAGGCCCGGGCGCGAGCGCTCGACGTGCCCGGTCGTATCGGGGTGACGGCGGGGGGGTATGCGGTGCTGACCATGCACCGGCCGAGCAACGTCGACGAGCCTGATGTGCTGAAGCGACTGGTCGAGGTGCTCGTTCAGATCTCGAGGGACGTCCCTCTCGTGTTTCCGGTGCACCCCCGCACGCGCCAACGCCTCGAGGCGGCCGGGCTCGACGCGGTCCTCGAGACCGAGGCTGGGGTCCATCTCCTCGAGCCCCTCGGTTATCTCGAGTTTCTCTCCCTCACTTCCCGGGCGAAGCTCGTGTTGACGGACTCGGGAGGGCTCCAGGAGGAGACGACGGCGCTTGGGATCCCGTGTCTGACCCTGCGAGAGAACACCGAGCGTCCCATCACCGAGTCCGAGGGCACGAACATCGTGGTGGGCGTGGACCCGGTTCGGATTCGGGCCGAGGTGGACGTCATCCTGAAGACCGGGGGCAAGGCAGGTAAGGTTCCGGCCCTATGGGACGGCAAGGCGGGCGAGCGTATCGTGGACGCGGTGCTGGCCTTCCTCGCGGCGCGCGCCCCCCACACAGCCCGTTGATCCGGAGCGGCGCGGCGCGGCCGGTCTCTCCGTGAAACGCTCCGACCGGTTTCGCCTCGGCCGCTCAGGGCAATTTCGGCCGGCTGGGGATGCCCGGCGGCGGCGCGGCAAAGCTCAACGACCAAGTTGCGGAGCCGGCACGGACCTTGCCTCCGTCCGGGCCGATGCGCGTCCCTGCTCTCACTTCTCTTGCGCTCTTCGGAGCCGCATGCGGCGGCTCGGTAGCCACCGAGGCGCCCCAGACTCAGCACACGACCTCCGCCCTGACTCGAGCCCAAGACTTCGGCTTTACGGGGACTCAAACCTCTCAGGTCTACCGGTACTCCTTCGATCACCGGATGTTCTTCCGCACCAACTACTTGCTGAACGACCGCCTCGGCCCGGTCATGGGCCTCGGGCCGAATGGTCCGTCCGTGCTCGGCTCTTCCCTCGGCGGCATCTCGGTGGACGGTCGTGAGATCGCCGGACAGGAGGTTGTCGGCAGCCAATTCACGGCCCTCAACGCCCACGGTCAGCTCGTGTCCGTGCGAGTGGATGCGGTCGAGCGTGGGGCCGACGAAAACGACGACCTCCTCTACTATCGGGTGTCTCATCGCGAAGCGGAGGGGGACTGGACGCCCCTCTGTGGCGACCGGACGGCGATCGCCCTGCCGGGTCACTGGGACCTCAGCACCGGCGAGGCCGGAGACGGAGGCTGGGTGGACGACGAAGGCTTCTTCTTCGCCTGTCGAGGAAGCTCCGTGGCCAAGTGCTACGAGCTCGGCTTCAAGCCGTGGAACTATCGACGCGCGGGGGACCGTCTCCTCACCCAGCACGAAGCTTGCGTACGGGCTCTGCGCGCCGACTACGCAGGCACGGGGGCGTCCCGAACCCGGGACGGTGTGGAGCTGATCCTCTCTTCCGAGCGCGACGCGCCGCTGGCCAAGGGCTATCAGCTCGAGGCCGCGTGGGGCGTGGATGGAGCCTTATGCCGACTGGTGGCGCGACTGCCTGGAGACGCGGAGGACGACGAGCACCTCGAGAGGTGTAGCCCCGAGCACTTCGAGGACGAAGCGCTCCTCCTCTACTCCTATCTCCGACCCGAGCACCGCGCGTCCACGACGGTGCTCTTCTCCCGCCATTACCCTTCGTCTCGGGGGGCCTTTCAGGTCGAAGTGGAAGACTCGGGCGAGGAGGGCCGTATCTATCATCTGCTCCAGGATGGAGAGGGGCTACGAACCTACCCAGACCCTCGCTCGTGGCTCGAAGCGGTGGCCAGCGCGTTCTCGGGAAGCGGCGACATCCATGCAGAGATCGGCCGCGTGACCGGACCGGTTGCGGCCAACCTCTCCCCGGACGGGAACTCGGTGGTGCTCACGGGGGCGGTGACGGCCCCCTCGCAGATCCACTTTGGCTCCGCCCCCGACGCGGCTGAGTTTCAGCGCTTCTTGGCGGACGCCGCCGCGGTTCCCGAGCTGCTTCTGCATATTCGTTTCCGGAGCTACGGTCCCAATCACGAGGTGGACTACGTCGAGGGCCTCGGCTTCCGCCTGGAAGGGCAGGTGCACAAAAGGCCCCACGACTTCTTCGCCGCCGTCGGTCAGCACCTGGGAGCGCGCTACCGGCAGAGGGGTCGCGGCATTACCGGGAGCTCGCCTACCTTCCGGGCCTATATCTTCGAGGGTCGGCCCCCCGCCCTGGTGTTCAGCGGTCGGAACGTGGGAGGCTTCATCCGCTGGGACTTCCCCCCGGACGCGGGGCCGGTGGCCAGTGAGCTTGCCGAGCTCATCCGATCGGCGTTGAACACCGACTATCGACTCCTGATGCAGAACTGAGCCCAAGGGGCGCGAAGCTCGGAGGCTAGCGCTAGGGTCCCGGGATAGTGAGTGCGCTCGGAGGCTAGCGCTAGGGTCCCGGGATAGTGAGTGCGCTCGGAGGCTAGCGCTAGGGTTCTCGACCGCAGAGTACGCAATAGTAGTAAAAGAATGGCCCCTCCGTTCAATATCTTAAACGCACCCTATTCTTTTAGCCCGATCGGCTTCGTTCATCATGCTCGACCCCCTAAAGGAATCGGTCTTTTTGAGAACCGTGATCAATAAGGGCTAAACTTTGCCCCTCAGCGTTCGTTGCGCGAGCCCAATGCGGTTCCGGAACCGCTTTGGGCCTCGCAGGGTGGGCCCTTCGGGGAAGTTTTGGGCCCCAAGGCTTCACCGAGCCGACCACAGCGGCCGACTCGGGGCGCTCGACGTCACCGGAAGAGCCCGAGGGGGCAGGAGAGCCGCCTGAGGCTCGAGGCGGCGCGCCCGAGACCTCGAGCCGCTCCCTCCAAGGGGCCGCGTCCCTCGCGGGCGAGATGGTGATGGAAAATGCGGGCGTGGACACTCACTCGACGTGCGTCGACCGGGGCTCGTGTTCTCCGCCTGGGGCTTCCTGACCCGGGTGCTCCTGGGCGCTCTGGCGTGGAGCTGCGGAGGCGAGGGGTCACCTCTCGGAGATCCGCCCCCCGTGGCCCGGAGCGACGCGCTCCCGGCCACGGGCTGCGAGCTGGAGACGGTGCCCGCGGCGCTCAGCTTCGGCGCCGTGCAGCGGACCCGGTCCCTTCGACGGGCGATCGAGCTTCGTAACGTAGGCGAGAGGACATGCGAGCTTGCCATGGCTTGGCGCTGCCGGGACAGGGCTCCACCGCAGGGGGTGACCCCGTCGGCTCCGCTTCGCATCCCCGTCGGAGGGCTCGAGGTCATTACCCTCGAGGTCGGACCGGACTCGCCCTGTTCGCTCTGCGGGGGCCCCGCGGAGCTGGTCCTCGCCCCCTCCGTCGGAGAGGAGACGGTCCTTCCCGTGGCCTGGACGCCTCCTCAGCCGGTGGACGTCTTGGTCGTGCCCAGTCCCCTCGACTTTGGGAGCCACCCGCGAGACCGAGTGTCGGCGCGCGACCTGACCGTCTACAACCCCGGAAGCCAGCCTCTGACGGTCCGCGCGGCGCTCACGGGGAGCCCCACCTTCCGGCTCGAACTCGACGAAGTCGTGGCTCCGCCTGGGTCTTCGGCAGTCCTCGCCATCGCGCTCTCCGACGATCCCGGAGTTCACTCTGGGCAACTCATCCTGCAGTATGAGCTCGAGCTTCCCTGCGAAGGCGGAGTCGAAAGCCGAGAGCTCACCGTCGAGCTCATGGCGGAGGTCCGCTGAGGCGGGGGCCGGTCGCTTAGCCAGGGTACCGCCCCACCTCAGCGAGGTAACGGTCCTCGAAGGGGGACGTTAGGTCGGAGCTCCCCTGCGCGAGAACGGAGTAGAGCTGGTCACACGCCCGGACCGGTCGCGGCGATGGCGGCCTCAGCGCTGATACTTGATGAACTCGGTCTTCCTGGCCACGCGGTCGTAGAGTGAGCGCGCAACCATGTTGTCTTCCGCGGTGGTCCAATACACCGTCGGGGCTCCGGCCTCATCGGCCCGCTGGTAGACGGCCTCGATGAGGGCGCGGGCCACGCCTTTGCCACGCGCCTCGGGCGCCGTGAATAGATCCTGGAGGTAGCAGACGTTTTCGGTCCGCCAACAGTGTCGGTGATACAGGAAATGCACCAGGCCCACCGCGGTTGCGCCCTCCCAGGCGAGCAGGCCGGAGGGTTCGTAGGGCCCCTCGGTGAGGAGGCGGCGAAAAGTGCTCTGGTAGACCTCCTCGGTGACCGCCGATTTGTAAAACGTGAGGTAGCCCGTCCAGAGCCCTCGCCACGCGGTCTGGTCCTCCGCGCCCACGGGTGTGATGTGCACCGTCATCTCTCTCCTCTTTCTCTCTTCGCACCAGCGCGTCCAGAGGTTTGCGTCGGGCACCCCGTCCGGATCGGGGCATTAGGGCGTGCCATCCTCGCCGAGATCTAGGCCTCCACCCGAGCACTGACGGTGTTCATCCGTACGTCGATGTCCGTCGGGGGGGGGGCGGCGATTCATGGGGGCAACCGAGGGCTTCCGGATCGATTTCAGTCGAGGGAGGCTGGGAAGGCGGGGAGCTTGTAGAGGTCGGCCGGGTCGTGCTGGACGATCACCCGGGGCGAGAGCACGCGGATGATGCGCTCGAATCGACCCATCGAGGCAAGGGTCTCAGGGCGGCTCGTGTTCCAGCGGGAGACGATGCCGGATCCGACCTCTGAATGAAAATGGTAGAGGTCGCCGCTGAGGAGGATGGGACCGGCCCGGGCGAGGCGAACGAGAAGTCCCATGTGCCCCTCGGTGTGGCCGGGGAGTTCGAGCAACAGAACTTGTCCATCGCCAAAGACATCGTGGTCTCCGTCCAGCTTTACGAGCTTCGAGCGGCCCGACATCCAGGGAGACAACCTTCGGTGGGCGTTGCTGTCAGGGGACCTGCGGATGCGCGCGTATTCCCGGCGATGGAGCAAGAGCGTGGACCGCTCGAAGCGCCCGGCCTGGCCGATGTGGTCGCCGTGGGAGTGGCTCAGGGCCAAGAGCGTGATGCTCTCGGGCACCAAGCCGAGCTCATGGAGCTGACCTACGATCGTCTTGCGGAGCTCGGAGCGCCACCCGCCCTCATCCAGGCTGGGCTTGCCCACGAGCTCTCCGGGCAGCCCGGCCTCCCACAGCAGGTACTGCTTCCCGTGGCGAATGAGATAGCAGCCGTTTTCGACCGTCCCCGAGCGGTCCTCGTAGTCGAAGCTGTCGGAGAAGTAGGCCAGGTTGGGGATGTGGATCTGACCGCAGTCGAGCCGCCATAGCTCGGTTCCCGAGGACGAAAGAGGGCTTGCGGCGAGGAGGGTCACCCATGACAAATGCGCGTACACGAAGCCGTCCCAGCTCCGAGCGTAGAGGAGCGGGATGGGCGTTGCGTGCAATGTTCACCCGTCCCGTGCAAGATTATTGCGCATGGCCCCCCCGACCGACGAGCTCGACGAGAAGATACTCCGCGCGCTCGAAGAGGATGCTTGGCTCACCTATAGCCAGTTAGGAGATCGGGTGGGGCTGTCGCCCAGCGCGACCCAGCGCCGGGTCGCTCGGCTCAAACGAAGCCGCGTGCTGCTCGGCGCTCGAGCCTTGGTCAACCCCGCCGGACGACGCCAGCGCATCTATTTGCTCATGACGCTCAACGAGGACTCCCGCAAAGGGGTGCGCTCGGTGCGCTCATTGCTGCTCAAAGCGCCGGGCTTCGTCGACGCTCATCTCGTCATCGGTGAATCGGACATCATCGCAACCTTCGATTGCACTTCGGTGGAGGAGTTCAGCGCGTGGGCGATGAGCACCGTGCACGACCACCCCAACGTCCGTCACTGCTATACCTACGTAAGCCTCCAGACGCTGTCTAAGCATCCCTCCTCGAAGTAGCGGGGCCGTCTCTGTATCTCGAATCGGGAGCCCTCGCTCATGGCCCCGGCTCGAGGAGCGGCTTAGCCCCTCGGGTCCCTGAGGCTGGAGGCCGCCGGGGTCAGCGGGGAGCTCAGGGTCTCTCGAGGGCCTCTCGGAGCGCCGTGAGGTTTGGCTCGGCCGCTTCGGTGCCATCCAGAGAGATGAGGACACCCTTGCGCTGACCGAGGTCGAGGAGCGGCCGAAACCCCGCTTCCCATCGCTCGGTCCACCCCGGGCGCGTGAGCTGGAGAGACACCATGCCCAGCGCGGCACGACGGGCCTCGACCACTTCGGGCGAGACCTCGACCCGCGCTAGCCTGACCGGCTCTCGAGCCGCCTCCGAAAACACCTCGAACTCTTCGACACTCCTCGGGAAGCCGAGTACGAGGGCGTGGACGGAGCCTTCGCAGGTCTTCGCCCATAGCCGCGCCACGACCGGGGGCGGGGGAGGCTCACCCCGCCCGAAACAGGCTCGAAACGTGCGCACATCGTCGTTGTCGACGACGTCCATCAGCTCCGTGACCTCGGCGAAGCCTACCTTTCGGGCCAAGCCGCTCTCCTCGGCGGCGGCGGCCAAGGCCTCCGCCCCGCAGTGTGGGTACCCGATCAAAGCCAAAAACGTCATAGCCGGCGACGGAGTGTACCGAGACCGCGCTTGGGGCAAACACGAAGTCTGAGCGGGCGACCGCGGTTGGGTCGGGCCGTCGGGCGCTCCCTCGCTCGACTTGCCCTCGACGCTCGAAGCCGCCACGTCTAGTCCCCTGTCAGGATGATTCCTTACATAATTCGCGGGCGCTTTTCGCCCCTGGCGCCCCCGCCGGCTTCGCCTCTCGTCGGTTGCATATGGCCCATATGCGCCCGTCTCGCGTGAACGCCAGGGGCGAAAACTGCCTCACCACTTATGCAACTAATCAACCTGACAGGAGACTAGACGTGGCGGCTTCGAGCGTCGAGGGCAAGTCGAGCGAGGGAGCGCCCGACGGCCCGACCCAACCGCGGTCGCCCGCTCAGACTTCGTG
>JBCBRU010000032.1:0-28245 GCA_039819565.1 Myxococcota bacterium | reverse complement strand
TGCCGGGTTCGAGAGCCGAGGTCATCTACCGAAATCGCGATCGTGGGATCTTCCGAGCACGTTTGTTAAACTACAGCTGGGCCATACCCCCATCGACCGCAAACTCTGCTCCTGTGACATAGCTTGCGTCGCTCGACAGGAGAAAGGCCACGACGGCTGCGATCTCCTCGGGCTTCCCGAAGCGACCGAGGGGCACCCCGGCGAGGATATTGGCGCCAAATTCCTCCTGCGCCGACTCCGGCATCCCGGTGCGCGCGAAGAAGTCCGAGGCAACGGGCCCGGGACTCACCGCGTTGACCCGGGCGCCTACCCCCGCCAGCTCCCTTGCCAGCACACGAGTCAGGGTGCGCACAGCTCCTTTGGTCGAAGCGTAGATAGCTGCTCCGGCAAGCCCCATCTCGCGTGCCACGGAGGTGTTGAGCACGAGGGAGGCGCCCTCCGCTAAATGAGGGGCAAGCGCCTTGGCGTGGAGCATGGGCCCTCGGACATTGACATGAAATTGCGCGTCGAAGTCGTCCGGGTCCACCTCGGAGAGAGGTGAGAAGCGGCCGAAGCCCGCGTTGAGAAAGGCGCCGTCGACGCGCGTGAGGATCGTCTCGATCGAGGCGGCGAGCTGGGCCGCAGCGCCGGGGTCCCCTGCATCGCTGGAAACGGCCCGGGCCCCCTTGAGCTCGGCCTCCACGCGAGCCAGGCGCTGAGGGTTGGTCCCGGTGACGAGGAGGTGTGCCCCCTCGGCGTGGAGTCGCTGAGCGGTGGCCCAACCAATGCCGCTGGTGCCCCCGGTGATGAGAATCTTCTTTCCTTCGAATCGCTTCATGCTTTGAACCCTCGCGGTCGCCGGTACGTACCAGAGACGCGCTTCGTTGATTGGTCTCGCTCCGGCAAGTTGGCTCGCAGGCGGTTCGCTCGCTTCTGATAGCCGCTCGCTGGAACCACCCACCCTGGGGACATTCAGCGAGATACGTCTTGAATGGACGTGCGGACATCGAGGCTTGAATGGGTATGCGCTTGTTCGACACCAAAGGTCTCTTTGGACGAGCAGAGTCGGCTCGGAAAGGCCAAGCTGACGGGGTGTTGTCGAGCAAACCCCCCCCTTTCGAACGCCTTCATCTATCCCGTGAGCTCCACGATGGCCTCGCTCAGTCGCTCGCCATCATCGTGTTGCAGCTCGAGACCGCACGCTTGGACCTCAAGAGACGGGGCAGGGCGGAGTCGGACGTCCCGCAGCTCATCTCCGCACTCGACGAGTCCCGTGCAGGGATGAAGGAGGTACGGCGACTCATCGACGTCCTCCGCGGGGTCTCGCCGCCGACACGCGGACTTCGAGCCGGCCTCGGGGAGCTCAAGGCTCGTTGGGCGCGAGGCCGTCCGCGCTGCCATATCGAGATCAGGAAGCTCGAGCGGTCTTCGCTCTCGAGGGCTGACGAAGCGGAGCTTCTCCGGGTGGTGCAAGAAGCGGTAAGTAACGCGGTACGGCACGGTGGGGCGGACCACGTCCTGATTGAGCTCGAGACCCGAGGAGAGCCCGAGGGCTTCTCTCTTCGGGTACGCGACGACGGCGCCGGTTTGGCCCCCGGCTGGAGGCTGGGGATCGGCGTGCGTTCGATGCGAGAACGCTCGAGGGGATTGAGGGGGCAATTTCTCCTTCGATCCCCGCGCTCTGGAGGATGCGAGGTCGTGGTATCGCGAACCTCGCAGCCCACTCCAAAGGAGCTGACTCATGGATGAGCATACGGTGACAGTGCTCATCCACTTCGTGACTCACCAGGAGCGGCAGCTTCAGTTCGAAGCCTTGACCCGCGCCCATGTGGAGACTCGACAGAAGGCTCTGGGCTGCCTTCGAGCCGAGCTGCTTCAGGATGTGGACTCCCCTGATCAATTTACGCTGATCGAGGTGTTCGCGAGTCAGGCCGCGATCGATGCCTACTACGAGAGCCGGGAGTACAACACCTGGCACGCCAAGGTGAAGCCTTGGCTAAAAGTCTACTCCGGTAGGGACCAGCGGTGGCGGGTCGGTGGCCCCGGAGACCCAAGCGCGAACCATCGCGCACTCTCTTGAGTGAGATAGCAAGGAGAAAGATATGAAGTCATCGAGTACCATGATCGCCGTCGCCCTTGCATACCTGGCGACCAACTGTCGGCCCCCTACGGCGAACACGCCTCCGGCCCACCCAGCGGCTGGCCCCGGGCCCGTGCAGTCGGTAGACGTGCTCGAGTGGGGCGAGGGATACACCCTCTTCATAGGAGACAATCGGAGCATGTCGATCCACGCCGTTGACCTCGAGCGCCCCTCATCCTCCGGGCCCGATCTGGCCTTCAACGTGCTCGACCTCGAAGCTGCCGTCGAGCGAACCTCCGGGATAGACCGCTTCGATGTCCTCGACCTGTCGGTGCATCCCGTCTCCGGCGAAGCCGTACTAGCGGTGGAGCTTCTCCCCAAGCGCGAGCCCCGACTGCTACTCATCACCGCCGGGGGGGAGATCGACGCCATCGACCCGAACGAGCTCGAGGTGGAGACGCTGCCTCTGACGGAGCCTCCTCCGGAACGGCTGACCTTCCTGGACGGCACCCGAGCCCAAGCTCTGACCGTCACCGATATCGAATACTTCCGCGGCGAGCTACTGATCTCGGGGCTCTCCCACGGTAAGTTCTCCTCGGTGGTTCGGCGCACCCGATACCCCTTCGAGGCTGCCCCCATCTTGGCCCACGTCTCGATGTTTCACACCGTGCACAATCAGGTCGAGACCCGCTCCCCCATCATTTCGCTGGAGGTCGAACTCTTGAGCGGTACCCCATATGTCATCGCCGTCTACATGTGCACGCCTCTCGTCGTGGCCCCCTTGGCCGCCTTCGCGGATGGCGCCCGGGTCGAAGGGAAGACGATCGCGGAGCTGGGCTGGGGCAATACGCCGATCGACTTCCTCGGTATGGACATCGGAGTCCCGTGGATGAACGGGCGCTTCTTCGTCCTCACTAGCCAACAGCGTAGCGCCCTCCTCGTCGGCCTGGACGATATCGAGAGGCATGCTGGCCTCCCCGACCTTCGGGAGCCGACTCCTTTCCCGCTGGAGGATCACGCGGGGGTGCCGGTACGCGGGATCGCTATGGGTGATGTCAGCCATATTGCAGATCAGAATATGGCCTTGATGCTGACGCTCTCTCGCTCCAAGACCCGAGGGACCCTCAAGCTGACGAGTCGAATCAAGGGTCTGTTCCTCCGGATCTCCGAGTTCGTCGACGAGTACAGCTTCCCTAGCTACGACTATGATCTCGCCGCGAACTCGGAGTGGCAGAAGAAGAATATACGTGCCGCGCGGACCTGGCTCCTCGAGACCGAGGGGCGAGTCGAAGCGGTCAAGTGAGTCTTCGGTGTGCGGTTCGCTGCCGAGACTGGGGCTCGTCCTGGCTTTGGTCGGATGTGACGCAAGCCCCCGCGTGGTGGGGCTCACACCCCACGCCGAGAAGGTCCCCGCAAACACTCTCCGATGGCGTCTCCGCTTCTCCGAGCCGATGCGGCGAGGCTTTGCCCGGCGCTTCGTCAGCCTCGAGACCTCCGATGGGGGTCGACTGAACGCTCTCTATCTGGGAGCCCAGGAGCTCTGGGACCCAACTGGGCAGGTCCTCACCCTATATCTCCACCCGGGCAGATTGAAGACGGGCTTGCGCCTCCGCTCGGTCGAAGGTCCGCCCTTCGAGGTTGATGGCCACTACCGTCTCGTCGTGCGACCTGGCTGGCCGACGGCGAGAGGCCCGAGGCTCGCCCAGCTCTTCTCTCATCCCTTCGAGGTCATCCGAGCAGAGCGAAGGGCCGTGAATCCAAGAGCATGGCGGGTGGAGCTCACTAGAGAGCATCTCACCGTGAGTTTTCCGAGACTGATGGACCCGGCTTCGGTCGCGGCTTCCCTGCGCCTGGAGTCTTCCCAGGGCGGCTCCCCGCGGCTCGTCGAAGTGGGAACCGAGAGCTGTCGCTTCGAGCTCGGGGGGGCACCCCACGATGCGGTTCGTCTGGTGGTGCTCCCGAATCTCGAGGACATCGCGGGAAACCGAATCCAAGCTTCCTTCGAGAGACCGGTCGGACCCGCGAAAAGCAACCACACGATGGTTCAAGGCCATATGAGACCACCACGCTACCCTCGAGGCCATGAAACGAAGTGATCTCCCTGCTCCAGAGGCAGGCCTCGTCCTGACCCACTTCATCGTCGTCTCCGACGTGTCTCGCTCTCGGGAGTTTTATCGAAACCTTCTCGAAGGGCAGGTGATCGTCGGCGACAACCCCGTCATCGTCAAAGCCTCCAACGCTTGGATCATCATGAATCCCGGCGGACCTCCAACCCCCGACAAGCCCGACGTTACGCTCGCCGTGCCCGACCCGGGGGCGAATGTATCGAGCTTTCTCAACATCCGAGTGGCGGATCTAGAGGCGACCCGAACACGGCTACGCGCGCACGGGATCGAGTTCCTGACCGATCCCTGGGACCGCAAGGCCGAGCTTCGGGCCTACGTTCGGGACCCCGACGGTCATCTCATCGAGATCGGACAGATGACCGGACTCCTCGAAGGCCTTCACGCGCCAACTTAGATTTGGTTCAGGTGGGACCAGACCTGGCTGATGACGACCGACCCCTCGCCGACCGCCGCTGCCACTCGCTTGGTGGAGCTGGCTCGGACATCGCCCACAGCGAAGACCCCGGGTGTGGATGTCTCGAGGGCGTACCTCCCTCCCGCAGACTCCCCGGTGAGTACGAAGCCTTTCTCATCGAGCTGGACCCACTCGTTGAGCCACGTCGTATTGGGGGCGGCCCCCACCATCACGAAGAGACCTCGACAGGGCTGCTCGCGCGCCTGTCCGGTGCGAGTTTTGACGATCGTCGCCTTCTGCAGCCTGGAGTCCCCGTGCAGCGACTGAACCTCGCTTCCGAAGTGAAGGGTTACGCGGGGCTCGGCCTCCAGACGAGCGGATAGATAGGTGGACATCGATGAGGCCAGTGAGTCCCCTCGAACGACCACGTGGACATGGACTGCGCTTCGGGACAGGAACATAGCGGCCTGTCCGGCCGAGTTTCCTCCGCCGATCACCACGGCCTCACCTTGACGGCAGGCCTTGGCCTCGGTCTCGGTCGCTGCGTAGTAGACCCCGGCCCCCTCGAAGGCCTCTAAGCCGCCGATAGACGGCTTCCGGTACTGCACTCCGGTAGCCACCACGACGCTGCGGCACCGCACTCTGGCCCCATCCTCGACGAACGCACAGAAGGTCCCGTCCGTTTGGCGCTCGAGGCGGTCGATGGCGCGGGGCATGGCGAAGATGGTCCCGAACTTCATCGCCTGGACCTGACCCCGCCACACCAAATCCGAGCCAGAGATACCGGTGGGAAAGCCGAGGTAGTTTTCGATACGGGAGGACGTGCTTGCCTGGCCTCCGATGGCGAGCTTGTCGACGACGGCCGCCGCCAATCCCTCGGAGCCCGCGTACACACCGGCGGCCACGCCCGCCGGGCCCCCTCCCACGATGAGGACGTCCAGGACCTTTTCCTCGGGGATACGAAGGTCCAAACCCAGCGCACGAGCGATACCCCGGGGAGATGCATCCTCGAGCACACCCCGACGTCCGTACAGGACCACCGGTCCGGAGACTTCGCAGCCCGCCGCTCTCAACACCGCCTGAGCTTCCGCGGAGCCGACCGAAAAAGACCGGACGGGGATGTGAGAGCGCCGAGCGAGGGCCTCAGCCTGATGAAGCTTGCGGCACCTCTCGGCGCCAATGACGGTCAGCGCGGCCCCGCCGTCCTGCATGTCCAGCCTGCGCCGACCGTTGAGGACGGTGATGATGCCGTCTCCGAGCTCGGGGATTTGGCCCATGAGCTCCAGCAGGGGCTCTCGACCCACCGCGAGAACCCGGGTGGCGCCTCGGGCACGCAGCCCCGTGGTCCAAGCTCCGCCGTAGAGCAGCGTGATCTCTCCGCTGAACTGGCTGGGCTCGAGCCAATGCTCCAGGTACGGCCTAAGGGTGTAGGGATCGACGAGCTCGAGCCCGCCCTCGAGAACGTAGTGAAGGTGATCCATCGGATCCCCGGCCTGGGCCAAAAAGACGCCATCTGCGAAGCTCCGCTCCTCCCCCACCCGGCGCAGCGCCTCGACGTGGTCCGGAGGCAGCGGCTTCCGGGGCAAGTGGTGAAGATCTACGGCGAAGGACTCCATGACGCCACGCTAAGCTCCCCGCTCGAGGGCGGCGATGTCTTGAATCGTCGTGCTCTCCCGAGGTGGCGGGGCACACATACACATGTGCGCCCGACACCCGGGGGATGGAGGCGGGGCGATCATCCCCCTCGCGGACCGAGAGTCGGGAATGGGCCGGGGTTAGATTTTGACCGTTAACACACCGTCGCTGAGGGCCCCTCGAGATCCGGAGGTGTATTGAGTTGTTGAGGCATCCCTCGTGAGCCCGGGGCCTGCATCTGTTCAGATGTCATCGTCCAAGGGCTAACAGTCGATGAAAAGTATCGCCTCGCTGACCCACCTTAGGGCGCCTTAAAGCGCCTTAAATCCGAGCCAAAGGCCCACCAAGGGCGAACGTTTCCGGGTACTTGCCGCTGTAGCCACGGGGCTCCCGCGGCTCACCGTCCCCGCCCTGCGGGTTCTCAAAAGGAAGACCTTCGCATGCATACATCCCTACGTTCAGTTGCTCTGGTTGGTTTCTTGGCTTGGGTTCCGTCCCAAGCCCTCGCACAGAACGTCCAGGCCCCACTCTCTCAGGTCCGTAATCAGATCCAGTTCCCGAGCCTCACCGCGCAGGAGAAGCTCACGATCGCTCAAGAAGCCAAGGTGATGCTGGATATCTACGTCCATCGCTTCGAGAAGCAGAGCTTCTACCCCGGCGTGCTGGACCCCGTCCCCGCCGCCGCTCAGGTGCTCAAGGACATCGACAGCCTGTCGGTGGCCGAGATGGAGGAGCGGCTCTATCGCATCTTTGCCTCTCAGCGCGACCTCCACCTGAACTATGTCTTTCCGCCTCCCTACTCGCAGTGGAGCAGCTTCCTTCCCTTCACGCTGGCCCGGACCCAGTCGCGGAGGGACCGGTTCGAAGCGCGCGTGTCCTCGGTGAGCGCCCAGCTCTTCGCCCAGTACGCTCCCGGACAGCGCGTCCCCGTCATCGGGGACAAGTTGATCGCCTACGGCGGGCTGCCCATCGCGGACGCCATACGCGAGCAGCAGGAGACGTCACAGGGTGCGAACGAGTTCGGAGGCTTCGTTCGAGCCATCGATGAGCTCACCTTCATCTCCCATCTGCTTCATCTCGTTCCCCCGACGGACACCGTCGAGCTCACCTTCCTCCCCGACGAGCGCCGCGCCCACCCGTACACCATCACGCTTCCTTGGATCACGGAGGGACCCGCGGCGGAGTCGGTCGCCGAGACCACCACCGAGGGCGCCGCGACCCAAGGCGGAGTGTTCTCTGGGGCCACCCCGGACTACTCAGACCGCAAGGCGGTACTCAAAGCTCTCTCCTCCGGCGAGGACCTCTACGAGAAGGAGCGACAGCGATTCCTCTCGGCTCACCCCGAGCTGAGGCCCATGTCCCCTTATCCGAACCTCCCCACCAACGAGCCCACCATTACCTTCGGACGGATCCACAACCCCAATGGTCGATTCGGATACATTCGCATCTCGAGCTTCGTGCCCGCCTTCGGGGATAACTTCGCCATTGAGGAGATCCGTCGCCTCCTCCTCGGCGACCTCGAAGACACGGACGGGCTGATCGTAGACGTGCGAGACAACGGCGGAGGGTCCATCATCTACGCCGACCTCCTCTCGCAGCTGTTCGGCCGCAACGATGCGAGAGTCATCGAGGCTCGACTCCTGAACGTAGACCTCAACCGACGCATCTTCAACGAGTCGGCTTTTGGGTTCTTCTTCCCGGACTTTGCCGCGTCGATCAACGACGCGGCGGGCACCGGTAACACCTACGCGGAGACCGTACCCTTTACTTCTCTCGAGGATGCGAACGCCCTCGGCCAAGCCTACGACCGCCCCGTCGCGGTGCTCATGAACGCACGAAGCTACTCGGCCACCGACCTCTTTACGTGCTCGATGAAGGACAACGACCAAGCGATCATCTTCGGTCAGGATGGCCGGACCGGCGCCGGCGGCGCCAACGTGATCGCTCACTCGCTGTTCGCCACCTTCGTGCCCTCGGTGTTCACCCCCCTGCCGGCCGGGCATCAGATGCGGACCTCTTGGCGTCAGTCCGTGCGCTTCGACGCCAACCGGAGCCTCGTCGAAGACTTCGGCTGCGCCGCCGACGTCGACGTCAGCCGCAACGTCGAGGACCTCGCCAACGGCGACGAAGACCAGATCCTGAAGATCACCCGCCAGCTCCGTCGGGAGCGACGACAGCGTCGCTACCGGGCCGAGATTCGTCCCCTGGAGGAAGCGTTCCAGGTCGACCTCGAGGAGAACGACCAGTTCTACGGGCTGTTCGCGACGAACACGCGGGACGTCCGGGTCACCCTCAACGGCCAGGTGGTCGAGACGCGACGGGTGAACGCCCGTCGTCGCGAGCGGCTCGTGGAGTTCGACTTCTCGGCCCTCGAGCCGGGTACCTTCTCGAACGTGACCTTCGAGGGTCTCGATGCCTCGGGGGCGCGCCTGTGGAACCTCCGCAAGCGATTCTTCATCGTGCCTGAGCCCCAGCCCGTGGGCGCGGCCGGGTTCGAGGTGGACTTCGCCACTGCGGCCACTCCGGCCCCCTTCGTGGTGTCGAACGTGAGCGCGCCGGAGAACGGCTGGAACCTCGTGTCGCCCTTCCTACAGCTCGGCTTCACCCCTAACTACGCGGATAACGTGAACTCCGACGCGCTCGCGGTGCTGGACATCTCGTCGCTGGCCAACCCCGTGGTGGACTTCGATCTCGAATACATCACGGAAGCTGGCTTCGACTTCATCGAGGTGTTCGTCGTGGACGAGAGCGGCGACGCGACCACCCTGCTCTTGGAGAGCGGCGTGGGCCCGCTTCAGACCTACACCTTCTCGCTGGCCCCCTTCGCAGGGCAGGTCATTCAGCTCCACTTCCGATTCACGAGCGACGCCTTCGTCAACGACCTCGGAGTGCGGCTGGGCCGAGTGAGGGTCACGGACGCCCCCTGACGTGTCCCCCGTCCGCGACGCGGAACGCCCAGTCGAGGGGTCGTGACCTTCTCGGCTGCGCGTTCCGCGCGGGCGGCGCGGAGCGGACCTCTTCGCGTCACCGCCGCCTCGTCCGCGTCAGCCCCAGGCGAGCCGATGGCCCGGAATAGGAAGGGTCCACGTCACGCCCTGAGGGGAGTTCTCTTCCCAGGAGATGCGTGTGCCCACCTGGCGGGCCAGATCCTGCACCAGGGACAAACCGAGGCTGTCGAGTGAAGCGAGGCTGAAGTCGCCCGGAAGTCCCCTCCCCTCATCCGAGACTTTCAGAACGGCCCCATCGCCGTCCCTCGTCAGCGCGATCACCACGCTCCCGCCCTCCGCATACGCGTGCTCGTACGCATTGGATACGAGCTCACAACATATCAATCCGATAGGTGCCGCGGCCGACATATCGATCCTCGGCTCGCAAGAGACCGCGGGCTCAACCTGTCCTTTGGCGCCATGAACGAGCCCCAAGCGATCGGAGAGACGACGAAGATACGCAGCAAGATCGACGCGGTCGAAAGCTCCCAGCTCCTGGATACCCTCGTGCACCGAGGCCATACTCAGCACCCGGGCTTGGACCTCCTTCATGCCGGAGAAGTCCGCCCCCACGCTCTCTGCGCGCCGCCGTTCGAGCCCCAAGAGGCTCGCCACCACCTGAAGGTTGTTCTTCACGCGATGATTCAGCTCCTGAAGAAGAACCTCCTTTTCCTTCACCGCGTGATGAAGCTCCCGGCCTCGCTCCTCGAGACTCTCCGCGGTCAGCCGGAGCTGCTCGCTCGTTTGGCTTCGCTGCCGAGCGATGACCACCGCCAGCACCGTGAGCCCAACGAGGAGGAGCGAACCCGAGCCGGCGAGGAGGAGCCAGACGCGTTGTCTCTCGGCTTGAAGCTCCGCGCTCGCCGCGCGCTCTTCGGCCAGCAGGACATCCTGCCGGTTGAGTGCTCCTTCCAGCTCAGCGACGGCCAGGCGCAGCTGCTGCTTGCCCATCGTCTCGTAGAAGGTCGAGAGCTCGTCGTGGAGAGTGTCCATGACGTCGAAGGCAGCCTCATGACGCCCCTGTCGATCGAGATAGTCAGCTTCGACTCTCTTGGCATCGAGCCCGAGCTCCTCGTCGGCCTCTTCCGACTGGGCGAGCTGCTTACACTTCTCGACTTCATTTTTGGTGAGCGTCGGGTCGTCGAGCTCAATCTTGGAGCTCACCCATCCGCACATCGCCCATCCGAGGCGGCGGCCCCCTTCGCCCACCTCGAGAAACGCTCGATAGGCGCGTTCGAAGGCCTCCCGGGCCTCAGGCCATCGACCGAAATGGCTCGCCACGTCGCCCGTGGCCAGGGCGAGAGAACCCTCGAGGAGGCCACCGGCCCCTCGCCCGAGGCTCTGACCTGCTCGCTCCAGGAAGAGCTTCGCGTTCACTTCATCGTCCAAGTAGGCGTAGGCGCGCGCGGCGTTGGCGGCCGGCTGAAATGGGTTGCGCCCAGAGGCCAGGGCCGCTCGCCACGAAGCCACGTAGTGCCTCGCCGCCTCGTCGTAGAGGCGATAGCCGTCGAAGATCACCCCGAGGTTGTTCTGGGCCTGATGAAGCAGGCCGTTGTTCTCCACCTTCGAGTTGCGGCGAATCATATCGCGGTAGATCTCCACGGCCTCGACGATGCGCCCGCTCCGACGAGCCACGACCGCCATGTTGAGCCAGGTGAGGGTCACGCCTTCCGCGTCGCCGGCGGTGCGAAGGCAGTCGATGGCTTCTCGATAGGCTTCATCGGCCTCGCCCAGGCGGCCCTGGATCACGAGGCTGTTGCCGATGATCCGAAGGAGCTTGCCCTTCTCGCCGGTAGCTCCGACCACGTCCCCACGTGCGAGAGCAAGTCTCAGCAGACGCCGAGTCTCCTCGGGGTCTTCATATATATAGGCCGCGCCGATCTCTTTCCCTACCTCGAGAGCTTCCCTCCCCTCGCTCTCCATCAGCCTCCGCTGGAGTTCTTCGAGTGGAACCTTAGGGGGCTCGTCGGCCCAGACGAAGGATGAAGCCAGACACGAGACGAGGGCAACGATGAGCAAGCCATGAAGGCTCAACGCAACGCGATGTACCTTCGGAGCCATGAGATGCCTGTCTGCGGAGGACGTCGGAGCTCGCGATAGCGGCGACGATGTACGTGTTCATAGCAGAGCCCGCACGAGCGGTCGAGGTTCGCCAAAGACTTCACTCCCCGCAAGAACGTACAAGAGAGAGATAGGTTCGATAGTATAGACGCATTCGATCACCTCGCGGGGCGGCTCCACCGGGGCCGCGGAGGCGACGAACTCGGAGAATGAAGACACGGTCGGCCGAGGCGCACCCGGCAAACAGAGCCGGCTAACCTTGCTCGATGGTCCTGGAGCCGCACGTCATCACGCGCGTGTTCCCTTTGGCCTGAGACTTGCTCCTCGCTGCGGTCATGAAGTCGATTCGACCCTCGGCAGCAGCCGTCCTCGTCGCCGTCTTTGCCGCGGGATGGGGGTGTGGCGTCTCCGGCCCGCCCGAGGTGGGCCTCACCACGCAGCCGATCACGCGGTTCGCCGACTATCGGCGGCTCACCGGCACCCGGACCCTCTTCATCAGCTCCTTCTTGTTCTCGAGGAACATGTTCCTCCGAACGAACTACATGCTGAACGACGCCCTGGAGCCGGTTCGGGGAGTGGGTCCCAACGGTCCGTCCATCCTGGGCTCTTCGCTGGGCGGGGTCTCCGTCGATGGTGAGGCTCTGGCGGGACGCGCCGTCATCGGTACCGAGCTCGTCGCGCTGAGCCGTTCGGGGGAGCTGCAGACCATCCGCATCGACGACATTCAACGCTCCGACCATGGGACCGGCGACCTCCTCCACTACTTGGTCTCGGCGCGGAGCTCGGGGCCTTGGCAGGACCTATGTGGGGGCGGTCCCGCCATCGCCCTCCCCGGTCGATGGGACCTGAGTGAGGGCGCTAAGGGGTCCGGGGGCTGGCAGGATGCCTCCGGTTTCTTCTTCGCCTGCCAGGGCAGCACGGTGGAGAAGTGCTATTCCCTCGGCTTTCAACCTTGGAAGTTCCAGACCGAGGGGGAGACCGTCCTGAACCTCCATGAGGCGTGCGTACGGGCGCTACGCGCGGATTACGGCGGCACCGGGGCGACGGGGACGAACGAGGGTATCGACGTCCTGCTCTCCACCGATCTCGACGCTGAGTTGCCGTCTGGCTTTGCCCTCGAAGCCGCCTGGTCGGTCGATGGTGCCCGGTGTCGCGTGCGAGAGCGTGTGGCTTCACGAAGCGCGGACTACGCGGCCGTGCCGCCCTGCAGCGACACGTTGCTCAACGAGCGTGAGAGTCTCTTGTTCAGCTTTTCTCGAATCGGGTCTCAACATGAGCCGGGGCTGGCGACGCAGGACGAGGTCTCGACCTCCTCAGGTCGAGACTTCGCCTACGCCGGGTTCGAGGGCACCGCCGGAAAACTCCACGGGGCCGGTGGGGGAGAAGGTTGGCAGTCCCAGTGGAGCACGCAGACCGGAACCGGGGACATGGAGGCGGTCTCGTTCTCGCCTATGGTCTACCCCGGCCTCAAAAGTACTCCGCAGTACGTGTCCGCCTTTCCGACCTACTATTCCTTCGGGCGACACCTCGACACGGAGGGGTCGGCGTCTCCCAGTTCCGACCCGGCCCGCGGCTCCGACATCGTCTCGCCGGGAGAAGAGGTCTGGGTCAGCGTTCTCCTCCGACGCGACGCCTCCATCTATGGAGACAGCGTCTCGTTTGGGCTGGGCGAGACCCGCAAGGTCCAGCCTTGGTTCCGCTCTCCCATCCGGCTGTCTGCGAGCGTATGGAACCCGACCTGGCGGTTGACCGTGCCGGGAGCCGATACGATAGATACGGGCACCCCCTTCTTGGACGGCGAGACAGTGCTGGCGGTCTTACGCGTCGCCGCTGTCGGCCCAGGAACGAACGTCGTCGAGCTCTATCTCAACCCCGACCGGCTGGGATCCGAGCCGCCCACTGTGCCTACCTTGACCGTCTCCACGGCCGAGACCCTACGGGTCGGGCGCGTGCGGGCCTCCCTACGGGGTGCCCTCGGGCGTGTCGGCCTGGATGAGATCCGGGTGGGGAGCAGCTATGCGGCGGTGACCCCGACGGCCCCCTGAGCTGAGCCGCGAGGGCCCCGCGTCACGCCCCCTTGACCCATCTCGGCAAGGGGGCGTCCGCGGTCTCGATGAGCTCTTCCCGGTGAGACGCCTCCCTCTGGTTGACGTACAAGCCATATCCTCCGCGACGTCCGCCCATCTCGAAGACCGAGGGTTGAGCTCGGACCATCTCCGCGCGATACCTCTCCACCGAGAGCCCCATCGACTGCGCGACGTTCGCCAAGAACTGATGGACGAGCACTCCTGGACGGGTGAAGGGGCCGCCACCGCTCGCCATGGAGAGGTCTTCGTGGTTTCGATAGTCGATGAAGCGCCCCGTCTCGAAGTGGCCGCCCGCGGACCCCGCCGTCACCACCGGAGTGCTGAAGTTGTGGTGCGTATGGTGCCCCGACTCCATCGACCAATATAGGAGTGAGTTATCGAGATAGGTCTCGCCTGGCCGCTCCTCCATCTCGTCGAGGCGCTGGGCGGCGGCGAGAAAGATCTCCTCGAAGACCTGGCGCTGGCTTCGGTAGTTGATGCGCTGAAAAGCGGGCGTATGGCGGGAAAAGTTCCCGCCGCCATCGTGCGCAATCTGGCCATGCCAGTCGTTCCAGCCCCGCTGGGTGCTGATCTCCTGGACTCGCACCGACCCCACCGTCCCGACGTTGACAGCCCCACAGGTCATGGCCACCGCGATCATGTCCGCAGCCAGGCGGAGCTGCTCCTGCGTATCGTGACGTCCCGGGGCCGGGTAGTTTCCGCAGCTCACGACGACCTCGAGCCGCCGCTCGAGCGCCGAGAGACGCTCCATGTGATGGTCGAGCTTCAGGCGATCCGCCGCGGAGAGTCGCGACGCATCCCCGAAGGCGCCGGCGAGAAGGTCTCGATAGTGCTGGTGGACTCGGTCGACGACGGCCCTCCGGGCCGGCGGACCGGCCTCTTCGGGGTCGAAATAGGCCCGCCAGATGTCACGCAACCCCATCCGGGGGACCCGCTGCGACACCCCGTTGACCACCTCCCAGGCGTTGTTGCCGTATGGGACGCTGGGCCGAGCCACCGGTGTTCGATTGAAGCCCGGGGTCTGCGTCACCAGCTGGTCGATGGTGTTCATGGACATGCCCTTCAAGGTCGAGCCCTGATGGTTGTCAGCGGCATTGCCGACCATGACCCCGCACGCGACGTTGTGGCCGACATAGGTGGGGAAATCGAGGCCCGCGATCACGTTGAGCTTCTCGCGAAGGGATCCCGGAAGCCTGTCGGCCCGAGCACGGACCGTGTTCGAGATATGAACGTCTCCTTGGTCCGTCCGGTTCGGCAGTGGTGCCCAGCGCATGGCGTGGGCGGGGAAGTCGCCGCGGGCAGGAAAGAGCGCCCTCGTCGTCCACGCGGAGACATCCTCGTCCAAGGGATACATATTCTGCGGGTAGACCCCGCCGTGATCGCTCAGAAAGATGAAGAGCC
This sequence comes from Myxococcota bacterium, assembly GCA_039819565.1. GTDB lineage: Bacteria > Myxococcota > Kuafuiibacteriia > Kuafuiibacteriales > Kuafuiibacteriaceae > JAHQVK01. The sequence continues at coordinate 13,495 of JBCBRU010000032.1, read as the reverse complement.
TCTTCTGAGGGTTCGACTGGGCTCGAGCGATTCGGGGCTGGAGCGAGGACAGAAAAGGAATGCCGACCAGGGTCGCGGAGGCTCCGGTCAGGAAGTGGCGACGGTGGTGCCTTAGGACTCGGGTCATGGTGTGCCTTCCTCTTTGTGCACGATCTTGAAAGATGGGTGGCGGGCCACGCTCAGCAGCATCTCGCGCAGGTTCCCGCCGTGGGTATCGTCGATCCCACGCCGAAGGTTCTCTAGGACGCAGGCGTCCCGGGTGTCGTCCTCCAGCTGGGCGAAGGCAAAGCGAAAGTACTGTCTGGCCATACACGCTTCGAGTAGTCGACTGTCCCGCAGCAGCTCGTTCAGCTCGTTCGGCGTGCCCACGTTGGTCCTCTCGCCGGCGAGGAAGGTCATATCCACGCGGCTGTCCACAGGGACCTCCCCGACGAGCTCGCCCGTGGAGCTATCGAAAATGCGCTCGTCCGTCCGCCGTCGACCGAGAGCGTCATAGCCCTCGAAGGCGAATCCGAGGGGGTTGAGGACATCGTGGCAGTTGGCGCATGAGGACCCCTGCTGCTGCGTGAGATTCTCGTATCGGACTCGGGTAGATACCGTGCCCTCCGGAGCGGGAGCCACGATGTCCTCCTGATCCTCGGGGAGCTGCATGTTGCTGCACAACAGTCGACGAAGGATGAACGTACCCCGAAGGACGGGACGCGTGACGGCTTGGTCGTTCACGAGGAAGGCGGCTTGGGTGAGGAGCCCAGATCTCCCCGGCTCGACGTGTTCGGGGGGAGCCGAAGTCCCATCCCAGAGTTCGGGACCCCCATAGAGAGAGGCGACGGCCCCGCTTCGCGCGAAGGATGACCGCGACGTGAGGAGCTCGGAGACGCCTCCCGGCTGCACCCAGGTATAGTATTCGAGAAAATCGATGACCTCGGTACGCAACGCCTCGGTGAGGTCTGCGTCGGGAAGGTCGTCGCCCGCGAAACGGCGAAAATCCTCGCGGTCGCGGTGCGTATCCATGTTCGGTACGCGGTCGAGCTGGAGCCACTGCGCGTAGAAGCGATGGACTCCGCGGAGCGCCTTGGGATCGTCGATGAGACGCTGCAGCTGTGTTTCGTACACCTCGTCCTGAAGGAGAGTTCCGTCCTGGGCGGCCGCTTCGAGCTCCTCATCCGGGAGGCTCTGCCAAAAGTGATAGGAGAGCCGCGATGCGAGCTCGTGAGCGGTGAGCGCGTAGGATCGCTCGTAAGCCGAGGAGACTTCGCCACCGAGCTCGATGTGATAGATGAATGAAGGAGCGTTGAGCAGCGCCGTAATGAGGTCCGCCAGCGCTTCGACGTCGAGCCGGGAGGCCGGGTAGACCTCCGTCATCAGGAAGTCGACCTCCTCGGCAGATACGGGCCTCCGGAACGCGAGCCGCCCAAAGACCTCTACGAATCGAGTGACGCAGTCGCGATGCCCGCGTTGTCCGCAGTCCAGCAGATCTTCTCGGAGCCCCGGATCGTTCGCGACTCTGTCCGCGATGGCCTTTCCGATCTCGTGATAGGCAGCCACGTGGTCCTCGCCCACCGTGTCGTCCATCTGGTCGAAGTCGACCTGGTGTTCGGGGTCGAGAATGTCCTCCGGGACGGCGCTGAACCGCAGACCCGAGAGGACTCGGGCGGCGGGCTCGGGGCCGAGCGCCCGGGCCCAGAGGTCGCGAACCGTGAACTCGTATTGACTCCGTGTGAGGCGCCTGACCTCGGTGGGAAACAAAGCCTGCGCGCTCGCCGGATCGCACGCGAACGCGACCTCAGGACGGTCGGACGGCGGCTCCACGGGGGGACGGACCGAAGGAGGGGGCCCCCCCTCACTCTCTTGCGGAGGCGGGGGCCCACTCTCTTCGAAGCGACCGGGCGACACCACGTTGGGCGCGCACGCGGCAGCGGCAACGAGGAGGCAGTAGCTCATGGCTCTTGGCTCACGGGTTCGCATGGTGCTCTCAGAACGAAGAGGCCCGACGTCCGACAGACGGTCCAAGCTGGGCCGAGACCGGCCCCGCCCCCAAGCTCCAAGGACTCGACCCGCAGTCAGCATATCCACACGCGACGGCTGCCCTCAGTGTCGGGCCACGCCGCTCGCCCCGAGACTCTTGATATGTATGTCGTCCGGTTCACATGAGCGGAACCCCACGCGGCTCCGCGTCACGGACGCCCATCTCGTCGATGCCCGAGCTGCAGCCCAGGGAGAGCCTGCCGCTACGCAGCGGCTCCTGCGCGAGCTTCGGCCGGCGATTCTTCAGGCCGTGGGATCCGTCGTGGGAGGGCGCCATCCGAGTGTCGAGGACATGGCTCAATACGCCATGGTGCGTTGCTGCAGGGGGCTCCGGCGTATGCCATCTACGCCGGCCCCCCTTGTATCGTATCGTCTTGGGTAGGTCGTATGCGTAGGGACGGAGACCAACAGGGCGCACTCCGAGCCGAGCGGTCGAATCGGATCGTTGCTCGGTCTACGCCATGCCTCCTCGCCCTCCTCCTGCTCGTCGGTGCTCGATTGAAAGCTACGGAACCGGAGCTCGGCGCGTCCATGGGCGGACTCCAGCTGAGGCTCACCGAGATCAGGACACCTCCCCCCGAAGACGGCCGCGTTCGACTTCGGGTTCGCCTCGTCAACGTGGGTTCCGAGGGTGTCTTCGTCGATCCTTGGGTGGGCAACCTCCGCCTCGTCGTTCAGGACTCCGAACTGAAGGTTGTCACCCCAGTCTCGCTGGGGGAAGTCCTGAGAGTCCCCCCCGTTTGCTCGTTTATCGATCCAGGCGACGCAATCGAGTGGTTCCTGGACGGACTGCGAGTCGTGGATGGCGACCTCGTCATCCAAGAATATCAACTCCTCCCTCCGAATCACTATTTCGTAAGCGCAGAGTACGTCTCCGATACGGCTGGCTGGCTCGGGGCGCTGAATACTCGGATCCTCGAGGTGGAAGTCCGTGGGCCTCCACCTGAGTAGCCCCCTAGGTGAGCACGACTCGAGGCTCCGATCGGCGATAGCGGAAGTGGCTCGTTGCGAGGCGGTTGGACGACCGTATCTCTCTTCACTGCGAGGAGCGTCGGCTTTCGAGTGAACCCCGCGAATATTTCACCGACTCTTCACGCCATGCTCGCGATACGATCAAGTCCGTTGAGCAGGTCGATGTCTCGCGCTCTCGATAGAAATCAGCGCAAGGCCACCGTCGCTCTGCGCCGCCTTGCCACGGGATCGCGCGTCGAGCGAGCCTCAGACGGGGCGGCGGAGCTCGCTCGAGTAAACGCGCTTCGAGCCCAGCTTGCCGGCTATCGGGCGGCATCTCGGAGCATCGAAGCGAACCAGGCGCTTCTTCGGACCGCCGAAACCGCGCTGGGTGAGCAAATGACGATTCTTCAGCGCATGCGAGAGCTCACCGTCCGATACTCGTCTGGGAGTCTATCGGCGGTCGACCGAACACACATTCAAGCCGAGTTCGAGACCTCGCGGAGTGAGCTCGACCGGATCGCCGAACAAACACAGTTCAACGGACACCCCCTGTTGACGGGTGCTGCGCAAACGCTCGGCCTCACCCTAGGTCCGAGTCCAGGGGACAGACTGAGTTACTCTCTTCGTGCGTCCAGGTCAGGTAGCCTCGGGACTGTCCATGAGCTGACGACGTCGGCCTACAACGCCAATATCGTCCTGGCAGACCAAGACGCCTTCGCGTCGGGAGACGTCCTCCTCAGTGGCAGCCCGGTTCGTCCCACCGTGGCCAGTGACGATTCCGTATCGAGTCACGGAGCTGCCGCCTCGGCTATCGCAAAGGCCCAAGCCATCAACGACGATACGGCGGCTCACGGGGTGACGGCAACCGTGAGTCCGACCGTGGTCACGGGAGCCTCGGCCGTCGCTGCTTTTGTCATTACTTCCGGCTTCACATCCATCAACGGCGTGGATATCGGCGCCGTGAACGTCCAGGCGAACGATGCCGACGGCGCCCTACGCAGCGCGATCAACGCCGTCTCCAGCCAGACCGGGGTCGTCGCAACACTTTCGAGCACGAATCGCCTCGTACTCACGGCGGAAGACGGCCGGAACATCCAGACGAGCAATACCTCCCTGGTCGCCTTCATCGGCGGTCGGGTATATATATCCTCACTCACACTCCGGTCGAGCGACGCGATCGAGATCGGAGGAGGAGATCCTGGCAAGCTCGGGCTCAGCGGGGGCGAGACGAGTATCCTGCTCGGCTCGCTCGCGTCCTTGAATGTATCCGGAGCCGCAGGGATAAGCTCTATCGAGACCATGGATGTTGCGATCGCTCAGATGAGTCAGCGACAGGCCGAGGTCGGTGCGGTCCTGTCACGGCTGGAGCGCGCGTCGAGCGGCCTGGCGGGAGTGACCGACCATGCGGACGCTGCTCGCGGTCGCCTTCAGGACGCCGACTTCGCGCGAGAAGCCGCCCAGCTGGTACGGCACCAAACGCTGCGGTCGGTGGGGGCTTCGCTTTTGGCCCAATCGAACGTTGGCTCTAGACAGGCCTTGGACCTGCTCACAGAGACCCTCTGAGGGGCCAACCCTGCGAAGGGGGCATCTCTTCATCCCTAAAGATGGCTTTGAGCAAGCCATAGCCTCAGCCGCCATATCGTGGGCCGGCTGGAGGTGGAGCTCGCTCGCTTCGGCCCCAGCGCGATAGACGAGGAAGGCAAGCCACCCTCGGTCCTCAGCGTCCGCATCGATATCCGGGATGAAGAGCGCCTCCGAGATCATGTCGTTCGCACCGAATACTTTGGAGGAGACACGACCGGACTCGAAGTCGATGCGGGCGAGGGTGTTGAACCCGAGGCGGTCTCCATCTTCGCGCCCCACGAAGTAGCCGACCCGGTGCTTCAACGTGCTCCGCCGAGGGTCAATGGTGGGGAACTCGAGAGAAAAGGCAGGGGAGATGCCCACCGGACGCCGCGCGAGCGAGGGACGGCTGCCGAGCTCGACTTGCCACCGCTTGACGGCGCTGTCGACCTCGGCGGTGGTGGGCGTACGGCCTTCGACGTCAGGGAAGAGCGGCGGCCTGGGGTACTCCAAGACGTCCGCGATCAGCCGCCCCTCGTCTTCGTAGGCATTGAAGACATGAAAGACATAAAAGGGTTCGGTCTCAACCCATCGAATCTCTCCCGGCCCCTCTTCGCGAGGAAAGACTCCCACCAGGGCTGGCTGGTCTCGATGCCAGAGATAGGGGGTCCCTTTCTGAGCGGCGTCGCGGTCCGCGATCAAGGGTGACAGGGGAAGGATCACGTGGCCCTGGGTCACGAGAAAATCGTGCACAAAGGCGGGGAAGGGGAGCTCGAAGCCCTCGCATCTCGCCAACTGTCCATCCCTGTCGAGGACATAGTACCGGGCTTCGCGGCTGCCAAAGCCTCAACGATACCCCCACCCTCCGAACAAGGCTCGTCCGGCCGCTTCCTCGGCTCGAAACTTGGCCGTACGAACCCAGCGGTTAGAGTATCGAGCCTCTCCTCCTTCGATACGTATCCCGTGCATCATTCCGTCCCCGAGAAACCAGTGATGCTCCGCGTGGGGGGGCGGCGGAAATCTCGGATTGGGACCGATACGCATCAGCGTCCCCGAGAGCCTCGGTGGGAGGCTTCCGTGCACGATCTGAGCGGGGACGCTCGTCATCTCGTCATGGATGGGAGCGAGGTTGCTCTGAAAGGCCGGATGGTCGCGGTAAGCAGTGAACGTCGGAGCGTCTCGCATCACTTCTCGTACGCCCGGCGTCCCGTCGATGCTTGAAGGGACGTGCTTCTATCGTGATCTCGAGTTGGAGCTCACCAGATGCGAGCACGATCGTGACAGACGGTGGGATGTGCGCCGGATCATGGTACGCGTCGATGACGACGGTCCGTCCCGCGTGGTCGCCCCCCTCCAAGGCAGACGGGCCCATGGCGCTCGGCGAGGTATGGGTGTGGTTCGACCTCCTCCGCTCAACGTTCCTTCGCAGCGCGAACGCCTCCTTGCACCTCCGGGTGGGCACGGGCGAGCTCGAGGTCGCGGCGGGCGAAGTCCTTCAGGTTCCGCGAGGGGAGATGATCGTCCTCCGAGCATCGTCGGAGGGTCCGAGGCCAATCTTCGAGCTGCGGCCCGCGCGTGAGCAGAGCTTGGGTCGCGTGGAGCTCCGCGGCGCGGACGGGACATCCCTCGAAGTCCCCTGCGCGGTCGTGAGCGGACAAGTACGTCGGCTCCGTCGACGTCTCGATGGGTGTGTGGGTCGGAGGATTCGGGTGGCCGAGATCATGGCGGGGCTCAAGGGCTCGAAATTCCATCTCACGCGCCAGTTTCACCGGGAGGTGGGCTTGCCTCCGGCGAGCTATCTCCGCGCGCTCCGGTGCGCTCGCGCCCGAAGTCTCCTGCGTACGGGGCGCCCCTCTCGGGAGGTATGGCGGATGTGCGGGTTCTACGACTCGAGCCATCTCGCCCGTGATCTTCGTGAGCTCCTGGGTCTTCGCAATATGAGAGAGTTCGCGCCTAGAGCACAGGGCGTCGAGGGGTCGAGCTGAGTTGAGCCCGGAAGCGCCCAGGGGTCTCCCCGACGTATCGACGAAAGACTCGGGTGAGGTGCGCTTGGTCGTAAAAGCCGCACTCCAAGGCGATCTGCGCGAGGGATCGCTCGGGGCTTCGAGACATGAGTTCCTGCGCTCGCTCCACCCGAATGCGAAGCTGGTATTGGTGGGGAGAGAGTCCCGTGGAGCGGCGAAACTGCCGGCAGAAGTGAAAGCGGGACATGCCCGAGTCCTGGCTGAGGGTTTCGAGGCTCACTCGGGCCCCCATATCGTCATGCAGCCTCTCCAGCACCCGAGCGAGCGCCTTGGGCGGAAGCCCATGACCGCTCACTTCGATGTTCAGCTCTGTGGAGGGCGCAGCGCGCAGGAGCTGGAGCGCAATCGCCAACGCCAGAGTGTCCCAGGCAAGCCTCGAACCTATGCCGTGCCCGTCCAGCTCTCGCCGGGCCCAGCCCGCGCACCGGGACAGTAAGGCATCGGATGGGAGCACGACGGAGCAAAGATCCACTCGGGTGCCTCGAAGGCGCTCTTCGATGCTCTGGAGGAAGGCGGGGCTGAGGTTCAAGTGAACGATCGGCGATCGATTCAGAATCTGCGGCCACTCTGCGGCGAAGGGCTCCCCGGCGGCATGGACGGCAACGTTCCCACGTCCAAAGTCGACGGGGCTGCGTCCCTCGTCGGTGATCAAAACCCCTGAGTTTCCCGGCCCCAAACTCACGGAGATCGTATGCTCGGCCGAGCCGGTCGGGACGTCGACGGAGCCCGCCTCGGAACGGAAAGAGCGCACCGCCACGGAAAAGTCAGGCCCGAGGCCGGAGTAGGTGGCGGTGATGTTGGACGTTTGGGTAGCTAGATTGCGCGCTCCCACCGCCATTTGTGCGGTTATCGTACCTCGACGCCGCCGGATTGCACGATCTTGCGGGCCTCCCGAGCTCGTTCTCGCCACTCCGCGTAGATCTCTTCGAGGTCGTATCGCAGGCCCTCCACGGCCAAGGCGTGTGTGAAGGGGAGGTGGGTTCGCAACCAGGCTACGGTCTCCCGGAGCGCCGCCGCCACGTTGTCGATCTCAGCGGGGTCGTCCCCAGGCTCGCGAGCGAGCGCACCCACCACTTCGGCGAGCTCACGGAGGCGAGCTCGAGCCTTCCCCTCGTTGGGCTCTAGTGAAACCCCAGCAATGTCGTCGCACGCAGCGAGGACGCGACACTGCTGCTTGAGAAATACGACAGCGAGTTCGTTCTTCATCAGTGCTTCATCGCATTTGCTCTCGGTCATAAATTGGACGACCGTGCTCGGGGTTAGCGGCAGGCCTGCGGCCGGACCGACCGACCGAAAGCCACGTGCTGAAGCGGGGCGCCCCCTCCTGGGGCCGAGGCAGGTGTCCAGGTGAGGCCATCCACCGAAGCTCGGAGTTCGCCCTCGACGAGAGCGACCCAGGTCGATGCACCTCGGGTCACCGCAGCCGCCGGCGGCCCCGCGCCGAGGCGGGTCCAGCTGGAGCCCTCCTCGCTCTCGAACGCGCCGCTCGATCCGTAGGCGCGAAGCCCGGGAGGCACGGCCACCAGACTCCGCACTCCGCCCCCGGGGACGTCCGCCCCCCGACGCCAGGTCCGACCGTCGTCGCCTGAGAAGCAGAAGGCACCGTCCGCAGAGACGAGCCCCGCCTTTCCCTCCGCCGAAGCGAAGCCACGGGGCTGCTCCAAGCAGTCCGTGAGAGCTCCCGTGACCGGGAACGAGGTCCACGTCGTCCCGTCGTCCTCGGACCGCGCGATGAGCGACCGAGCTCCGAGCGAGGCGAGAAGTACGGTGTCCCCGCTGCTCGCGTAGAGCCCCTTCCCGTCTCCGGGCGGGGCGATCCGAGCCCAGGTTTGGCCGGAGTCGAGGCTTCGCTGCCCGCGGTTGGCCTGGCCAAAGATCACTCCGGATCGGGTCCCGACCCCGCTCCAGTTGTCGCTGGCCTCGCCACGGGGCACGACGTCCTCCCAGCGTACGCCGTCTCGGCTCCGGCGCACGATGCGCGGTGCCCCCCAGCCGGCTGCGTAGAAGAACCAGCCCTGGGCGAAGACGAGCGCTCGCGCGGCGTGAGGACTGTGCGACCAGTCGCCGCCCGGGGGCTCCAGCGCCTCGGCGCGCTCGCCCACCCACGTGCGTCCGCCATCGCACGAGACCAGCGTTCGCTCGCCGTGGCCGAACGCCACGAAGAGGGGCGCGAGACCGTCGTCGGCCCCCATGTCCGGGTGCCCAGAATCCGGAGCACCGAGATCCGCCGAAGCGCCGAGATCCGCCGAAGCACCGAGGGCGCCGTCGAACTTCGCTTCCCCGGCGTCGCGGTCGCCCTCCCTTTCGATGGAGCCGCCCAGAGCCGGCGCGGCGCGGCCCGCGTCCGTCGAAGGCGGGGGGCGCCAGGGGTCTTCGAGAGGCCCCACGCATGCCGCGGCGCACACCAGGGAAACGATCGACGCAACCTTCCTTGTCCGCACGACCAGAAGAGGGTTCGGTCGCGAGACCCGGCTCACCGCCTCGTGCTTCGCCCCCTCAACCCGTGGTCGGACCCGCCCGGCTCGAGAACCACAGCGGGGTGGCCGCACCGATGACGGCGTAAAGGAAGGCGGCGACCAGGAACAGCCCCGCCCCGAAATGCGGATAGAGAAAGCCACCCGCCAGCAACCCGAGGATACTTGCGAAGGCCCCCGCGCTCGTAGCCGCGCCCTGGACCGCCCCTTGTTCCTCGTCACCGGCCGCGTCCGCGATGCGATCTTGGAAGGTGGGCCACGCCACCCCGTTGCCCAGGGCGAACAGCACCGCTCCCAGAAAGGGGATGGACGCTCCGGGGATCGCGAAAGACGCGAAGGAGAGGACCAGGACGCCGGTGCCGAGCCCGAACACCCAGCTCGGCGGCAAGCGAGCGGTGAGCATGGCGAGCAAGGGGCCTTGAGCGATGAGCATGACCCCTGACATGACCGCGAAGAAGAGCCCCATGGTTCGTCCCGTCCAGCCGAGAACTCCCTCCGCATGTAGGGGAAAGGCGACATAGAAGAGATTGAAGGCCAGGAACTGAACGAAGGTGCTGACGAGGAGGCCAGCCACTGGGAATCGGGTCAAGCTCCCTTGACGCGGGGGTTGCACCACCGCGTCGCACCGCCGGTGCTGTTGACCGAGCAGCCTCGGAAGCGCGGGCGGCTCTTGCGGCTCCTGTAGGTTCGCCCGTGGCGGCTCGACGATGCCCAGACACAACCCGGTCGCCACCGCCGAGAGGGCAATCGCCGCGGACACCGGGGCCGCGTACCCCCAAGGCGTATCCGAGAGAAGGCCTGCGAGAGCCGGCCCCACGACGAAGCCCAGCGAGGCCGCCATCCCCATCTGCCCGAAGGCCACCCTGCGACCCTCGGGATCGTCGTGCTTGAGATCGGCCACCAGAGCGTTGGCCACGGAGACGTTCCCCCCGGTGAGACCGTCGAGCCCTCGAGCAAGGAAGACGACGAGGAGAGGAAGCGTGAGTTCGGCGCCCGCCCATGTCCCGAAAGCCCATCGAGGGAGCCCGAGGGCGCCGAGAAAGAGGAGCCAGGCAACGAGGGTGCCGGCCTGACTCAGGATGAGTATGGGCCGGCGCCCGATACTATCGGACCACTGGCCGAGGACCGGTGCCGCGCCCAGCTGGCAGGCGGAGTAGGTCGCTCCCAGGAGACCAAAGGTCCACGTGGCGCCCCCGAAATCGCTGACCAGAAAGACCAGGAAAGGGAGGGCGAGCGAGTACCCGATCGTCCCCATGAACTGAACGGAGAGCAGCGGCACCATCGACCGAAGATGTGATTGGGCTCTAGGCATGAGTGGAAGCTCCGAGAGGCCACCGAGGGCGATGTAAGGGGATGAAGACATCCACCGTCGCACCCTGACCAGGAACGCTGGTGACTTGAAGCCGTCCCCGACAAGAAGCGACGCGTTCCCTCATCGCCCTCGTGCCGTGTCCGGACGCGGATCCCGCGGGGTCGTAGCCGGCGCCGTCGTCCACGATGCGAAGCCGAAGCCCGCGCGCACGCGGCTCCACCGACACCCGAATCTCCGAGCACTGCGCATGACGGATCGCGTTCGTGGTAGCCTCCTGCGCGACTCGAAGCACCACCGCCAAGAGGGAGCGGGGGAGGTCCGGGAGTTCGGGACTACACGCGACGACGAGTCGAAGGTCGGCCGCCTGGGCGAGAGGTTGCAGGGCGGACTCGAGACAGGACCGCGTCGTAGGCTCGACGATCGATGGAGGATGAAGGCCATTGATGAGGGCGCGAGCCTCCGCCAGGCTCATGTGCGCAACCTTCCTCAAGGCCGTCAGATGCTCGTCCAGCCACTCGCGCGCCTCGGAACCGGCGGTGCTCTCCATCATTCCGAGCCGGATGAGGATGATCGCGAAGCCTTGCGCGAGGCTGTCGTGGATGTCCAAGCTGATACGTGCCCGCTCGCGTACGACCGCCCGCAGGATGGCCTCCCGACGGGCGTGGCGAGCTCGGCCCAGCCCCCAGAGCCCGGCCCCTCCGGCCATGACGAGAAGCCCGCGAAACCAAGTCGTTTCCCAAAACGAGCTGCGGATCTGAAACTCGACCGCGGGCGAGGGCGGAGACCACCGCCCGTCCCCGAGCCCAACCCGCGCCGCGAAGACGTATCTTCCGGGTCCGAGCTGCGGATACGTTACGGTGCGTCCCGATTCGAGGGAGGTCCAAGCCTCGCTCAAACCTTCGAGCCGGGCCTGAAACCTGAGCTCAGCAGGTCTCTTGAAGTAGGGCGCGGAGAGCTGGAAGCTGAGATCGTACAGCCCCGGAGGAAGCCCTTCAGACTCCCGCCGCAACACCTGACGGTTGGCCAGAACCTTCTCCACGGTCACCGAAGGCAAGCGCTCCCCGCGACTCCGACGCGCGACCTGAGCTGGGTCGACGCTTACGACGCCCTGCGTACTCGCCAGCCAAAAGACCCCTCGCTCGTCGCGCACGCCCGCTCTTTGGTAGCCGCCTTCGAGTTCGAGTCCGGGCCGGAGCGTATCGAGCCGAAAGCATCGTATCTCCCCCCATTCGGGACGGCTCGGGGCCAAGGCATCCGGGAGCCAGGCAAGGTAGCGCTTGCCCGACCACCAGAGGCCGCCCTCTTCGTCCACGAGCAGAGACTGGACGTCGCTCTCAGGGAGACCGTCCGCTCCGCTGAGCCAAACTTGGTGGCTTCCATCTATCCGGCCCAAGCCTGAGCCGATGGTCCCGACGAGGCTCTCTCCATATATCGACTCCTTTATATCGACGGGGAAGACGGGTCCTAACCCGTCGGACAAGTCAATATGCTCATGGACCTCGCCGTTTGGACCGAGGCTATGGAGCCTTCCCGTGCGGGTCCCCACCCAGGCTCCGCCTCCGGGGCGAGCTCTCAACAGAGTCATGGCGCCTTGCTCGACGCCCTGCACGGGGTCGAGGCGGGCCGGCCCGGGCCCTTCCCGAAGCCAAAAGAGGCCCTTGGCGCCGACCCAAACTCTCCCCTGAGCGTCCTCCATCAGGGCAGAAATGGGGGTCCGGGTTTGACGTCGCAACAGAACCTCGGCCCGACGCTCATCGCGAGGGACGGAGAGGAGCTGGCCGTCGAGCGTCCCGACTACGAGGGTTCCATCCCGGCGTACCAACAACGACCAGATCAGGCTCGGCGACGGGACGTCTACATCGACGTAGGCTTCATCCTCGAGCCAGCCCAATCGCCCCGTCGCCGACCCCACCACAACTCGGTCCTCATCGACGGCGATGGCGGTGACGTGTGGGTCCGGGAGTCCGTGAGCCTCGCCGTAGACGAGCCCCAAGCCTTCGCGGAGCTGAATCAAGCCACGCCCATAGGTACCGAGCCACAGACTCCCATCGTCGGACTCGAGGATCGTGAGCACGGAGGCGATCCCCGACGGACTGACCTTCAGCGTCTCGAAGCGGCGGCCGTCGTAGCGCCAACCCCCCCGCTCGAAGGACGCTCCCCAGACGTGACCGTCCGCGTCCAGCGCGAGACTCAGGGTGGGCTGCCCGGCAGGAACCGTGGGAGAGACAGCTACGAAGCGCTCGGCGCCGCGCGGGGCCCGCGCCACCCCTCCCCGAGTGGCCACCCAGAGGTCTCCCCGCCGATCCCGAAGTACCGAGGAGGTGAAGCGACTGGGCAGCCCGGCATCGACCGAGAAGATACGTGCATGCTCCCCACGGACGCGGAGGAGCCCCCGGCTGGTGGCCAGCCAGGTGGTAAAGGCTTCGTCCGGGCCTTCGAAATAGAAGCCCCAACCCACCCCCGACACGTCCTCGCGTAGCGGCTTCTCGAATCGGAGAGGGTCCGGGGCGCGGGTCAACCGAAAGACCCCCCCGGTCCTCAGCGCGACCCAGACCGCACCTGAAGGATCCCTCCCGAGGGCTGAGATCGGTCCCACCGGAAGCCCCTCATCCGGTCCGTAGCGCTGGAGCTCGGCCAGCCCCGGACCCGTGGCGCTGACGAGCCCCCGCGCGGTACCTATCCAAAGCTGGTCCCCCTCCCCGGCCACGAGGGCGGTGATGTCGTTGCAGGGAAGCCCCGTGCTCGGGGCCTCAAAGGTCTCGAAGGACGCGCCGTCGAAGCGAGCGAGCCCACTCTGCGTCCCGACCCAGAGGAGGCCGCTCGACGTCTGCGCGAGGGCCTGTACCGTGTTTTGGGGCAGCCCCTGTGAAGTCCACCACTGACGACGAACGTACTGATCCGGAGCGACTCCAGGCTCGAGCGCCTCGACCTCGCGGGCGAAGAGTACGGCGAGGGTGATCCCAGCCGCGATGCTCCTCCTCTCGAGCGCCACCCCCAGAGGACAGCATCCGTGTGCGCATCACACACGAAAGGCACGGTCCTGGAATCTTTTCGCCCGCCAGAAAAACGCAATTCCGTCCTTCGTGACTCCGATGCCGTGTATCGGACGAGAGCGCTGGATATTACCCGCCGCGGACCGCCCG
>JBCBRU010000031.1:0-29673 GCA_039819565.1 Myxococcota bacterium | reverse complement strand
AGCGCCGAAGTGTCGACGAAGGTGATGCCTTGGTTGTTCTGACTGGCAATGGTGGTCTGGCGTTTGCCGTTGAGAAGGACCAGCGTAGAACCTACGCCGAGACCACGAAGATTGATGTTCGAGGTGCCCTGTGTCGCGTTCTGCGTGAACGCGTCGATGTTGTTCTCGGCGCCCGTGTTGATGGTGAGCGTGCGCGTGATGTCGGCGATACGCTTGGCGCCGATCTCATCGATCTGAGCGCCCGAGATGATCGCGATGGGGGTGGGCTGGTCGAGTTGTCGTTTCCTCGGAATGTAGGAACCGGTCACGACCAGATTCTCGACGTCGTCGGCAGGCGCCTCGGCGTCGTCGGCCGAAGTCTCGGAAGCTTCGGTCGTGCTCTCCGATTCGGCGGGCGTATCGTCTTGCGCCAGGACCGTCGACGGCGAGGCTTGCGAAAGCAAACCCACCAGCGTCAACGCCGGCAGAGTTATTGATAATTTGGGCACTTCTCTCCTCCCTCTCCCCCATTCACGCCGCACGCGGGTCATGGCATGTCCTCGTGTCGGTCATGCGCGCTGTCTCTGACGAAACGGGGACCGCTATCCGCCAAAGGTTAGGCGTACATCTTGACGGACCGCAAGGCCGGGGCCCCGCTTTGTAGCGACCGCGGACTTCTATGCTGCTCTGCAAAAGGAAGTAGGCTTGCTCTTCGCGGCTGCAGCGAACGTGACCCGAACCTTCGACCCTCGACGGGCTAGACAGGGGCGATGTTCTGCGCCGCATCCACGACCAGCTCGCGGAGAAAGCGATGACGAGGGTCGTGGTGGAGCTTCTCGTGCCAGACAAGAGGAATACGGAGAGGCTCGGCCTCTAGAGGGAGGGGCCGAATCGCCAGCGGGAAGCGTCGAATCAGCCACCGAGCGAGGAGTTGCGAGGTCGTCACCGCGAGGTCCGTTTCAGCCGCCATGGCCGCGACGACAACCGGCGACGTGGCGCGGAAGGCCACACGTCGCTTGAGACCCTTTCGGTGGAGAGCGCGATCGACATGGCCGTGACCGCGGCCGTCCACGGTCATCAGTCCGTGCGATAGGCTCGCAAAGTGGTCAGCGCTCCAGGACTTCTGCAGTGCAGGATGGCCTTCGCGGACGAGCACGACCCATGGATCGTCGAGGACGCTCCGGGCTCGCAAGGCGCCGTCGGAGCGATTGAGGACGCCGAAGGCGAGGTCCACGCGACCCTCGGCCAGGTCCTCGCGCCACGCGGCGCCAAACCCGCGAGCGATCAGATCGACACCTGGGGCCTCCGCCGCCAAGCGCCCGAGGAGGTGCGGCCCCAAAAGAAGCGCGAGATGATCCGGGACGAGAAGATGTAATGGGCTCCGGTCCTCTTCGGGACGATAGGCCGTCTTTTCGAGCATCGTGTCGACAGCGGCCAGAGCCGTCGCGAGGGGCGCGCGAAGCGACTCGGCCCGCGGAGTAGCCTCGAGTCCCCGTCGCCCCGCCACGAGGAGAGGGTCTCCGAAGGCTTCCCGCAGGCGACTGAGACTTCGACTCATGCCGCTCTGGGAGATGCCGAGTTTTCCGGCCGCGCGACTGACGTGCTCTTCACGGAGGAGCGCGTCGAGGGCCACCAGGAGATTCAAGTCGAGCTCTCTAAGACGATGAGTCTCAGTCATGCTCATCATCTCTTTCATGCTCTGGAGTGGGCCACCACCGGCCGTCACACTGGATCCATGAACGCGCCCACAACGCTCGCCTACGCGGCCGTGCTCGGCCTTTTGATGTCGTTCCTTTCGATCCGTGTGCCGCTTCGACGGGCCGCCATCGACACCCCGTGGGGTGATGGTGGCGACACCGTCCTGGCCACGCGGATTCGGGTCTTCGGGAACTTTACCGAGTATGTCCCTGCCATCCTCGTGCTCATGTTGCTCGCTGAGGGCACGGGACGAGCGGAGCCGCTGGTGCTTCACGCCCTAGGGCTTGCCCTGGTCGGCGCGCGCCTCATCCATGCCGCGACCCTACGAGCATCGAGCCCTCTCAGTACCCCTCAAAAGGTCGGGCGAGGCAGCGGCGCCATGCTCACCTGGCTGGTCCTGTTGGCCTCTGCCAGCCAGGCCTTGTGGCTCAGCCTCCCGCCCTTCTGATCGCTTCGCCCGCGGTTCGAAGCCTCAGCGTCTCAAACCCCAGAGTTCGAAACCCCATCACATCCCTCATATCTCCCTGAAACCTTCGTTGGCACGTCCGTTGCGGAACACTCGGGTATCTCGAGAGGCGCGCATTGCGCTTTGGATGCTCGAGGGCTTTGTTCCCGCCGACGCGCTGCGGAGGCGGCTTGACTGGGGTTTATGATGAAGTGCGCACCTGTGTCTCGCCCGTGGGTGAGAGGTTTATATCTATATTTTGCGATGGCGGTGGCCTGCAGCTCTTTGGCCGAAGCAAGGGCGGCGGAAGGGGCGCCGGACGTCGTTCGTCTTAAGGACGGCTCCTTCGTGCGCGGAACCATCGTCGAACAGGTCGTGGGAAGCCACGTTGTGGTTCAGACCGTGACGGGGGAGATTCGCACGATACCCTCCGAACGGGTCGTCGCAGCCGGGCCTGTCGAGTTGGAAGGGAAGATTCAGCGAGAGCCCGGGTCGACTCGAACTCGTTCCGGTGGCGTAAATCTACGTTTCGAGGCTCCAGCCGAACAGAAGCTGACCGCGCACCGACTCGCGGGAAGCTCCGTCGGAACGGTCTGGACCTACGGCGGCGTGGGGGTGGCGCGAGTGGACTCCTTTAACCCGCTCTGCATGGCACCTTGCTCCGTCGAGATTCCTAAGGGCACCTACCAGTTCGGGATTTCCGAGAGGTCGGGGAACGCGCAGAGGGCCCGCGGCGGTCCCTTCAACTTCACCGAGGACGAAACCCTGCGGCTCGAGTTTGCGAGTCGTCGGGGAGCCCGCATCACGGGATGGGTCGTCTTCGGAGCTTCGGCGGTGGCGGCCTTGGCCATCATCGCCAGTCCCCTCTTTGCGGACGACATTACCGAGGAGGACATCTGGGTTCCCGCGGGAATTGGCTTGGGGACCCTCGGGGCGGGGATTGCGGTGGGTCTTCCCCTCATGCTCCTTCGTGACCACGCTGAGGTCACCCGCCTGCGCTAGTGCTAGTCCCCTGTCAGGGTGATGAGTTGCAGGCAGGCGCTTCGCAGTAAGCTCCGCTCCCCGGGGATCGATGCGCCACTCAGGGCGGGTGGGGTCGTGTGACATAGGTCAGGCCCCCACCAAGACCTCCGGCTTGGCCCCGAGGAATAGCCCATGTTCCACCACCCCCGCCACTTGGCCCAGCCGATGAGCCACGGCCTCAGGGGCATCCATCGGGCCGATGCGAAGATCGAGGAGTAGATGGCCGGTGTCGGTGACGAAATCAGCCCCGGCATCTTGCTTGCGGATCTCGGCGCGGCCGAGGCTGTCCAGCTCCGCTCGCACGTACGCGGCCGCCTCGCGAACCACCTCGACGGGGAGCGGAAAGTGGGTCCCCAGCCGCTCCACTTGCTTGGACGCGTCGATGACGAGAACCCAGCGGCGAGATGCGGCGGCGATGACCTTCTCCAGCAAGAGCGCCCCTCCCGCGCCCTTCAAGACTCGATTCTGAGGGTCGACTTCATCCGCTCCATCCACGGTCAAGTCGAGCGCGAGACCTTCGGTCCACGGGGCCAAGGGCAAGCCGAGCTCCCGGGCCAGGGCTTCGGTGCGGCGACTGCTGGGAACACATCGCAGGCCGGTGAGTTCACCACGGGCATACCGACCCGCGACGGCCTCGATGAAGGCGGTGGCGGCTCGACCGGTGCCCAGCCCGAGGCGCATATCAGATTCTACGAGGAGGGCCGCGCGGTGGGCCGCCTCGACGTACGGGGCTTCGCTCGTGTCCATTTGGAGGCCCCAACTCTATAGTCTCGACTCCCGTCTGTGTGGTCCGTGCTTCTGAACGTTTTAGCGGCGTCGGCGGCCACGGCTCCGGTCGTGCTTGGCGCGATCGAAGTCGAGTCGGACGGGCCGACTTCGTCCGGGCTGGTGCGGCTCTTTTTGGATCTGAGGCCTGAGGATCGCTTTTCGAGTCGTGAAGCGCTCGAGGCTGCGGTCGAACGGGAGCGGCAGGATCTCGTCAATCGGAGAGCCTTCGCCTCGGTCACCGCCAGGCTGGTCGAGGTGGAGGGCAGGGTCGAGGTGCGATTCCAACTCCGGGAGCGCGTGGCCTTGCTCCCTCTCCCCTACGTCCTTTTCGACTCGAACGTGGGGACGGAGCTCGGCCTCGATGTTCGCTACCGAAATGCCTTCGGCACCCTCACGGACTGGGTCACCAACCCCTACCTACGCATCAACGGCGACGGCGAGGCGGACCAGTGGCGCATGGGGCTCGCCGTTCAAAGTCTCAAGATCGGACGCTGGACCTACGGCTTCCAACTTCAACAGCGGCGCGAGCTCAGCCAGGGCGACAACCCGGACGGCACACCTCGGTTCGACTTCCGGTTCGAGTCGACCACGATCGGACTCTCCGTCGCGCGTCAGCTGCACACTCAGTTTTGGTCCGTCCGGGTCGGACCCGCGGTGACGCTCCGCTACGGGTTTGAGGATCGTCTCGGGACGGGGCTGTTTCCCCGCGACACCGTCACGGCCGGCCTTGGTCTCGCCGGCGGGTACCGCCGCGTGGACTGGCGCGGTCACGCTCGGGAGGGAGTGGAGGTGCTCGGCCGGGGACGTTTTGACGGCGTTGTTCGGGACGACGTTTGGCTGGCGAGCCAGACCCTTGGCCTCGAGCTCCGTCTATACCGAGTATGGGGCGAGCGCTTCAGTTACTATACATGGCTGGGACTCGACGGCATCGTCCAAGGGGCCAACCCGACGCAGGGGCGAAGGCTCCGCGGGATTCGCGATCGGACGATGGTGGGAAACTTCCTCGCTCACACCAACCACAGCGTAGGCGTCGAACTCTTGGGCATTGATGGTCTCGTCCACCTCGAACTCCACCCCTTCGTCGATTTGGGCTTCGTGGTGCCCGACGCTCGTATCGACTTCGTGCCCGAGCTCCGAGTAGGGGCCGGAACGGACGTCGTTTTGGTCCTCGAGTTCATCGGAGGCTTCATTCTCAGAACCACGGTAGGCTTCGACCTCGGCCGACTCAGCGGCGAGCCGGAGGTCTTGGTCGGTGTGGGGCACTTCTACTAAGAGAGGGTTTCGAGCTCGCCCTCATCGAACAGCTCGGAGAGCTTGCGGTAGAGAGTCCGGCGCCCGATATCGAGCATTTTGGCGGCGCGGGTCCGGTTCCCTCCGCTCAGTCGCAGCGCATCTCGTATCGCTTGCCGCTCGGAGGCTCGTCGTGCCTGCTCGAGACCGTTTTCCTCCTCTCGGACCGACCCGACCGGGGCGGGGGAAGGGGAGGAGGCGGGGCGCCCGGGCCGGAGCCAGCGCCGAACGTCCTCTTCGACGATGTTTTCGTCGCGGCTCATCAGCACCAGTCGGGCCAGGACGTTGTCCAGCTCTCGATAGTTTCCGGGCCAGTCGTGGGCCTGGAGAGCCTCGAGGGCGCCTGAGGACAAGACGCGGGATCGACCGAGTCGCTCCGCGTGCGCTTCGCACCGAGCGGACGCGACGTTCCCGATATGGGCGTGTCGACCTCGAAGGGGAGGCAACACGAGAGGGACCACGGCGAGCCGATAATATAGGTCGTCGCGGAAGCGCCCTTGTTGAACGTCCGCCTCGAGGTCGCGCTTGGTAGCGGCGATGATACGCAAGTCGACGGAGGCCGGATGATCACTCCCGACCGGTCGAACCTCACCCTCTTGGACAAGACGAAGGAGCTTTATCTGCAGAGGCCCCAGCAGATCGCCGATCTCATCGAGGAACAGGGTCCCCTTGTCGGCTCGACGGGCGGCGCCGTCTCGGCTCCCCGCCGCCCCGGTGAAGGCTCCCTTGACGTGACCGAAGATCTCGCTCTCCGCGAGTCCCTCCGGGAGGGTGCCGCAGTCGAGGGTCACGAAAGGGCCCTTGGCTCGCCGGCTGGCTTCGTGCAGCAGCCCCGCGAGGCGCGATTTGCCGGTGCCCGTCTCTCCCAAGATGAGGACGGGTGCGTCCGAACGGGCGAGATCCTCCAGCTGTGGACGGGGAAGCCCGATGTCCGGGGCCTCGAGAGGGGGCTCGGCAGCAAGAGGAGGGCGCCGCGCCAGCGCCTTTTCCACCATTTGGAGCAGCTGATCGCGGTCTATGGGCTTCTCGATAAAGTCGACGGCGCCCTGCCGGATGGCCTGCGTCGCCTCCCTCACGGTGGCGTGTCCACTCGCCATCAAGACGGGGATATCTGGAAACTTGGCCTGCGTCGCTCGGAGCAGTTCGGTTCCGTTCATCCCGGGCATGAGAAGGTCGGTGATCAGGAGATCGAAGAGGGTTCTTTCTAGGCGGACTAACCCCTCCTGAGCCGAGGTCACAGAGGTCGCTTGGTAGCCCGCCTGACGGAGAAGGCTGGCGAGGACGGTGCCGAAGGCGGCATCGTCATCGACCACGAGAATCGAGGCGGGCACGCCCGAATCCTATTGGATTCCCGGCGAGCAGCAAGACCTCCGCCGTCGTGCCTGCTAACTGACGGGCTGACGTGGGCGTCCTCGAAGCCATCCCCACCACGGTTGCGGTGGTCGGCTTTCTCGTCGTGGGTGTGTTCTCGGCCCGGAGATGGCGATCGAGTATTGTGGCGGGCCCGCTCGCGGCGCTCGCGGCGCTCCTCGCCACCTGGTCGCTCGCGCGCTATGTCCAGGCGCTCGAGGGTCACCGCGGAGGTCTGGGACATCTCCTCGATATCTCCACGAGTCCGCTCGCCCCCGCGGTGACGCTCATCGTGGTGCGCCGGTTTATTGGGCTCCCGGTGCTCTTTATCCGCCAGTCCTGGCTGCAGCGCCTGGAAGCCCTATTTTTAGCGGGAGCGGCCGGGCTCTCCGTGTTCTCCGCGATCAGCCGCCTCCATCCGGCGTTGCGGAGCTTCGAACGCTCTTCCGCTTGGGATCTGACCTACCTGGTCTTGGCGAATGTGCTCTTGGGCGTAGCCCTCTTTCGCCTGTCGCTCTATCTCCGATCGGTCGTGGGTCAGGCCGAGCGCGCGCGCGCGCGCCTGCTGGCCGCTGCCCTCGTACTGGGATGGCTCTTTGGCCTTACGGAGATGGTCGAGGACTGGCTGCCGTGGGTGCCAAAGCTCGGCCCTTTGGGGCTTGCGGCGAGCTCCTGGGTGCTGGCCGTGGCGGTCCTGCGTCACGATCTTCTCGACACTTCTCGGCTCCGTCGTGGGCTCGCTCTCCCCCTCCTCCTTGCTCTGGTTCCCATCGCGGGGGCGTTGGTCCCGCTCGCCATCGCGTCTACGGCGGCGGGCATGAGCTCATCGAGACTCTGGCAGCTCATCTTGGTGCCTCCGCTCACCGTCGCGTTGGCGGCGGGATGGCCGGCGCTTCAATCCTGGCGGGAAGAGCGACGACGGCGGCGGGACTTCTTCGTTCTCGGCACGATGGTGAATCAGCTTGCCCACGACATGAATACGCCCGTGGCCTCGATCCGAGGAGCGGCGCAGTTCCTTCTTATCGAGCTTGACGAGGGGAGGGACCTAGCTCCCCATCGATGGTTTCTCGAACAGATAGATGCCAACGCCCAGCGCATCGCTGAGGGGATGACGACTTACCGACGGTTGGGGCGGCTCGAGATCGAGCCGCAGACGCTCGAGCTCGAGCCCGTGGTGCGGGCAGCGATGGGGAGCGCGAAACTCGAGCTCTCCGGGCCTCCCCTTCAAGCCTGCATCGACAAGGACCTCGTGGTGACAGCGGTCGAGAACGTCCTCACGAACGCCTATCAGGCCGCCGGTCCGGAGGGGCGGGTGCGTGCGGGATGGCGCCGGGGTGATGCCGATGAGGCCGTGATCTGGGTGGAAGACTCGGGGCCGGGCATCCCGCTTCGAAACCGCGCCCAGGTCTTCGAGGCTTTTCACACCACGAAGGCGCGCGGCCAGGGGCTCGGCCTGCCGCTGGTACGAAGGGTCATGGAGGCTCACGGAGGCTACGTGCGACTCGAGCAAGGCGCAGGCTTGCCTGGCCTGAAGGTCAGCCTGCATTTCCCGGGGGCGAGTACGGCCCGGCAGAAATCGTGAGCCGCCGCCCAAGAGGCGCACGAGGGTGGGTCAGAATTTCCGCAGGCCAGTGCTTCAGAAATGAGAAATCGAATTCGCGATAGGGTCGAAGACGGCGTTTTGCTCGATGGTGCCGCGTCGACTGGGGTCGAAGAAACGGCGCGCCGCCTCTCGCTCGGCGTGGCGCCGGGCGGCCGAGACGCACACACGGCGAAAGATCCTGGAACCGGGGGGACGGCGTCGCTCGCATACGCGGGCTTGTCCCGCGGGGGTAGGACTCAGGGGAGATAGAGCCGCCGCCAGGGGAAGATCGTTGGCGCGTTCTAAGGTCCCGTGCGTCGTCGGGCTCACGCAGGCGGCGAGAAGGCCAGCGAAGAGAGTGAGAAGTCCCACGAAGGAGGGAAGCTGCGATCCTTGCATACGGGAGCCTGGTGGTGTCTGGGCTCGGTTTCGTCAGAAGTTCTAGACAAGGCCTTGTCCGAGGGCGCGGAGCACGGCCCGAGTCCGGTCGCGGGTCTTCAGCTTGTGCAGGATGACCGAGACATGATTTTTGACCGTGCCTTCGGCGAGGAACAACATCCCCGCGATCTCACGATTGGAGTAGCCCCCGGCCATGAGTCGCAGCACATCCAGTTCGCGGTCCGAGAGACGAGGCGGGGGGGGCGCCGGGGGCTCGGAAGGGTCGAGGCGAAATCGCGTCCCGGTCACCGGCGCAAGGTAGCTTCCGCCGGCCGCGATGCGCCGCAAGGCACGCTCGAGCTCCCCGATGTCGGCGTCTTTGAGCATGAAGCCTCGGGCTCCGCAGTCGATGGCGGCTGCGAAGAGCGCCTCGTCGTCAAAGGTGGTGAGGAGCAGGACAGGCGGGGGGCGCTCCCGAGCCTCGAGCGCCCGGACGGTGTCGGGACCGCTTCGGCCCGGCATGCGGACGTCCATCACCACCACGTCAACTTCCGTCTCTTCCAGCCGGCCCAGGAGCTCCTCGCCGCTCGAAGCCCGTAGGCTGACCTCGAAGTCCTCGACGGCTTCGAGGAGCTCCGAGATGCCTTGGAGCACCAGGACTTGGTCATCGACGACGGCCAGTCTCAAGACACGCCCTCGGCGGGGAGGAACAGCGCCACGGTCCAG
Source organism: Myxococcota bacterium (assembly GCA_039819565.1). Lineage (GTDB taxonomy): Bacteria > Myxococcota > Kuafuiibacteriia > Kuafuiibacteriales > Kuafuiibacteriaceae > JAHQVK01. Next base: position 20,434 of record JBCBRU010000031.1, on the reverse strand, counting down.
CCCTGGGAGGAGCGACTCGTGATGCGGAGCGAACCCTCCAAGCGCTCCGCTCTCTCGCTCAGACCCTCGAGACCTCGGCCGCCCGCGTTGCGAGGCCCGCCCTGGCCGTCGTCCTCGATAGAGAGGCAAAGGCCCTCCGGACTCGGAGCCAGGCGGATCGAAAGCTGCCTTGCCCGCCCGTGGGTCACCGCGTTGGCGATGGCTTCCTGAGTCGTACGGACGAGGGCCTCGGCCACCTCAACCGTCCGCACGGTCAGATCGGCGTCGATGTCGAGCTCGACCTGCAGGTCTGGGTGCTGATTCTGGAGGGCCCGCAGGGCGGAATGGACATCGATGGCGTCGTGGTCTCTCAGGCGATGAACCACGCTGCGGATCCCCGTGAGGAGCTCCGACGACAGGTCGAGACAGAGCTGGATGCGTTCCGGGGCCAGATCGCTTCGTGTTTTTGCGGACTGCAGGTTTAGTTTCAACGCCGTCAGGTGATGGCCAGCCACGTCATGGAGATCCCGTGAGATTCGAAGGCGCTCCTCGCTCCTCGCGCTCTCCTGGAGAAGTCGCCGGGTGGCGACGAGCTCGGCGTTGACCCCGGCCAGGGACAGACTCAGGTTTCGCTCTGCCGCCACCGCCGAGCTCATCGCGAATGCGAAGAGCTGAAATCCCAGACTCAGAGCGAAGCTGATGAGGGCGGCCGTGAGCGGCAGGAACGTCATCCGGAGGGCGAGATCAATGGAGTTGGCCGCTCCCATCCACGCCAGACCGCGATGCCGTGGGCCTACGAAGGTGGTCTGGGTAACGATGATGATCAGAAATACGGAAAGCGTACCCGCCTTCATGGCCAGCACGGAGCCGAGGGCGGCGATCGTTTGGAGGTAAATGGAGAGCCAGGCGCGGCGGCTACGACCAAGTGATGTAAAGATGTGTATCCCGCCCAGAAGAAGGGTGAGGGACACGAGCGCCAGCCCCAGGCGCTTTTCGTTGGCGTTGAGAAAGGTGACGGTGAGCGAACGGTGAACGGCGAAGATCGCGAGTCCGGTCCAGGTCACGACGGCCGCGAGGTTCATCCAGCGTTCCGCGTTCTGTCGCCCGAGCGGGAGCATCGGCTCGGCGCGGGGCTCCATCATGGGAGGCATCCTGTCATGGCCCCGCGGGCCTCAGAAGCGGAGAAGTTCCTTCTCTCGAAGATCGTGACTTCTGGCACCTGCCCCTCCTCGGCGGGGCTGGGCAGGCTCTCAGCATGCATCAACGTTGTCTGATGGCGGCCTTCGCATGTGCCCTCGGTGTGTGTGCGGCTCCTGATGCCGCATGGGCCACACAACTATCGGTCGTGGTCAACGGCCTCGAGCTGAAGGGAAGGGTGCGAATCGCGGTGGTCGACGCCGCAGGATGGGAGGGGAAGAGCCCAAGTCTGGCATCTGTCGAAGCGAGGGTCACGAAAGCGGGCATGCGTTTCGTTCTCGAGGTTCCAGAGGGAACCGCGGCCATACGTCTTCACCACGATGAAAACGGAAACGGAGAACTGGACCGCAACCTCCTGGGTATCCCCTCCGAGGGTTACGGCTTCAGCAACAACCCGAAGTCGATGGGACCCCCAAGCTTCAAGGACGCAGCCTTTTTGGTGCAGGGGGAGACCCAGACCTCCGTCATCGAGGTTCGCTAGTGGCGCTTCCTCGGCGTCGTTTCTTAGCGGGGATCGGTCTCGGCGCCTTGTCCGCGCGCTGGGGCCGGGCTGAGGCCCCAAACGAAGCGGAGCGTTGCTATCGCGGCTTTCGGCAAAGGGTCGAAAAGGCCCCTCGCCTGGATCCGTGGCGCTCCATGGACGCGGCACAACTCCCCTGGTCGCGGCTCAAGGTAGAGGGGAAGGTCCCGAAGGAGCTCTACGGGACGCTCTTTCGAAACGGACCGGCCGGGTTTGAACGAGGTCGGGCACGGTACCAGCACTGGTTTGATGGAGATGGCCTGGTTCATGGCTTTCGGCTGGATGGCCACGGTGTGCGGCATCACGCGCGAAAGGTGGCGACGGAGAAATGGAAGCGGGAAGCGGAGGCGGGGCGGTTCCTCGTCTCGGGCGCGGGGTCGCGCATTCCGGACTCGGTGCCGAGCCGGGGAAACGACGATGGCAACCCCGCGAACATCAGCGTGGTCCCCTGGGGCGAGGACCTCCTCGCTCTATGGGAGGCAGGCTCACCTTACGCCTTGGATCCGCAGACGCTGAAGACCCGCCGCAGAGTGACCTGGTCCGAGAATGCGGATCATCTCCCCTTCTCGGCTCACCCCCTCTTCGAGAAGGACGGCCGGATGTGGAACTTCGGTCTGGCCCAGTGGGCCGGCGCGGACGGAAAGCTCGTGCTTTACGAGCTCCATCCACGACGCGGGCTCCAGCGTCTCGAGCTCCTGGATCTCCCTTTCCCCGGATACATGCACAGCTTCGCGATGACCGAGCGCAAGCTCGTGTTCTACGTGTGTCCGCACGTCTTCGAGCGAGCGGAAGGCCGCCTCTACGTGGACAGCCACCGCTGGCGTCCCGAGCTCGGTGGACAGCTGCTCACCGTCGACAAGTCGGACTTCTCAAAGCGAACCTGGCAGGCCGCACCCCCGGGCTTCATCTTTCACTTTGCCGACGCCCAGGATCTTTCGGGGGGAGGGGTCCGAATGCGGGCCTGCTGGTCGAACACGCCCGAGATCATGGCCAAAGAGATGCGGGCCGTGATGTGCGGCGAGGCCACGGGGCTCGGCTCTCCCCCGGAGGTCGTCGAGATCGAGGCCCGCGTCGGGCGTGACGTCGCCGTCCGCAGAACTGGACTCCACGGGGACTTTCCCGCCGTAGACGGACGCTCTCCTGGGGGCTTCCTGGCCGTGGCTGATGACGATCGTCTCCAGGTTCTTACTCCTCGGGGCTCAAACCGCACGCTGCGGGTGCCCGGAGAGGTACTTCTCGAGGAGCATCGCTTCGTGGCCAGAGGCGGCCAGGCCGGGGACGGATGGCTCCTCGGCACGGGCTACGATCTGGCAGCGCGGCGGAGCATCCTCACCGCCTTCGATCTGTCGAGCCGGGAGACAACTCCGGTGTTTCGAGCCACGCTCAAAGGGAGAATCCCGTTTGGGTTTCACGGATGGTTTGTGCCTTCCTGATCCCGGGCAGAGACCTTAACGATTCTTTGCGAAGAGCCGAGAGCGCGTTTCTCCCTTGGATTGTCGCGGGCTTGCGCCGCGGCTGGCGAGGCCAGGGGCCAGTCCCGGCTCTCCCTGCCGAATAAGGCGCGTCTGTCCGGCCGTCTTCTCCCCGTGGTCAGTCTCCTCTACAAACCTCTCGTGCCCCTACCCACGAAGCCGCTCCTCATCGCGGGAGCGCTGAGCCTCGGCGGCTGCGCAGAGGCGACCGCCCAACCCCGGCCCGCCCCCTCCCCGCAGGAAGACCGCGCCCTGGTGGCGCATACGCTCGGGCGATTCACCTTCGGACCACGCCCCGGTGACCTGGAGCGGGTCGCGGCCATGGGCCTCGACGTTTGGCTCGAAGCGCAGCTCCGCGCAAAGAGTGATCCGGTCCCGGACCCCTTTCGCTACGCAACCCTCCCCCCTTTGGAGCTCTTTGAGGAGGCCACCGGTCAACGCATGATGGCTGAGGAAGGGGGCGTCGAAGAGGCGGTACCCTCGGCTCCCCCGGTTCGAAAGAAGCGAAACAAAGATATTCGCAAGAAGCTCAAGTCCCTCAACTTCAAAAAGTTGGCCAGCGCCTACACCATGGCTCAGCTCGCCCGTCAGATCTCGAGCGATGACCAGGTGGTCGAGGTCATGACCGACTTCTGGATGAACCACTTCAACGTCTTTGCTCGAAAAGGACCGGTGAAGTTTTACGCCGGCCACTACGTCGAGACGGCGATTCGTCCGCACGTCCTGGGCCGGTTTGAGGATCTCGTGATCGCCACCGCGCAGCATCCCGCGATGCTGAACTATCTCGATAACGTCAAGTCTCGAGCCCCTCTCGAGGGACGCGCCCTGGAGCGACGACGTCGCAGGGACGCTCAGCGGATGGAGAGAGGGCAGAAGCCGGTTCGGCGCCGAGACCTCAACGAGAACTACGCACGGGAGCTCCTCGAGCTTCACACGGTGGGGACAACTCACTCTCAGGCCGACGTCGTGGCGGCGGCGCGGGTGCTCACCGGTTGGGGAACCGCGGACATCCAGAATGGAGGCGGCTTCGCCTTCAAGCCCAAGCTCCACGATCGGGGAACCAAGACGGTGCTCGGCCGGCGCTTCGGGCCGGGGCTCGATGAAGGCGTCGACATGCTTCGCTTCCTGGCCCGACATCCCGCTACGGGAAGGCTCCTGGGCGACAAGCTGTGCCAACGGTTCGTGGCCGACGTTCCCCCTCCGAGCTGCGTCGAAAGGGTCGCCGCGGCCCATCAAAGCTCGGGCGGAGACATTCCGAGTATGCTGCGGGCGGTCTATACGAGCCCGTCCTTCCGGGGGAGCCGGACATCGAAGCTCAAAACTCCGCTCGAGTTCCTGGTGTCGTCCCTACGAGCGCTCGACGCTCGGCCCGTCGACGACCGACTCGCAAGAGTTCTCTACAGGCTGGGGCAGCCCACCCTGATGATGCCCGTGCCGACCGGCTATCCGGATGTGGCCGAGGCCTGGACGGGCAGCTCGTCGATACTTCAGCGAATGAACCTCGCTGCGGCGCTCGGGCGCGGCAAGCTACCTGGCGTCGAGTTGACGCTCGACCGGGTGCTCCCCCTCAACGCTGAGGACCTCGTAGCGGAGGTTCACGGGAGGGTCCTCTCGGGCCGCGGGGGACCGCACACGCTGATGGTCCTTCGTCAGGAGGTCGCGAAGGCCAAGGACCCCCGACAGGCGCGCTCCGTCGCGATCGCGCTGGCGCTCGGGAGTCCGGAGTTCATGAGGCAATGAGGTCTAAAATGATGCGTCGACGCAGCTTTCTCGCCGCCGGTCTCGGGACCGGTGCTTCTCTAGCCTGGATGGGCACCGCTTTCGGAGCGCGGAGCGATCCGATCTTGGTTCGTGTGTTTCTCCGGGGCGGACTCGACGGACTGAACGCGATCGTTCCGTTCGCGGACGACGCCTACTACGCGGCCCGACCTACGATCGGGGTGCCTCGTCCCAAGGCGGAGGGCGGTGCCCTGAGCTTGGATGGTCGTTTCGGCCTGCATCCTTCCCTGCGGTCGCTGGTCCCCATGTACCGCGAACGCTCCTTGGCTTTTGTCCAAGCGGTGGGATCTCCGGCTCCGACGAGGTCACACTTCGACGCGCAGGACCACATGGAGGCCGGGTCCCTCACTGGACGTGCCCGTGCCGGATGGCTAGGGCGGGTGCGAGGGCAACTCGGCGAAAGTGATTTTGCGGCCGTGTCGATGCAGGACGCCCTGCCGCTCGCGTTGGTCGGAGGTGACGCCATCGCGTTGGGGAGGCTCGATAAGTTCGGCTTTGCGGGCGGCGAGAGCGTGAGGGCTCGTTCGGAGCGAGGCTTCGCGGCGCTCTACACTGGAGACGACGGACTCGTGTCACCGGCGGGCCGTCGGGCTCTCTCCGCGGTGGCGCGGGTGCGGGCCTTGTCGCCGGGAAGCTACCGGCCCGCGGAGGGGGTCGACTACGGACAGGGCTCGGCCGCAACCCAGCTTCGGGACCTCGCCATGCTTATCAAGGCTCAGGTGGGCTTACGCGTGGCCACGGTCGACGTCGGAGGGTGGGATACTCATACGGGCCAGAGGGCCCGGCTCGACCGAGAGCTCCTCCGGCTGGGCACGGCGCTCAGCGGGTTTCACCGAGACCTCGGTGACCGAATGGCGAACGTGCTCGTCCTCGTCGTCTCCGAGTTCGGGCGCACCGTCGAGGAGAACGGGAGCGGCGGTACGGATCACGGCCACGGCACGGTCATGATGATGCTCGGAGGGCCCGTTCGCGGCGGTCGAGTGTACGGACGCTGGCCGGGGCTTACGAAGCCCCAGCGCTATCAAGGCCGAGATCTGGAAGTGACGACGGATTTCCGAGCGGTGTTCGGGGAAGCCCTCGAAAAACACCTCGCGGTCTCGAAAGCGTCGCGGACGCTGTTCGGGGAGGAGAGGCCTCCTGTCCCTCTCGGTTTTCTACGCTGAGAGGGCGACCGCCGCGCCCGACCCCAGGAGAATCCGTTTCCTCTCTCGGTGGCTTCGCATAGGAAGAGCCACGATGAATTTCAGGGAGAAGACCGTCGTCATCACCGGCGGATCGGAGGGGGTGGGAGCTTCGGCAGCGCGTCGATTCGCGGAGGAAGGAGCCAACCTCATGCTCGTGGCCCGAGGTCGAGAGAAGCTCGACAGCATGGCTGCGGAGCTCGCGGGGTCCACCAAGGTCGAGGTCTTTAGCCTCGACGTCTCGGACGCGGAGGGGTGTGCTGACCTCCTCAAGAGGACGGACGCTGTGTTTGGCCGTATCGACGTCCTCGTCAACAACGCCGGGTACCACGCGCGCGGGCGAGTGGACGCGGTCGACCCTGCCGACATCGGCAAGATGATCGACGTCAACCTCCGGGCTCCGGCCGTACTCTCCCGTCTGGCTCTGCCGTACTTACGGGCAGCTGGGGGAGGGGCGATCATCAACGTCGCGTCCCTCGCGGGCCGCACCCCGGTTCCGGGGAGCGCAACTTATTCAGCAACGAAGGCAGGATTGCGCGCCCTGACCTACGCCCTCGCCGAGGAGTTGTCGGGGGAGAAGATCAAGGTCGCGGTGGTGTCCCCGGGGCCGATCGACACTGGATTCATCATGTCGGACATCGACAACGTTTCAGATCTGACGTTTTCGCAGCCCATCAGCACTGCCGAGGAGGTGGCTCAGGCCATCCTCGACCTCTGCGCGAATGATGTTCTCGAGCAATCCATGCCCGCCTTGAGCGGCGTCCTGACGAACGCAACCTACATGATGCCGTGGCTCGGACGGCTCGCTCGTCCCCTCCTGGAACGGAAAGGTCAGCGGGTGAAGCAGCGGCTCAAGGCCTCCGCCAACTCGCCTGAAGGCTAGATCATCCGCAGGGCGGCCTAGCTGGTCGCTCTCGACGGGTCCACGAAGGCCCTCAGTTCCCGTCTGCATGTTTCGGCCCGAGCGAGCTTCCTCTCCTCATACCCGCGGACCGCTTGGGGGAGCGCGGCGATGCGCAGGGCCTCCGCGAGGGGCAGGGCTCCGGAGCTCAGGCGCTCCGCGACAACGTCCAGCGCCCGTTCGTATTCCTTGATCATCGCCCGCTCGACCCGCCGAACCTCGGCGTAGCCGAAGAGATCGAGCCAGGTTCCGCGAAGCCCCTTGGCCCTCGCGAGTCCACGCATGAGCGGGACCCCCAGGCGAGCGGGGAACGAGAGCTTGGTGCGCAGGCCGAGGGCCTTGAGGAGGGGAGGGTGAAGGCGCCAATGCACGACGGCTCCGGGGCCTCCGACCGCCTCGGCGGTGGCTTGAGCCTCCGGTCCGACGAGCAGGCGAGCGACCTCGTACTCGTCCTTATAGGCCAGGAGCTGGTGATAGGAGAGGGCGACAGTCTCCGTGAGCGAGGGGTGATGGAGGCTGGCCACGCGCTCTACCCGATCGAGATATCGGGCCGCATAGGCTTCATCTTGGTAGCCGACGAGGTCCGCAGCGCGAAGGCCTACAGCCTCCCCTAGGGGCTCGGCTCGAGCCGCGAGGGCTCCTCGCAGGCTCGGTGTGATGACCTGCGGCGCCGAGGGCGGGGCGAGGGCTCGCCCCGGGGTGAGCGCTTCGATCCGCCCCGCTTCGAAAGCCCGCAGATTATCCTCCACGGCAACACCGTTGAGGCGAATGGCCTCCTCAAGGGCGGCGTGGGGTATGGGAAGGGCCCCGGATTGGTAGGCGAAGCCGATGAGGAAGACGTTGGCGGTGGCGGCGCTCCCGAGGAGCTCGGTCGTGAGGCCCGCGGCGTCGACGTAGCGGTTGCGCTCGGAGCAAGTGACCGCCTCGACGCGGGCTCGAAGCGCCTCGAGCTCAGGGTAGGCAACATCAGGCCGGCCAATCATCGAGCCCGTGGGTGTCTCGCTCACCGAGCCGATCAGCACCGTGTGCTCCGGATCTCCCGCGGCGAGGGCGACATCGGAGGCGGCGCCGAGAAGGTCGAAGGCGAGAATGACGTCTGCCCCTCCCGCCCCGATCAGATTTGACGGAGCCGGCCCGCCGGTTGAGATGCGAAGGTCTCCGCTGACTCTTCCCGCCTTCTGGCTCAAGCCGACTTGATCCAGACCGCGCACTTCGCGCCCGGCGAGGAGGGCCGCCGTGGCGAGCACTTGCGCGGCGGTCACGACGCCCGTGCCTCCGATCCCGACCATGCGAAGGTCAAAGTGCTCCCGGACCAACCACTTTGGGTCCGGGAGTTCTTCGGACCCAGACGCCGCTTCGGTGGCGAGAGCGCGGGGCTTCGCCCGAGGCCTTATCGTCATGAAGCTCGGGCAGTCTCCCTCGACGCAGGAGAAATCAAAGTTGCAGGTCGACTGATCGATCGTCGTCTTGGTACCGAGCGGGGTCTCAAGGGGGCGTACGGACAGACAGTTGCTGACCTCTCCGCAGTGGCCACACGCCTCGCAGATCCGATGGTTGATGGCCACTCGATACGCGGGCGCCGATACTTGGCCGCGCTTGCGAAGACGTCGGACTTGCGCCGCACAAGCCTGGTCGTGGATGAGCACCGTGACCCCCTCAACCGTGGCGAGATATTTCTGGGCCTCGATGAGCCGGCTCCGGTCCCATACCTTGAGCGAACCCCGAGGACCGCTCGGCAGATGGACCCCGTGGTAGCGGGAGAGGTCGTCGGTGGTAATCAGGACCTCCCGAACGCCGTGTGCCAACAGGCTGGTGGCGATCTCCGGGACCCCTACGCCTCCCACCGCCTCCTGGCCTCCGGTCATCGCGACCGTCCCGTTATAGAGGAGCTTGTAAGTGATGTTGACGCCGGCCGACACGGCGGCCTGCACCGCGAGCTGACCGGAGTGAAAGTAGGTGCCATCCCCCAGGTTCTGGAGAAAGTGCTCGCGCCGAACGAAGGGGGCCATCCCGATCCACTGCGCGCCTTCGCCTCCCATGAGCGTGATGCCCGCGAGGGGACCCACGCGGTCCTCGTTCATGACGAGGATCATCCCGTGGCAACCAATCCCAGCCCCCACCAGAACATCGTCTGGAACCTGAGTGCTGCGGTTGTGGGGACAGCCCGAGCAGAAGTACGGGGTGCGTTCCACCGCCAGAGGGAGAAGCGGGCCTTTCCGATCTCTCGCGGGCAACGGGGCGAGCCGCTCCTCGATCCGCTGCGCGAGGCGGGCGCGCAAACCTTGGAGCATCGTGCTCGCGTCGAGCACGCCGTAGGTAGGGAGGAGGGGACGGCCATCTTGGTCGAGCTCGCCTACCACTCGGGGCTGATCCGGGGCGCCGTAGAGAGCCTCCTTGATCCGTCGCTCGATGAGAGGGCCCTTCTCTTCCACCACCACGATTTCGTCGAGCCCGCGCGCGAAGTGTCGCAGCGTCTCTGGCTCCAGCAGGAGGGGCATCTGCAGATGCAGGATTCGAAGGCCGGCCGCTTCGATCTCCGTCGTGGTGCCGAGCCCGAGTCTCCGCAGCGCTTCGAGCAGCTCCCGGTAGGTGTAGCCGGCGGCCACGAGTCCCACCCATGCGTCCGAAGGATCCGCAGTAGGAGCGTTGAGACGGTTGGCGGCCGCATAACGCCGGGCCAAGACACTGCGGACGGTCTGGAGGTCTCGCTCGAGCTCCAGGCTGTACGGGGTCAGGGTTCGGCCCGTGGGTCGAGGTTTGTAGATGCGTCCCTCCGGATCACCGGGGATCGAAAGGTCAGGGGTGACGATCTGCGCCCGGTTGCGGTCGAGGCGGACGGTGCCCGAGCCGTCCGCGACGGCCGACACGATCTTCAGCGCGGCCCAGTTACCCGTCATCCGGCTCAGAGCCACGGCGTGGCGAGCCTGCTCCAGGACCTCCTGAACGTCGCCGGGATAGAACAGGGGCATCCTCAGATCCGCGAGGGCCGCCTCCGAAGCGGATGGAAGCGTGGACGACTTGGCCGCGGGATCATCTCCGACCAGGGCTAGAGCGCCCCCGGCCGGGGAGGTCCCGGCGTACATCGCGTGTCGGAGAGCATCGCTGGCTCGGTCCAGTCCGGGGGCTTTTCCGTACCAAAGGCCCAGTACGCCGTCGTACCGAACGTCCTCCTGCTGAGACGCAAGCTGACTGCCCATCACCGCCGTCGCCCCCAGCTCCTCGTTGACGGCGGGGCGACAGACAATGGGCAGCTCCGGCGCCGTTTGGGCGGCTCGAGCGACCTCTTGGTCGAAGCCCCCCAAAGGAGAACCCGGGTACCCGGACACGAAAGCGGCGGTTTCAAGACCTCGCCGTCGGTCTTCACGCAGCTGCTCGACCGGAATCCGGGCCAGGGCCTGGACGCCCGTCAGGAAGACGCGCCCCTCGTCTCTCGCGTACCGATCCGAGAGCGCGTAGCCGCGCATGGACTCCGTTCCGCTCGACACCACGAGGACATCGTAGTTCGAAACTCGGTTTGAAATCGGGCTTTGGGACCCGGACGAAGCGCTCTTCGCTCAGCCCTTAGGGAATGGCCCGCTTCCTGCTCTCTCGGTAGCTATGAGCGTCCCGTCGAGCGGCCGCGCCGCCGCGCACCCCACTCCTTCGACCGCTGCCGTCGACGAGGCGGAGCTGAATCGAGCTGAGGTCGAGGTCGCCCCGCCCGAGGCGGCCGTCGACGACGTTCCGCGAGACACCCAGGAGGTTGCGGAGCCCCAACCGATCGTGGACGAGCTGGGCAGGAAACACGTGGTCACTGAGGGACCGAGTACCCTGACCCGCATCATTGGTTGGGATGCGGTCCTCTTTCGCGCCACCCAGAAGGAAGGGCTGCGGTTCGAGAGGATCGTCCAGGACCGAAAGGGCAACGTCCTTCACGTAGAGCAAGACACCTACGTTCTGTCCACCCGCTGGGTGGACGACGTCGACGACGCACCGAACCCAGGCCACGACCGACCGTCGGACGAACCTGACCCTTCGTCCTCGATGGACTGAGGCTCACCTCTGCGCGGGGACTGCGTTTGCCGCCGCTACCGGCTCCGTGAGGAGAGCCTCCATCCGATCCATGATGTCATTCATCCGCCGAAACGCCGCCCGATAGGGCTCGGGCTTGGCGAGGTCGAGACCCACCCGGGTGAGAATCTCGTAGGGGTAGTCGGACCCTCCTGCTTTGAGAACGTCCAGGAAAGCCACCCGGGCCGAGTCATCTCCGCTGAGGAACCTCTCGGCGAACCACGCTGCGCCGGAGATCGAAGTGGCGTACTGGTATACGTAGAAATTGTAGTAGAAGTGAGGGATATAGGCCCACTCCGCCGCGTACGCCTCCTTGATGTTCATCACCCCCTCGTCGTGGCCGTGGTACTTTCTCAAGATCCCGAGATAGATCTCGCTGAGGCGGGTTCCGCTGAGCGGGGCGCCACTCTCCGCCTCGGTGTGTATGGCGCGTTCGAATTCGGCGAACATGGCTTGTCTAAACAGCGTGCCTCGAACCGCCTCCAGCGCCTGACCTAGGTAGAAGAGCTTCTCGTCCTTGGTGGTGGCGCTCGCGATCATGTGCTCGACGAGCAGGATCTCGTTGATGGTCGACGCCATCTCGGCCGTGAAAATCGAGTATCCGGCCGTGGGGTAGGGCTGGCTCTCGTTGGCCAGGAGGCTGTGCACGGCGTGCCCCCACTCATGGGCGAAGGTCGAGAGAGATTCGTAGTCATCATTGTGGTTCAGGAGGATGTAGGGGTGAACGTCGTAGGCGCTCCCGTTCATGTAGGCCCCGGAACGCTTTCCGATCGCGGGCTTTCCGTGCATCCACTTTTGCGAGAAGGCGAACTGGAGCTTTTGGACGTAGTCCTTCCCGAAGGGAGCGAGAGCTTCGAGAGTGATGACCTTACTCTTCTCGATATCGTACTGACCCTGGCTGTCGAGCTGAACCAGCGGAGGATAGATATCAAAATAGCCGAGGTCGTCGACCTTCAGCATTCGCGCCCGGAGGCGGAAGTAGCGATGGAGGGTGGGGAGAGCGGCGTTGGTCTCAGCGAGAAGAGTGTCGTAGACGGCGAGGGGGATCTTGCTGTTGTCGAGGGCCGCTTCCACCGCACTTCCGTACTTACGAGCCCGGGCTCGAAACACCTGGCTCTGAACGTTCGCGGTCATCATGGCCCCGATGCTGTCGAGATATTGTGACCACACGCCCCAGAAGGTATCGAAGACGCGCTCTCGGTCCGGGCGGTGCGGGACAGCGCGGTATTTGGTGTAGCCCGCTTGGGAGAGCTTGACCTGCGTCCCGTCAGCGAGGGTGAGGGTGGGCCAGTCGATGTCGGCGTTGACCAGCATCTGATAGATCTGGCTCGGGCTCGAAAGAACGAGACCCGCCGAGGCGAGCAGCTGCTCGCCTTCTTCGTCGAGGGTATGGGCCGCCTGGCGAACGGTATCTCTCAAGAAGAAGACGTAAGGGGCGAGGCTCGGGTCGGCCTTGATGAAGCGCTCTATTCTCGGAGCGCCCATGGCCAAGAGCTCCGGTTGTACCCACGCGGTGGCTTTTTGATACTCGGAGCCCATGGCACGCGCGAGCTCGAATCGGGACTGTGCGTCCGGGAGCCTTTGGTCTTCGTCGCGGGAGAGGCTGGCGTAGGAGAAGACCCGGGAGACGTCCTTGGCGATGTCATAGGTTTCCTGCGCGAAGGCTTTGAGCACCTTCGGGCTTCGCCGGAGAGTGCCCTGGTGGCGAGCGAGCCGACCTATGCGGGTGAGTACGTGCTGGCGAGCCTCGTTCCATGCGTCCGTGGTCGGATACAGGTCCGATAGATCCCAAACGTACGCGGTATCTCGCACCGGCTCCGGCGGGGGCGTCTCCGGAGGCGGCGAGGGGGGTTGGACAGCGGCGGCTTCAACGGAGCTGGCCGGTGTGGACGCGGGCGGCGCGGGTTGGGCGGCGCAGGCGGCGCTCGCGATCCCGAGGAGCAGGAAAGGAAGAGAGCTCTTCATGTATGGACCTGGGCGCGACTATCGCGTCATTCCGCACGAGAGACAATGCGGTGGGTCAAGAGCTGAGGGGGCGGCTCGCTACGATCAGGTCCCGGACGATGGACTCGCTCATGCGGTGAGGAGCCGAGAAACTCTCGACGAACAGGCCCGCCGAAGACATTAGAGCATCCAGCTCATGACGCCGAGGCTGATAAGTGTTGAAGATGAGAACCATTGTTCCCCCGGGTCGAAGGCTCTCAGCCCAGGCCGGAAGGCAGCGCTGCAGCCGCTCCATCGCCGATTCACCTCGCTGTCTGAACTCCACGCCGTACGGTAAGTCCGCGACTACCAGCTCAAACCGCTGGCCGTTCAGCAGGCGAGAAACATCGGCGGCGTCCCCTGTGACCATGCGAAGGTTTCGCTCTCCGAACGTAAAATATATGAAGGAGCCGTCTTTGTTCCGTCCTCGGGCACCTCCGGAGCCCCGCTCTGCTGTATGCGAGACCCGGTGCAGCTTAGTCTGCTTCTTGAGGTGCGCGTGAAGGGCCTCGCGGGCTTGGGGGTCCACCTCCACCCCGCGGCTCTGGAGTCGGTAGCGGAGCCCCCACAGGAGGGTTGTGCCACGTCCCGCCATCGGATCTAGCAGAGCTCGGGGCGAATCCTCGCCGCGGTAGTATAGAAGGGCGAGGTTGAGAGCCAGCTGAGTGACGAGCTCGTGCGTCTTGCCTCGATACTTGGCTCCGTACACGAAGCCTTCGGGGAGGTCGAAATCTGGCCTGAGGTCGAGGGGGATGAGCGTATTCTCGGCCGCCTCCCGAAAGCCTCCCTGCACGAAGGAGAGCCGGGAGACGACAGAGAGCTGGTCGTCGCGGAGAGGGAGACGCAGAAAGTCCATGCCGCCCACGGACACCGCTTCCACGTCGACGGCAGGAACGTGAGCGCGGAGCTCCGACATGGCCACGTCGAGGTAGGCGTCGAAATAGGCCCCCTTGGCGAGCGGGTTGACGAGCAGGCGCAGAGTCACGGCGCCGGTGTATCACGTGGGCTGGCGTGGTCGCCCCGTCACTCGAAGACAGAGATCGGACGGACCTCCACGCGCCCGTCGGCGAGGATCGGGCACTTTCCCGCCCACCCGAGCGCGGCGTCGAGATGGTCACACTCGATCAGGTAGAAGCCTCCGAGCTGTTCTTTGGTCTCCGCGAAGGGGCCGTCGGTCAGGACGGGCTCCCGCTCGCCGCGGCTGACGGTGGTGGCCGTGGCGACCGGCTCCAGCGCTTCTCCGCCTCGCATGACCCCCGCGTTCTGCAGGGCCTGGGTGTACTCCTCCCAAGGGCGCATGTACTCCGCGAACTCGGGAGTGCCGGGAGCGGGCGTGGGGGACATCGAGGACTCAGAGGCGTAGAGCAACAGAATGTACTGCATGTTTATCTCCTTGGCCCTCGCGGTGAGGGCTCGCCTGGGTGACGAAGGAAGCGGTCGAAGATCGACACCCCTTCGGACCGGTCGTCACTTTTTTTGAGGCGGGTTGATCATGATGTGCGCCCCCGCGGTTCCGGGGAACATGAGCCAGGGCGCGCTGGGGGAGGCTTGGGTGGTGAGGCCCGTGCTCTCCGGGGTGGCGTAGGGCGTGAAGACGACCCATCGTAGATACGCATCCTTCACCTCCTTGGTCGCGGGGTCCCAGCCCGCACCGTGAAGCACGTAGAGGGCGCGTGGCTGCTTGGGGAAGACAAGCTTCCCGGCTTCGATCTCTGCCCAACGCTGAGCTCGGTTGTCCTGACCGAGCACTCCCTGGGCGCGGAGGGCGCGTCCTCGCGCCATGTAGGGCTCAAGCTCCCGGTGGTAGCACGCCGCTTGAAAGCCGTCCTTGGCGGGATCGTCGGCGAGGCAGACGAGATCCCCCTTGCCGATGCGCACGCGGGCCAGGGTTGGACCTGCTCGATAGGCGAGGACGGTAGCCGCAGCGCGCATGTCCTCAGGCGCGGCCTGCAGGGCCGCCGCCATCTGATCTTCGACGCTCGGCAGAACGGGCCCCTCCGCAGCCGGATCCGGAGGCGTGGGGGCTCCGGCGAGGATGAGAAGGGCGGCTTGGGCAAGTAGGGTCATGCCCCGAGCATAGCCCAGGACCGCCTAATCCAGGGCTTCCATGCGCCTCTCGAGGAAGCGCCGCTCCACATCATTGCCGACGATGGATAGCGCCTTTTGATAGGCCTTCCGCGCCTCGTCATGACGGCCGGCCCGGGCCAACAGATCCGCCCGGGCCGCGGGGAGGAGGTGATATCGGGCCAGCTTCCCTTCCGCTTCGAGGGCGTCGAGGCGGCGCAAGCCTTCGTCGAGGTCTCCCGCCAGGGCGCGAGCCACGGCGGCATTGAGTGCCACCACCGGGCTGGCTCCACTGGCACGCTCGAGGGCTGTGTAGAGGGCTGCGATCTGAGGCCAGTCTGTCCCCTCGGCCGACTCTGCCTGGGCGTGCAGGGCCGCGATCGCCGCTTCGATGGCGTACGGCGAGGGGGGACGAGCTTTGAGCGACAGCTCCACGAGAGGAAGCGCCTCCTCGATGGCGGAGCGGTCCCACAGCTCGCGCCGCTGCTCCTCGAGACGCACAAGCTCGCCTTCCCCATTCACGCGCGCTTCCCGCCGCGAGTGGTGAAGGAGCATCAGCGCCAGCAGGGCCAGGGGTTCGGAGCGCTCGGGCAAGGTCACTCCGAGCCATCGCGTGAGTCGAATCGCCTCCTCGCAGAGCTCGCCGCGCACGAGGCGATCCCCGCGGGTCGCGTCGTACCCCTCGTTGAAGACCAGATAGATGGTGCGCAGCACCGCCTCCAGGCGACCCGGGAGGGCTTCTCGATCCGGTACCTCGTAGGGAACTCCGGCGCGATCCAGCTTTCGTCGAGCGCGCACGAGGCGCTGCTGGAGGGTGGGGGTGGCGACCAGGAACGCGCGGGCCACTTCGTCGCTGGTGAGCCCGCACACCGTCCGGAGGGTCAGCGCAATTTGTGTTTCAGGAGCCAAGCTAGGATGGCAGCACGTGAACACGAGACGAAGGACGTCGTCCTCCACGGCCTCGCGGTCAAAGGCGCTATCGAGCTCTACCTCGGCCTCACGCGTGAGCACCTCGCTCTTTTCGGCCCATCGGGCGCGCTTGCGGTATCGATCGAGGGCGCGGTTTCGGGTTACGCGGCGAAGCCAAGCCAGCGGGGCCTCCGGGACCCCGTCGCGAGGCCAACTCCTCAGCGCCTCAACGAAGGCTTCCTGCGCGGCATCCTCCGCCGCGGCGAAACTGCCCAAGACCCGTATCGTGGGTGCGACGAGCTCTCTGAAGTGCTGCCGATGGAGCTTTCCCACCAGCCGCGGGACGTCCTGAGCCATGACCGCCTCGAGCCTGGCGGAGGTCAGTGGCCGTTGTCCACCTGAAGAGGATTGACACCGGAGACGTTGATGCCGTGCTCGTAGACCAGATCCCCCCCTGTCGCACCGACGAACAAGATCCATACGAGACCGACCGCCGCCGCGAGTGGGTACCAGGCACGCCCTTCGAGATCCTCGCCCTTCCGCCGGCTCAAGAATCGAAACACCGCGAGGACGACGAGAGCGAAGGTGCCTCCCAGAGCGGCGAATTGGTGCACCTGGATCTCCGAGATGATGGGGAGGTGCTCGTAGGGCTCGTGGACGACGATGCCGGTGGCCACGCTAAACAGCCCCACCCCGAGACCACCCGCCATCGCCAAGAAGGTATCGATGCGAAGACGGGGCCGAAACCGGCCGAGCAGGGTCGCGCCGAAGCTGATCACGAGGAGGGCGATGGGAAAGTGAGAGAGCGCGGCGTGAGCGCGGACCAGGAATTCCATGGTTCAGTCTTCCGAGTAGACGTAGGGCGCCGGGGCTCTGCGGTCGAGGGCCTCTTGGGTAGCGTGGATGAGATAGAACGCGATGTGGGTCGGGATCAGCCACGGAAAGCGCTCCGCGATGGCCGGCACGCAGCCCACCCCGATGAGACCGATGATCGCTCCGAGGATCATGGGATGCGGGATGGTCCCGTACGGGAAGCCGCTTACCCGGTTTGCGGTGGCGAGCTGTCCGAGCTCAGTGCCAAAGTACGTGCGAACCCACCCCAACTTCCGTGCCGCCCAAGCCGAGAGACCGAAGCCTCCTACGACGAGCAACAGCGAGAGTACGTTGCCCTCGAACCCATACAGGTACCAGAACGCGAGCTGGGCCATGGACACGGATTTAAAGAACACCGCGTCCCGCACGAAGGTCCCGTATGCGATCTCGGTGCGCTGACGAAACGTGGCGATATAGATGAGGTAATGGACGAAGCTCGCGCCTACCAGGAGCGGGAGAGGAGTGCCCAAGACGAGGTTGAGGAGGGCGAGGACAGCCACGTAGGCCGCGTTGGTGTTTCCGGCGTAGCGGCCGATGGTCTCAAAGGTCTTGGTGGTGGCCACCACCCATGCCGCCCCAAGCTTTTCGCGGAGGCTGTCGGGGGTGAGGGTGCCGAGGAAGACGTTCCGCGCGGTGATGTTGTAGCGCGTGGACAGTCGACCCAGAAGCTCGCCCCACTTGCGGAAGTACTTTGGGAACACCACGTAGTGAAGCTTGAGGGTGATGCGCCGTCCGAGCTCGGGGCCCTCGGGATCGGTCTCGATGTAGTGCAGCTCGCGGTGAAAATCGAATCCGGCGACGTCGCCGGTGCTCAGCACGATGCTTCGGCCCCGCTCGTAGTCGGAGCGAGTCATGGGGAACTTCGTAGCTACGCGGCCGTTGGGTGAGATACCGACCATGCAGCGGTAGACCGAGGCGAAGGGGAAGACGGCGATCGGGCCGTCCACGTGAGACATATGAAACACGGTGTCCGAGGTCAGGTTCTGGTCGGGCCCGGCCACGTAGACCTCGTTCATTCCGTCCACGGAGGCCACGTCGAACTCGTCTCCGTAGGCTCGGTGGAAGGCCTGCCGAATCTCGTCGGCGTCACGTATGCGGTCAAAGGCGGCCAGCTCCGTCGCGGGAAGGTCCAGTCGCCACCAATGGGTGGTGTGATCCTCAGCAGGCTTCTGACCCAGCACCCACGACTGAAGGCGGTCGATGTCTCCCGCGTGCGTCGGCCCGAGCCGAGTGTGTACGACCCGATCGTGAGCTACGAACATGGACAGCCAGTCGTGCTGACGGGCCGCTTGCAGGACCAACGCGGGAAGGAAGAAGGTCTGTTCGGCGAGGAACCGGGCCCAGCCGGCGTCGTTCATGTAGCCGGACTGAAAACTCGCCTCGCCGGTGATCTTGTGGGCCGCCTCCTGCAGACCGTACCCCGCGGCCGCGAGAACGACCGCAGAGAGCAGCCCCAGGGGCATCCACAGGGCGAGCCCGGCAAGGACCAAGAAGAAACCCAGCACCGCCCACCGGACGTCCGGTCGGACCCGGCTGGCGAGCGCGGCCGCCCACGCGATCAGGAGCGCGACGGATAGCAGGGGGCTCAGCGCCGCCAGGGCGGCGAAAGTAGCGTAGAAACCGAGGGGGGTGGCGACGAGGTGGAGCGCGACGTTCAGGCGTCCGCGGTGGACGGCCAGAAAGGCGGGCTCGAGCTCGGCCCACCTCGAGGCCGCGTCCTGAATGGGGCTGCTCATGTTCCGACTTCCTTCCGGCCGCATATCGCAACGGGAGTCGGAGACCTACGGTGTTGAGCCTTCAAGGGCCGCTTTGACACTACCCCCGAGACCGACGGAAAGTGCGCGAGATGGCTCGTACCCTCGCCGCCCCGGCCTTCACCGCCCTGAGCCTGCTGCTCGTCGTCGCCTGCGACGAATCGTCCGACCCCATGGTCAGCCCGGATGCGAGTCAGGCCCCGGCCGACGCTGAGGTTCCCGACAATGGGGTTCTCCCGGCCGATATGGGCTTCGCCGACACCGGCGCTCGGGACACCGGAGACGTGGGCTTTGACTGCAGCACCAACCCCAACGGCTGCGTCGAGCGCCAGCGCTTGGACGCCGAGTGTCGGTGTCTGCCCGAGTGCAACGACGGATTTCGTTGGAACCCGGTCACGATGGCCTGCGATCCCCCCCCGGCTGGCGAGTGCGCGATCGATTCCGACTGCGCGGGATCCGACTCCGTCTGTCTGAACCCGGCCATGGGCACGCAACCCTTCGCCCCGTGCGCAGGCGAGGCCAGCTGTCAGTGCTTCACCGGATGTAACCCCTTCGTTGGCGAGACGCGGACCGGCTGTCCCGCCGGGCAAGCCTGCGCTCATCTGCTGACCTCGGGACTGAGCGCCGACGCGATCTGCGTGCCCCCGGGCACGGGTCGGACTCAGGGGCTCGAGTGCAACCTGAGCCTCCTTAGCTGCAATCGAAACACGAACCACTTCTGCATCGGAGCCTCCATGACCAGCACCGTCCCGGGGCAGTGCCAGCGTCTTTGTGACACGGCCGAGGACGACTTCTGCGCGGAGCAGGGCCCCGGGCTGGCGTGCAACCCAGCTAGCATCCAAGACTTCCCGGCTCTCGGGTTGTGTGGAAACCCGCCCCTCCCCATCAACGACTTCGGCCGAGGGTGCGCGACCGACGATATGTGCGCCGGAATCTGTAGTCAGATTCTGTCCGGCTGCTCGGCGTCCTGCCGCCCTCCGAACGCCTGCCCGACCGGCTCCGAGTGCATCAACTTCACGGGAGCCCCGCCGGGAGAGTCGAGCATCTGCATGGTGTCTTGCGCGAGTCCGGATGCGGCGGGAGACGCGGAGTGCCAAGCCAGAAACGGAACCTGGGTGTGTCGTAACCTAGTGACCAACCTCGCTCCGCTCTGTTCGCCACCTTGCACGGTGCTGGGATGTGCCCCGCCGCAGATGTGCAACGTCCAGACCGGACGCTGCGAGTGAGCGACGCCCGTCCCCATGGGGCCAAAACTCACACCGCCTCGTGGAGCTGCTCGGCGAGGAAGCCTCCTGACTGGTGCTCCCACAGCTTGGCGTAGATACCGCCGTGGGCCAGCAACTCATCGTGGGTGCCTTGCTCCACGACCGCGCCTTGGTCCAACACGACGAGACGGTCCATGCGCGCGATGGTGCTCAGCCGATGGGCGATCGCGATGACCGTCTTTCCCATCATGAGGTCATAGAGGCTATCTTGGATGGCTGCTTCCACCTCCGAGTCGAGGGCCGAGGTGGCCTCGTCGAGGAGGAGGATAGGCGCGTTCTTGAGAAAGACCCGAGCCAGCGCGATGCGCTGACGCTGCCCTCCCGAGAGCCTCACGCCACGCTCGCCCACGAAGGCGTCAAGTCCCGTGCGTCCCTTGGGATCGACGAGGTCGGGGATGAAGCTATCCGCGTGGGCGCGGGCGAGGGCCTCTCGAAGGTCACGCAGGACAGCCTGCGCAGTCAAATCGGGATGGTCACTCAGGACACGGCCCTGCTCCATCGCTCCGT
>JBCBRU010000030.1:0-30232 GCA_039819565.1 Myxococcota bacterium | reverse complement strand
ATGAAGGTCTGGGGCTGAAGGAACACCACGTCTTCCTGACCCAGCCGCCCTCGACCCAGGCGCGCCTTGAACTTCTTGTCCCGGCACAATATCGGGTTCGTCGTGGTGGACCGTCTGGCGGAGCGGGCCGGAACCGCGTGCCGAGACAAGAAGTTCAAGGCGCGCCTGGGTCGAGGGCGGCTGGGTCAGGAAGACGTGGTGTTCCTTCAGCCCCAGACCTTCATGAATCTGTCTGGGGAGTCCGTAGGTCCAGCCCTCGGCTTCTACAAGCTCGGCACCGACCGCCTGGTGGTCGTCCACGACGAGCTCGAGCTGGACTTCGGAGAGGTCAAGACCAAGCTGGGAGGCGGGCACGGAGGCCACAATGGTCTTCGCTCGCTGAAGAAACACCTTCCCGACGACCGGTTCTCCCGGGTTCGCGTGGGCATCGGGCGACCGCCCCCCCGCTGGGATCCGGCGGATTACGTTCTCTCGCGCTTCGATGCCTCGGAGCGCGGTCAACTCGACGATGTCGTCGACCGCGCCGTGGTCGCCGTCGAGACCCTCATCGAGCAGGGGCCGCAGCCGGCTCCAAAGCAGGCCGCTGCGCGCGGGCGCTGAAACGAAAGACTTTCCATGAGTAAGACCCTGGGCAAGACCCGCGAATACGAGACCGTCCTCATCATCAACCCTGACCTCGCGGACGACGCAGTGGGCGACCTCGTCGGTCGTTTCCTCACCGTGCTCGAGAAGACGGGGGCCACTTTCCTCCGCGAAGACCGATGGGGAAAGCGCAAGATGGCCTTCGATATGCGCAAGAACCCTCGGGGGCACTACATCATGCTGCACTTCGTGGGGCAGCAGGCTTCTGTGGCCGAGATCCAGCGTCTAGCCCACAACCTCGACGGCGTGATCCGCTTCCTCACTGAGGTGAAGGGGCCGGTGACGGACATCGAGGCCAAGAAGGCGGACGTGGAGCGCATCGCCCGCGAGAAGTCGGCTGAGAAGGCTCGCCTCGAGGCGGAGAAGGCCGAGGCGGAGCGTGCCGCGGCGGCTGCTGCCGAAGAAGGCGGCAGCGAGGACGAGTCGGCCGCGCAGGCCTGACGGCAGGAAGGATACACCACCATGATGCGCGTCATTCTCCAGGAGGACGTTCCTAACCTCGGCGTGGTCGGCGACCTGGTTCAGGTCAAGGACGGCTACGCACGAAACTTCCTGATCCCGAAGGGCAAGGCGGTCTTCGCTTCGGTCCGTTCGGTCAACGAACTCGACCACCAGAAGCGGCTGGCTGCCCACCGCCGGGAGCAGGCGACGGCGGAAGCTCAAAAGTCGAAGACTTCGATCGAACAGATGTCGATCGCCATCACCGCGAAGACGGCTCCCCCGCAGCTCGACGACGAGGGCAACCCGATTCAGGACACCCTCCCCAAGCTGTTCGGTTCGGTCACCAATCGGGATCTGGCCCGGGTGCTCGCCGGTCAGGACGTGAAGGTAGATCGCCACCGGGTGACTCTCGAGGCACCCGTGCGCACCGTGGGTAAGTTCTCCGCGAACGTTCGTCTCGACGGTGGCATCGTGGCCAAGTTGCCCTTCTGGGTCATCCCGGAGGGCAGCGAGGACGTGGAGGCGGCCAAGCGGGACGTCGAAGAGCGCCAGCAGGCCGCGGAGGCTGAGGCCGCCGCCGCCGCCCAGGCCGAGATCGAGAAGCAGCAGGCGCTCGCGGCTGCGGCGGAAGCCGAGAAGGTCGCCCGCGAAGCGGCGGCGGCGGAAGCCGAGAGGTCCGCCGACGAGGAGGCCGACGGCGACGCTTCCGAGGGCGAAGACGAAGACAGCTAGGCTGGCCTTCGAGGGTGAGAACCTAGCCCCGCTAGGTGGCATGCCCCTCCTGCCGCATTCCCTCTTTACGTCTTCCGCGGAGCCAGTCACTGTCCGTCGACGTGCCCCCTCCTGAGGATCGATTCGGACCGCCCCCCGACTTCGACGCCGAACCCCCGCCCCCGAACGGTCCATCGAACGGATCCGAGGGAAGTCGGGGACGGGTGGCGGGGCGCGTGCCCCCGCAGGACGTCGAGGCGGAGCGAGCCGTGTTGGGCTCGATCCTCATCCAGCCCTCGACCCTCGACCTCGCGGTCGAGCAGATTGGTCCCGAGGATTTCTATCGGACCGAGCACCAGCTCTTGTTCAAAGCGATGGTGGCTCTGTCCGAGAAGACCGGAGCCATCGACCGCGTTACCCTCGTCAATCACCTCCGCGACCGCGGCGAGCTAGAGGCGGTGGGGGGGCCTGCCGTCATCCCGGACCTCGCGGACGCCGTGCCCACTGCGGCTAACCTCAAGCACTACGCGACGATCGTCCGTAAGAAGGGGATGTTGCGGCGGCTGATCGACTCGGCCACCACCATCGTCCAGGAAGCCTACGAAGCGAGTGATCCTGACCATGCCGTCGATGCGGCGGAGAAGGCGATCTTCGAGGTCGCCAAGGCGAAGGCGAAACAAGGCATTACTCCGGTTTCCGACATTGTGGCCGACGCCTTCACGCGCATCGAGAAGCTCGCCGAGCAGCGCAAGGCCATCACCGGAGTTTCGACCGGCATTCTCCGCCTCGACCATATGCTGAGCGGGTTGCAGCCCTCGGACCTCATCATCGTGGCCGGCCGCCCCTCCATGGGAAAGACGGCTTTCAGCGTAGGCATCGGGCTTCACGCCGCCACCGAAGAGTATCGCCGGGTGGCCATCTTCTCGCTGGAGATGTCGAAAGAGAGCCTGGTCACGCGAATGCTGTGTTCCGAGGGGCGCATCGACGCGAGTAAGCTGCGCATCGGAGGGCTCGTCGAGGACGACTGGCCCCGTCTCGCGCGAGCCGCCGGACGTTTGTCGGAGGCGCCGATCTTCATCGACGACACCGGCTCCATCAGCGTGCTCGAGCTGCGGGCCAAGTGCCGCCGCTTGGCCGCGGACCAAAAGCGCGAAGTCGAGATCGAGCTACGTCGGGAGATGGCGGAGCTAAAGAGCCGAGGCGAGGCGGTCGACGAAGACGAGTATCGGCAGCGCTGGGAGAGTCACTCCGGTCTCGAGCTCGTCGTCGTCGATTACTTGCAGCTGATGCGAGGCGGAGGATCTACCCAGAGCCGCGAGCAGGAGATCTCCGAGATTTCCCGCGGCCTCAAGGCGCTCGCCAAGGAGCTCAACATTCCCGTCGTGGCCTTGTCGCAGCTCAACCGCGGCGTCGAGCAGCGCACCGACAAACGCCCGGGCATCGCCGATCTCCGTGAGTCGGGCGCGATCGAACAGGACGCAGACGTCATCATGTTCGTGTATCGAGACGAGGTGTACAACAAGGAGACCGAGGAGCGCGGGGTGGCCGAGATCATTATCGGCAAGCAGCGAAACGGTCCCATTGGCGTGGCCAAGTGCAAGTTCTTCCACGAGTTCACGCGGTTCGAAAACCTCGTGCAGGAGCCCGCCCAGGGCTACGGCTGAGCCGAGCTCGTCCCCGGCCGGGCGGAGCGTTCAGGAACTGACGCCCGGGTCGGGTCCGCATCTTGCTGGAGATCACGTCGACCTCGCGCGATCGTCAGTCCGTTGGCGCCTGGGCATGGGGCCCACGAGAGCTTGCGGCTGTGCGCACTGAGTCGATTGAGTTAGGGAGTTCGTCAAAGATGGTTCGGAGAGGAGCTCTCGTAGCACTAGGTCTCATCGCTGCGAGCGCAGCGGCATGCGACGAAGACGCCGGGCTGGTCTCCGTGCAGCCCGATATCGAAGTTCAGCCCGCGGCCGGAACCGTCCTCGTTTTTGACGAAGCGGTGTTGGGAGTGACCGACGCGGTGGCCCCGCGGATCGTAGAGATTCGTAACGTTGGGGATGGGGTGCTGGACCTTCGCGCCGCCTCGGTTCGGGGAGACGGCGCCGATCAGTATCGCGTGAGTTCCTTTCCGGAGCAGCTCGCTCCCGGAGCGGCGGGGGAGCTCTTCGTGCGCTTCGAGCCTACGGTGACCGGCACTACGACCCCGGAGCTTCTGCTCGAGACGTCGGATCCGGACGAGCGCGACGTAACTTGGCCCCTCCAAGGCTACGCCCGCGATCCCTGCCAACTCCGGGCGAGCCCTCCCAATCAGATCTTCGCCCTCAACGAGACCCGCTCGGTGCGCCTCACCGCCTCCAGCACCTACCGGTGCGTGGTGACGGACCTATCTACGGACGAGAGCCTCTTTACTCTCACCGACGCGCCTCCGCTTCCCTTCGTGCTGGAGGCTGGGGCTTCCCTAGATCTCAGCGTGCTCCACAGCGGCGTCAATGTTCAGCCGGGGGTGCCGGTGCGACAGCTCCGGGTGAGGGAGGCCGAGGGGAGCGAACAGGTGGTGAGTTTCGAAGGCGAGCCTCCCCTGTACGGCTGCCTTCAGATCTTTCCCGACCGCATCGACTTCGGGACTTTTCCGCTCGGCCAGAGTCGCGAGCGCACCGTGACGATTCGCAATCAGTGCTCGCGACCGGGCATGGTCATCGATGCCAACGTGGGGACCGGCTTTTATGCCTACTCGGTTCTCGAGCAAGAGCGGATGCCCATTACTCTGCCGGCGCGAGAGACCACCACTCTCACGGTACGCTATCGACCCGAGACCGAGGTGGGCGACTTCGGCCGACTCACGATTCTCACCAACGACGCTCAAAACCCTCGGGCTCAGGTTGAGCTCTTCGGGGCCGCGGCGCCGGTTTTGTTCGATGTCTTTCCTCGGGAGGTCGACTTCGGCACGGTCGCTTATCGACCTATCCCGGGCGGGACCCGCTCGCAGTGCGCTTCCTCGGCGCGCGTGGTCCAGGGCTTCAACATCGGCGCGGCTCCCGTTCAGGTCAGCAACACGGAGATCGAGGCCACGAGCGACCCCCTCTTTCAGATCTCGTCGGTCACCGTGGATGGAGCGCCTGTAGACTTCACCCAACCCTACGAAGTCCCGGTGAATGCAGAGATGCGGGTCTCGATGATCTTCAGCCCCAGCCGGAGAATTCCCGAAGGTCATCTCGGAACCCTTCGCCTGGATCACAACGGGCCTCAGGGGAGTGACCAGATCCGTCTCACCGGGAATGGGGGCAACGACGGTGCCACCGAGGATGTCTTCACGCAGCTGCCGGGTCCCAAGGTCGACATCCTTTGGGTCATCGATAACTCATGCTCCATGTTCGACGAGCAAGCGCGGCTCATCGGCAATCTGTCGCAGTTCGTAGGGTTCGCGGACGCTCAGAACGCGGACTACCAGATGGCCGTCACGGACACCGATGCCGAATCCCCGACGGCCGGCGAGTTCGATCGATGCTTCCCCCATCCCACCATCGTGGGCAGCAGCTACGCCGACCGAGCCACCCGGGAGACCGCGTTTCGCTGCATGTTCGACGTGGGCATCAATGGCTCGGGCCGCGAGGCGGGGCTGGGAGCGGCCAAGCGCGCCCTCGAGCGAGCGCTCGACCCGAACCTGAGCCCGAACGCCAACGCGGGATTCATCCGGGACGACGCCAACCTCGTGGTGGTCTCGGTCAGCGATGAGGACGACCAGTCCTTCGACCCGCTCCCCGTCATGCGCGACTTCTTCTATTCCATCAAGGGTTCACGCAACCCTGAGCGCTTCACCGCACACGCGATCGCCTATCCGGTGGCGGAGCCTTGTATCCCGGAGTCGACCTTCGGGAGCCCCGGGTTTGGATACTCCTGGATGGCGCGGGAGACGGGGGGGCGATTCTTCAACCTGTGTAACGAGGACTGGAGCCCTATCCTCGATGATATCGCGCAAGTGACCTTTACGCCGCTCGACTCGTGGGAGCTATCCCGTCAGGCCGACCCGGCCACGATCGTGGTGGCGGTCGATGGTCTACGGGTTCCGAACGATCCACTCAATGGCTGGACCTACGACTTCGTCAGCAACGCGGTGACGTTCGCGGCGACCGCGGTGCCCGGTCGCGGAGCCGAGATCCGAGTGAGCTACCAAGGGCTCTGCCGCCCCTGAGGCTAAGCCGTGCGCCGCGCCGAGATCATCGCCATCGGCGACGAGCTCCTGAGTGGGGAGACGGTCGACACCAACTCGAGCCATATCGACCGGACGCTCGAGGGGCATGGCTACGCCGTACGGCGCCACCAAACCGTGCCCGACGACGAAGCCCTGATTGCGGAGGCTCTGGACGAGGCCTGCGCACGGGCAGAGGTCGTGGTCACCACGGGGGGGCTTGGTCCGACCCAAGACGATCTGACGTTTTCCGCGGTGGCTCGTTGCTTAGGGGTGGAACTGGCGTTTCATGCGCCGACTTGGGAGCGCATCGTCGCTCGCTACGCTTCCCGAGGGCGCACTCCTACCGACAACAACCGTCGGCAGGCGAACTTGCCGGCTGGGGGTGAGCCCATCGTGAACGAGGCGGGCACCGCGCCGGGGTTCACGGCGACGTGGCGAGGGGCTCGGTTCTTCGTCCTTCCCGGGGTCCCTCGCGAGATGAAGTGGCTTCTGGAAAATGCCGTGCTTCCGCGGATTCCCTCTGGTGACTTGGTGGTTCGGACCACCGTCTCTGCGGCGGGGATCGGCGAGAGCGCCCTCGAGGCCGAAATCCAGCCGGTCGTCGAGGCTCACCCCAACGTACGCTTCGGCTACCGGACCCAGATCTTCGTAAATCAGGTCAAGCTCCTCGGACGTGGACCCGACGCCGGAGCTGAGGTTCAGGCGGCGGCCGCGGCCGTCGAAGCCCAGCTCGGTCCTCGTTACTTTGGCGAGGGGGAGGTCACTCTGGAAGGCGCCACGCTCGAGGCCCTGAAGGCGGCGGGTCAAACCGTGGCCACCGCCGAGTCGTGCACCGGGGGCTACCTCGCGAAGGTGTTGACCGACATCCCCGGTTCGTCCTCGGCGGTGCTCGGAGGGGTCGTCGCCTACGCCAACGAAGTGAAGGTCAACCTGCTCGGGGTCAGCGCGGAGGTTCTCGATCGCGAAGGCGCGGTGAGCGAAGCCGTGGCTCGACAGATGGCCTCCGGCGTCCGCGAGACCTTGGGGGCGACCTGGGGCATATCCACGACCGGGGTGGCGGGCCCGGGCGGGGGCACGCCGACCAAGCCGGTGGGCACGGTGTGGCTCGCCCTCGCGGGTCCGCAGGGCGTGGAGAGCTGGCTTCTCGAATGGTCGCCCCGGGGACGCGACGGCATTCGTTTTGCGACCGTCCGCTCCGCCCTCGATCGACTCCGAAGGTCGATCCTTGACGGCGATACTGAACGCTTGTAGCGTCCGCGCACCGATGGCGAAGTCAGACGATAAGCCCAAGAACAAAGAGTCCGAGCGCGAGAAAGCCATCGAGCTGACCCTCGCCACCATCGAGAAGCAGTTCGGCAAGGGCTCCATCATGCGGATGGCCGACGGGCAAAACCTCGTGGGTCAGGTCGACACCATCTCCACCGGTTCCATCGGCCTGGACGTCGCCTTGGGTATCGGAGGGCTGCCGCGGGGGCGCATCGTCGAGATCTACGGACCGGAATCCTCCGGCAAGACGACCCTGACTCTGCACGCGGTGGCCGAAGCCCAAAAGGCGGGCGGGGTGTGCGCGTTCGTCGACGCCGAGCACGCGCTCGACATCGGCTATGCCCAGAAGCTCGGCGTCCATACGAACGACCTGCTGATCGCCCAGCCCGACACCGGCGAGCAGGCGCTCGAGATCTGCGACATGCTCGTGCGCTCCAACGCCGTGGATCTCGTTGTCATCGACTCGGTGGCGGCGCTTGTGCCCAAGGCTGAGATCGAGGGCGAGATGGGCGACAGCCACGTGGGGCTTCAGGCGCGCCTCATGAGCCAAGCTCTGCGTAAGCTCACCGGTTCCATCTCCCGCTCCAAGACCTGCGTCATCTTCATCAACCAGATCCGCATGAAGATCGGAGTGATGTTCGGGTCTCCAGAGACCACCACGGGCGGCAACGCGCTGAAGTTCTACTGCTCACAGCGCCTCGACATTCGCCGCATCGGATCCATCAAGAAGGCCGATGAGAACGTCGGCAACCGTACCCGGGTCCGGGTCGTGAAGAACAAGCTCGCTCCTCCCTTCCGTGAGGTTGAGTTCGACATCATGTATGGCCAGGGCATCTCAAAGATGGGTGAGCTCGTCGACCTCGGGACGGACCTCGGTATCGTCGATAAGTCGGGCGCCTGGTACTCCTATGAAAGCGAGCGGATCGGTCAGGGGCGAGAGAATGCACGGGCGTACCTCACCGAGCACTCTGACACCGCCGGGGCTATCGAAGCCAAGATCCGGGCCCACTTCGGTATCGGGGCTGAGGCGGCTCCCGCGAAGGATGCGGGGGGAGACGACGGCAAGGTTACTCCCATCAAACCGTCCGGCCGCGGCAAGGCTGGTTGACGGTCCTTCGCGGGCCCGGCTCGCGCCGAGGCTCCTCGTGATGGCCTTTCTCGGTGCTGCCGCGTGCGGAGAAGAGGGCGCGACGAGGCCTGCACTGGAGCTGCCCAGTCTCTCGGGGACGCACGCCCTCGCAGGGGCGGCTCCGCTCGGACGCAGCGTGGACGCTCGGCTCGTCCGCCGTATCCCGCTCTCGGAAAGCAATGTCTTTTCTCCGCCGGAGTTTCCCGGCGACGTCATCGACGCCTTCGTCGGAGGCTTAGCCGAAGAAGACCTCCCCGAAGGCCTGACCATCGACGCTCTCGAACTCACGGCGCCCGGCGGGGCGGGGACCAGACCGCTGGTCGCTCTGCGCGACCCCCATGTTCTCGCGCGTCCCGCTCTGACCGGAGATCTCGCGGGTTTCGTGCCTCTGTCCGGATCTACGGTGGACCCCGCCGAGGCCGAGAGCCGCGCCGACCGCCTCGATGCGCTCTTGGCCCGGGTGTCGATGACGCGGCCTTGCACCGGATCCGCCGACGCCGTCTCAGTGTTCACGCCGCGACTGCCCACTGAGGCTTGGGCCGGCGCTCGAGCGGATGCCGACGGCGTCCGGTTCGGCCTCGTAGCCTCCGCCACGGTTACGTGGGCGCTGTTTCCGCCGAACGGGGCCGAAGCTCGCCTCGAGAGCGCCGAGGTGCCTCCCGACATCTCCCTCGAAGCGGGGCTGCGGTTCGCGGTGCGAGGGCTCGGGCCGCTCGACGAGCGATGGAACAAGCCTCAGTGGGTCGTGGTCGACGCGGGCGGGGGTTTCGCACGGGTGGCCTTCGCGGTGAGGCTGGATCCCTCGTCGGGTCGCTATGTAGACGATACGCCTCTCCTGGCCGAGGCGCCGGTCCGGGATCTTCGAGGTCGGGTCGACCTCGACCTAAACGGGACCCCTCAGGCCTGTCTCTACGGCACCGTCCAAACGCCCCTCCTTGACGCCGGTCTTTGGTGCCGCACCCGGACCTCCACCGTCTGGCGCGCCGAGCTGGTGATCCCTGAGGGGCGGGCGATGGTGGGCGTCCATGCGGGGGCCGGAGGTCAGGTGTACGCCGTGGATCGCAACGGGACCGTCTATGTGCGGGGACCTTCGAGCTGGCGACCTTTCGCGGCGGCAAGCGTCAACGCTGCTTGTCCCCCTACCTGTGTCCCCTTCGATCTCACCGTTGCGAACGCGGATCAGCTCGTGTTCGGAGGAGACGACGCCCAGCTCCTTGCGATGTCCCTCAGCAGGGGCGCCGCGCCGGTGGCTGTGACCTCGGTGGAGTTGGCGTCATTCGCGGACGAGCGTCGGGGTGGGGTGCGACCTCTCGGGTTCTTGGCGGCCGCCGTCGACCCCGAGGGCAAGTGGTGGCTGGGGACGGCAGACGGGACCTTGTTTCGAGGTAGCCCGGACCTTGGTCGTTTCGAGGCCGTCTGCTTGCCGGAAGCGTCAGGAGGACGCGCGATCGTCAGGGTCATGCCGGCCCCCAACGGCGAGCTGCTGCTCGGGTTGGCGGACGGGGTGATGGCGCGCACTCGCTGGGACTAAGTACGACGCGGCGCAACTCGTTCCGCGGCGCGCGTCAAGCGTTTGCGATTCCGTCGCGTGCGATTTAAAAGGAGGCCGTGAACGACCCGCTCACGGACGAAGAGCTCTTGATACCCCTCGAAGAGCAGCTCTGCTTCGCGGTGTACTCCGCGGGTATCGCATTTACTCGCATGTACCAGCCCCTCCTCTCAAAGCTGGGTCTGACCTACCCCCAGTATCTGGTGATGCTCGCCCTCTGGAGCGAGCCGGAGTCGGCGGCGCCACCGACCGTGAACGCCCTCGGCCGTCGCCTTCGACTTAAGTCGAATACGCTTACGCCCCTCCTCAAGCGCTTGGAGAGCCGCGGGTGGCTGCGTCGTCAACGCGACGTCGACGATGAGCGGGTCGTGCGCATCACCCTCACGGCATCGGGCCAGGAGCTGCGCGCTCAGGCCGCCCATCTGCCGGGGTGCGTATTGGGGGCGCTGGGGATGGACTCGGATGAAGCCCACGCGCTTCAGCTCCGGATCTTGGAGCTGAGGGACCGACTCGAAGGGGCCGATGAGGAAAACCTCGAGACGACGCGCTAGGACGGGACGGGGTAGGGAAGCGCGTCGCCCCGAGATGACCTCCACCTATTCCAGACTCATGCCACCTCGCGACTAAGGGCTTTTGCCTCTAGGACCGTCCGCCCCCGGGACGACGACCGTGCAGAAGCTGACGCCCTGATCATCGAGGGACGGTGACGATGGCCGCGTCGCCGTTTCTTCGCGCCACTTGAGCTCGGAAGAGCACGATGTCGCCGGGGTTGGCGACGAGCGGGAAGGCGAACTCTCCCGAGAACTCGACGGGAAAGGTAAAGACGTCCGGGGTTTCGCGAGCAGGCGTGAAGCGGAACACCTGGATTCCGGCTCCTCCCACCGATGCGCCCGGGGCGCCTTCCACGACGAACTCTCCGACCCGCGTGGGGGAGGGGGTAATCGAGATGAGAGCGGGATCCGGTGGGGGAACCTGATCCGGGACGTCCTCGACGCCCAGCCAGCGCCCGTTCGCGGTGCTTCCCGGTGTGGCGGTGGAGACCGAGCCGACGAGCTCAGAGGCCACCATGTCCTCAGGTCGACCGTCCTCGGCGCGAAAGGCGAAGCTCACCACCTGTTCGGCGGTCGAAGCGGTCAGCACCGCGGTGGTGGCCCCGTCGAAGCGATACTGATCCGCCTCGAGGTCGTACCGGCCGGTGAGCAGCCACGGAGGGCCGCCGGCCGGGGCCTCGGCTCGCCCTGTGACCTCACCCGCCTCGAGGGCAAGGTCCGCGAGGGCGAACCTGAAGGGTCGCAGCGAGGCACCGACGCTCTGGGTGTTCTCGACCCGCACGACCCCGGTGGCCAGGTACCGAGGGGCGACGTCGATGTCTCCGCGAGGACGGTCTTCGTCCTCACAGGCGAGCAAGGCAAAGACGAGAAGGAGGGGGGGACGAAGACGCCGCACGCTTTCATCCGAGCTCAGGGGAGACAGAAGGTGAAGGCCGGATCGTCGACGCGTCCGGTGCACTGCTCGGGTTCCGGGCAGTCCGCCGAGAACTGGCAGTATCTTCGGCAAGTAGCCGCGGACCCGTCCGGCTCGGCCACGCAGGTGAGGCCTCGGGCGCACCCTCCGATGCCCATGCCGCAATCCGCTCCTGAAGCCCCGGCGCCGGCGGCGAGGCAACGAAACTCCCGTGTCCCCGTGCGACGTAAGAAGGGCTGGCAGGCTTCGCTGGGGGGACAAGGGCTCTGGGTGTAGGGATCGCAGGCTTCAGGCAGTCGTTCACACACGCCGAACTCCGTGTCCGCCAGTGGGCGTAGGCACTCGTAGTCGCTGAGCCCTTCGCACCCTCGACCGGTTTCGAGGAGACAGAGCTTCGCGCACTCCGCCACCGTGGCCGTTTCGCTGAAGCGGACGCAGGCCAAGGTCGGGCCGCACTCGCCCGGTCTGCAGGCGGAGCCGCGGTCGACCCCGGCATAGGCGGACACGCAGGTGGGGACACTCTCCAGTCGGCACAGCTCGCTCCCCGGGCACCCGGAGGCATCCACGGGGTTGCAGGGCGGCTGCATGCTGGTCAGTCCGGCGTCCAGAATCGACCCCGCGTCGAGAACGGCCGCCCCGAGGTCGGGGCGCGCCGGGACGAGGCCGTCCTCGTCGTCTCCCGCACACGCACCGAGCATGCTCAGGGTCACACCGAGCACGAGTGGGATGTGCAGGCGCACGGAGTCCCCTATAGCAAGTCCGCCGCGAGTCAGGCGAAGTTCCAGCCCGTGCGGCGCCTGGACGGTATTGTGGTGGAAGAGGGGCAAGCCACCCTCGTTTCCACACCGGACCTCCCTCCACCGTGGCGCTCCGCGGTGCTCACGCGGATCCAGGGCCGAGTCCTCGGCTACTGGAACGTCTGCCGGCACATTCCGATCCCCCTCGATGGCGGCCTCGGCGCGCTCGAGGGCGCGAAGGAGTGGGTGTGTTCGACCCATGGGGCTCGATTTCGCGCGCGAGACGGGATGTGTGTCGAAGGGCCCTGCGAGGGGCTCTCGCTTCATCGGATCGCGGTGGAAGAGAGGGACGGCGAGGTGTGGGCTCACCTCGAGCCGCCCGCAGATCAGGGCTAGCTCAGCCTCCGTTCAGTTGGAGTCGCCCATGCCGGATCCCCCCTGAGGAGGCCTCTCAGGGTCCAGATCCATCGGGTCTTCGTCCTCATCGAGATCGTCTTCGAGGAAGCTAGAGCTATGGTGGAGCGTCATTCGCCACTCTCCTTCGCTCAGTTCGAAGATGTTGGTGGCGATGGACGCGGCGCTCATCACGTCCCCGTCCTCGGTGTGCACCGAAGCGTAGGCCAGGAGATTGACCCAAGCGATGCGTCCGGCCACTTCGATGTGGACGTCCTCGAGTTGGAAATCGGCGTGCTCGATGCTGCGGAAGAGCTCCTCCCAGCTGTCGCGGATGTCGGGCCAGCCCACCGCGAGCTCCCACACCGGGTGAACGCAGCGCGCGTGGGGAGAGTGCATCCAGACCTCCGTCATCGCTTCGATGTCGCGATCCCGGTAGGCCTCGTAGAAGGCCTGATTGGCTGCCTCGACACGTCGGAGCTCACGGGTGAGCGGCCCGACTCCTTCTTCGGTGGGGAGGTCATCCGCCACCGCTACGTACGCCAGGGCGGCGTCGTCCTGTTTGCTCATCGAGCCAACCACGCTATCACAGACCGAACGGGGCAAGCATGAAGGTGTTTCTGGAGGTAGATCGGGGCCCTTCGGCGGGAATCCAGGTCGAGCTTCAGCCCAACGCTTGTCGCGCCATCGGTCGTCTGGGGGACACCGACCCCTTGGCGACGATCGTCGATCGCGTCGGACGGGTTCTGGACGAGGACGATCAGGCCCTGGTGCGCGCTCATTTGGCCCGGCGAGGGAGCGAGCGCCAGCCTATCCGGAGGCAGCGTTCGGATGCGGCCTTCGCGAGGGGCTCCGACATCCTCCTGGATGATGACCTTACATCTCGCACCCACGCGATGGTGTTCCTGGACGCGGACGGTCTTTCGCTCGTCGACCTGGGCTCCACCAACGGGACTTTCGTCAACAAACGTCCGGTCACGGATGCCGACCTCGAGGACGGTGACGTCGTCCACATCGGGCGCAGTCGCTTCGTGGTTCGCGTTCAGCCGCCGAGAACCTAGCCGCGGCTCGTGATCATGACCGTGACGCGGAGCAAGTTCTCCTGACGGCGAGCCGGTTTGACGGTCGGGGGGCGACCAGCCTGCGCGGGGCGTGGGTCACACCGCGCGTGGTGATGAGAGCAGGGCATTGCTAGCATCCGCGGCCTTGGGAGCTTTCGCGAGCGGAGCACGGATCGTTCACGTCCTCGTGCTGGGCCTTTGGATGGGAGCCGTGGGGCTCTACTGGCTCGTCCAGGGCCGGGTGGGAGATGTAGTGGAGTCAGCTCACGTGGCCGACCTCCTTCTTCGGGACCTGCTCTCTCGCATCGATCTTGCCGCTTTGGTGGCTGGCCCGCTGCTCCTCGTGACTCTGATTATGGGCTGGGCTCCGATTCAGGTACCCATTCGAAACCGCGCCGCAGGCATCGTCATCGCCACCCTCCTGGCCGGGATCTCAGGTCGATGGCTGGCCCCGCGCCGAGCGGAGTTGATCGCGGCCCTGGGGCGGCGGATGGAGGATGCCGACGCCTCGAGTCCCCTCCTGGTAGAGATCGTACAGCTGGCCCAAATCGACCTCGGCCTGACGACGGCTCATGGGCTTGTCGCGGCTCTTCTCGTCGTGGCCGCGATGCGGGCCAGTCAGCCTCGGAGACGGTTCGGCATCGAGCTTTAAAGGGGCCCCCCGAAGGGCAGGTGTTACTTGCCCTGGGTCTCGGCCCGGACCATGTACCGGGCATGCGCGTATTCGTACCCCGCGAACGCTCCGAGGGTGAGACTCGGGTGGCGCTCGTTCCGGAAGGGGTCAAGAAACTGCTGAAGGCAGGTTTCTCGGTCCAGATCGAATCCGGGGCGGGCCACGCCGCTCACGTCCTCGACGAGGCGTACACCGAGGCTGGGGCAGAGGTCGTCTCCGACTTTTCCGCCGCCGGCGGGGCGGATGTCGTCCTCAAGGTGGCTCCCTTTTCCGTGGAAGAAGCGGCTCAGCTCAAGGAGGGCTCCGTCGCGATTGGCTTCATGGCCCCCTACGCGAACCACGACATGGTTCGAACGCTGACCGAACGCAAGGTGACCTGCTTGGCGATGGAGCTCGTGCCTCGCATCAGCCGGGCCCAGGGAATGGACGCGCTGTCTTCGCAGGCCTCCCTCGGCGGCTACAAGGCGGTGCTGATGGCGGCCAGCTCGCTCGACAAGTACTTCCCTCTGCTCATGACCGCGGCCGGAACCATCCAACCGGCTCGGGTGGTCGTCTTGGGCGCCGGCGTGGCTGGCCTCCAGGCCCTTGCCACCGCCCGTCGTCTCGGGGCGGTGGTCGAGGTCTCGGACATTCGCCCCGAGGTGAAGGAGCAGATCGAGTCCCTCGGAGGAAAGTTCATTGATCTGCCTCTCGAAGAGGTCGAGCAGGGTGAGGGCGGCTACGCCAAGGAAGTCACCAAAGAGTTCCTCGAGAAGCAGCAGGCCATCGTCGCGGACCGCTTGGCCGAGGCGGATGTCGCCATCACCACCGCGCTCGTCCCCGGTCGTCCCGCGCCCAAGCTCATCTCCGCGGCCACCGTCGAGCGCATGCGCGCCGGGGCCGTCATCGTCGACATGGCGGTGGCCCAGGGCGGCAACTGCGAGCTCTCCGAGAAGGGCGCGACCGTGGAGAAGCACGGGGTGACCATCATCGGGCCGGAGAACCTCCCCGCGACCGTGCCTGGTGACGCCAGCGTCATGTACTCACGAAACGTCTACGCGGTGCTCAACCATATCGCCAAGAAGGCCGAGCTCGAGCTCGACCTCGAAGAAGAGATCACCCGGGGCGCGCTCCTGACCCATGAGGGTCAAATCATGCACCCCCCCACTCGCGAAGCCATCGAAGGAGGCAACTCATGACCATGGGTCCTTTCCTGGTGGGCCTATATATCTTCGTGCTCGCCTGCTTCGTCGGTTTCGAGCTGATAACGAAGGTTCCGCCCACTCTGCACACGCCGCTGATGAGCGGCGCCAACGCCATCAGCGGCATCACTATCCTCGGGGCCATCGCGGTCGCCGGTGAGTCGGACTCCGTGCTCGCCCAGCTCCTGGGGACGCTGGGTATTGCTCTCGCCACCATCAATGTCGTGGGCGGGTTCCTGGTGACGGACCGCATGATGCGGATGTTCGGGAGGAAGAAGTGAACGTTATTCAGACCTTCCTCGGAAGCCTGTCGATGGGCGCCGCGGATCCCGAGGTGGCGGCGGCCAGCGGCAACGTCCTGGTCAGCCTCATCTATCTCGTTTCCGCGATGATGTTCATCTTCGGCATCAAGCGCCTCTCCAAGGTAAAGACCGCGCGCAGCGGAAACCAGCTCGCAGCCGCGGCCATGGGCGTGGCGATCATCGGCACCCTCCTGGAGATGGAGAAGATCGATGCGGGCTGGGTCCTGGTGGGCGTGATCGTGGGCGGGGGCATTGGAGCCTACGCAGCGCTCAAGGTGGAGATGACTTCGATGCCGGAGATGGTCGCCATCTTCAACGGCTTCGGCGGGGCGGCCTCCGCGCTCGTCCCGGTGGCGGTGTTTTGGCAGGAGTACGTGGTGCGGGACGGCCCGAGCGCCACCGTGGCTGAGGTCATGACGTCGGGCAACACGGTCACCGTCGTCCTGAGTGTCATCATCGGTGGGATCACCTTCACCGGAAGTATCATTGCCTTCATGAAGCTGCAGGGGAGCTTGCAAAAAGGAAATCCCATCCTTCTCCCCAACCGCCACCTCATCAGCCTGGGCTTGGCCCTCGGAGCGTTGTTCTTCGCCTGGATCTTCGGCTTCGTGAGCGCCAACGCGGGTTTCGCGACCTTCGGGCTCTTCTTCCTGACCGTCATCTCGCTGGGCCTCGGCGTGCTTCTCGTCGTGCCTATCGGTGGGGCTGACATGCCGGTCGTGGTGTCTCTCCTCAATTCGTATTCCGGGGTGGCAGCTTCCATGGCCGGATTCGTCATCGGCAACCCTCTGCTCATCGTGGGCGGAGCGCTGGTTGGGGCGAGCGGCCTGATTCTCACCAACATCATGTGCGTGGCTATGAACCGTTCGCTCCTCAACGTCCTCGTGGGGGGCTTTGGCCAGCAGGAAGGCAGCGGAGGCGGCGGCGGAAGCTCCGAGTACACGAGCGTGACTTCGGCAGGGCCGGAGGAGGCAGCCATGGTGCTCGATGCCTCGCAGTCGGTGATCGTGGTGCCGGGCTACGGTCTCGCCGTGGCGCAGGCGCAGCACACGATTCGTGAGCTCGCCGACACCCTCAAGGGCCGCGGGATGACCGTGAAGTACGCGATTCACCCCGTCGCCGGCCGCATGCCGGGCCACATGAACGTGCTCTTGGCGGAGGCGGACGTACCCTACGAAGAGCTGGTCGAGATGGACGACATCAACTCGGAGTTCAAGAACACCGACGTGGTGATCGTGCTGGGGGCCAACGACGTGGTAAACCCGGACGCGATCGACGACAAGGCTTCCCCGATTTACGGGATGCCCATCCTCAACGCCCACGAGGCGCGGACCGTGTTCGTGGTGAAGCGCAGCCTCAGTCCTGGCTACGCGGGCATCAAGAACCCGCTCTTCGAGCGAGACAACGCTATGATGCTCTTCGGGGACGCCAAGAAGATGATTCAGGAAGTCTTGCGAGAGGTGAAGGAGCTGTAGCTCCCCCCTCAAGCTGCTCCCGAGGCGGCCGATAGCTCTCGGTCGTGGGGGGCGCTCCCGACGAAGCCCTGCTTCGCGCCTCGGCCCAGGCCAGTCGCGGCATCGCCCTCTATTTCGAAGGGCGGCGATGCCTGTGCGCCCACGCCCATCCCGACCTGAAGCTTCACTCGTCGCTCCTCGAGGGCGACGGTTTCTGGTTTGGGCTCGACGGCCGCGGTCGTCTCGCCCTCGAGGGGGGAGAGGCGGAGGTCTCCCTCGAGCTCCGCATCGAAGGCCGCTCGCTCTACCTCGAGGGCTATCGGACCCCTCCCGAGTCCGACGGGTGGAGCTTGGTGGCCTCGTGTGAGGATGCCGCCACCGCCTCCCAGCGGTGGTTGGAGTTTATCTCGGCCAGCCTCGGTCGGGCTCAGACGCCCATCTCGGTGGTGCGTGGAGAGGCGCCCTACAACCTCCTCTATGCCAATCCGGCTTTCGAGGCCGCCACGGGATACCTCTTCTCGGAGGTCCAGGGCCAAAGCCTTCAGCGCCTGCTCGGTAAAGGCGAGGATCCGAGTCGAGTTCTCCAGCGCGCGCTCGAGGAGCGGGAGGGCGGCCAGGTCGATCTCAAGACCGTGACCGCTCGCGGCCGGGGCTACGTCTGCCGGTTGACGCTGGTCCCGGTCTGGGGCCGAAGGACCGACCGACCGGAGCTCTTCATGGGCCTTCAGAGGGAGGTCAGCGCCGAGCACGACGCGGCTGAGGCGCTCGAGCGCGAACGCTCCCTGCTGGCGGAAGCGGAGGCGGTGGCGAAATGCGGCACATGGCAATGGGATGCCGCGTCGGGTGAGGTGCGGTGGTCGCCGGGAACCTATCGCATCTGGGGGATCGATCCGGGGCAGGCGCCGCCGTCGTTCGAACAACAGGCCCAGGGCTTTGGCGAGGACTTCCCGGCCCTCGTGGGCGCGGTGCAGAAGGCCATGGAGACCGGCGAGTCCTACGCCCTCGATCTCAGATTGACGCCCCATCCTCATACGGACCCTGAGTCGAGGTTTTGGACCCACGCGCGTGGACATCGAGTGGTGTCCCCATCGGGTCAGATTCGACTGATCGGCACCCTGCAGGACATCGACGATCGCAAGGCGCAGGAGCGGGCCCTCGAAGAGCACGTGGGCGCGTTGGCCCGGGCTCTTGGCCGCGCTGAGAAGGCGGACCGAGCCAAGAGCGCCTTCCTCGCGAATATGAGCCACGAGATTCGCACGCCGATGAACGGAGTGATCGGCGCCGCTTCTCTTCTCGAAGGGGCAGGCTTGGACCTCGAAGCCCGAGAGCTCGTTCGTACCATCCGTTCGAGTGGCGAGGTTTTGCTCGGGCTCATCAACGACATCCTCGACGTCTCGAAGATCGAGGCGGGGCAGCTCGAGCTGGATACGCACCTCTTCGATGTGGAGGACGTCATCGATGATGTCTTTCAGCTCGTGGCCGAGCGGGCGCGGGAGCACGGGAATCAGCTCATCCTCAGCTACGATCCGAAGGCCGGGGAGTGCGTGGTGGGGGACAGCGCTCGCGTCCGCCAGATCCTCGTCAATCTGGTGGGCAACGCCGTGAAGTTCACCCGCGATGGAGAGGTGCGGGTCGAAGTCACGCGATGCGCCACGGCTCGTTTGGCGGTGGAGGTTCGCGATACCGGTATTGGCATCTCCCCCGACAGCCTCGAACGCTTGTTCGAGCCCTTCTCTCAGGCCGAGTCGTCCACCACGCGAAGGTTCGGAGGCACGGGCTTGGGTCTGACGATCAGTCAGAACTTGGCTCGACTCATGGGCGGCGGGGTCTCCGTCGACAGCGAGCTTGGGGTGGGGAGTTGCTTTCGGCTGGAGGTTCCCTTCGAGCGCATCGAAGGGCGCGCCCGCGGAGAAGCTCTCGCCGGGTGCGCCGTCTGGGTGCAGGACGAAAATGACCAGCGGAGGCACGGGCTCTGTCGCGTGCTCGTGGGCGAGAGCGCGCGCCTGGA
The DNA here is from genome assembly GCA_039819565.1 of Myxococcota bacterium. Classification (GTDB taxonomy): domain Bacteria; phylum Myxococcota; class Kuafuiibacteriia; order Kuafuiibacteriales; family Kuafuiibacteriaceae; genus JAHQVK01. The sequence goes on along the minus strand of JBCBRU010000030.1, from coordinate 11,044 downwards.
GGCCGTCGGAAGTCCCGGAGCGGTCGGGATTGAGGTCTCGACCTCCGCCGACGGTCGAATACGCCTCTACGCCGGAGCTCCGGCCTCATCGCCCAGGAGGCCCTTGGAGCTCAGCCTGCCGGTCCGTCGGGGGGCCCTTGTGGAGGCGGTCCTGCAGCAAGCGGGTCGAGCTCACGTTCACGAGGCGCCGGTCCACGCTGAGGGCGTAGGCCAGGAGGAGCTCACCGCCCTCGTAGTGGATGACAACCTCGTCAACCGCAAGGTTGCCCAGAAAATCCTCGAGCGCCTCGGAGTTCGCTGCGAGACGGCCGAAGACGGCGCCACCGCGCTCCGGCGCCTCGAGTCGAGTCGCTTTCGGATTGTGTTCATGGATATCCAGATGCCGGACATGGACGGCTACGAGACGACGCGGCGTCTGAGGGCCCTGCCCGGCGGGAGCGAGATTCTCGTGGTGGCGCTGACGGCAAACGCGCTTGCGGAGCACCGGAGCTCCGCTCTCTCGGCGGGGATGGACGCGTTCGTCACCAAGCCGGTTCGCATCGACGACATTCGTGCGGTTCTCTCCGCACGCAACCACCTTCCCCCTGCCGACTGAGGCGCCAGGTCAGGTCGGAGCTCGGATGACGATGCGGTGGCCGTCGGGGTCGGTGAGTACCAAACCTTCGGGGTCTGCCTCGGGGTCCAAACCCAAGCCTTGGAGGGCCGCTCGCGCCTCCGCGTTCGAGGTGAAGTGGAGCGCGGCTCCGCGCCCCGTGACCAGACGGAGCTCGAGTCCGCCGCCCCTGAGTTCGGCCCACCCCTCCTCGGGCCGGGTGGCCCGGACGACGAAGCCGAGTTTCTCGTAGAAAGCGCGGGCTCGAGCCAGATCCGCCACTCGAAGGGTGGTGCGTCCCTCGGTCAACTGAAGGCGTGGCGGCCGCTCGGGGATGTCTTCTCGCCACAGGGGAGCAGGGGGGCTCGGTGGAACCTCGAGCGCGCCGAAGAACTCCACCGCCACGCGCCCCAGCTCGCCGCTTTGGTCGATGACCCCGCCCTCGCTCGTTAAGGGCTCGGAGAATCCGAGCTCCCCTACGTCGATGGGCTGACCGTCAAGAGTGGCCGTCGACCAGACGTGAATCGACCCTCCGGCCTCCCGAGCGAGATAGATCGGCCCGATGGCCTCCTCGTCGACGTGAAGCAGCGGGGCCTCAGAGTTGGTTCGGCACCAGTACCAGCCGGGAACGGATGGAAACTCGCCCTCCATACGGTGGCCGTCCGAAGTTCTTTCGACCCGCAAGCCCCCCGACGATCGGCCCGGCCGAATGGGCCCCGCGAAATAGGAGGGAAAGCGGACCCCGCGGGCGTCTCGAGGACTGAGCTGGTCCTCTCCGAGGCTGCGCAGGTCCGCGAGCGGGCTCGAAACGCGGCCGTCCGCGAACACATGAATGGGACACACCACGGGGGTGGCTCCGTCGTAACGACCGGGCCCTTCTTGATGGGGCCGCAGAAGCCAGTACCAACCGGGCTGAGCCCGCACCGCGGTACGAAAGTCTTCGCCGGCGTCGCCGACGGTCTTCCACGTCGTCATGAATTTCTCTCGATCGGGACCGGGCCGGTGTCCGTCCAGCGGTAGAACCCTTCGCCGGACTTCTTGCCGAGACTCCCTGCTCGAACGAGCTGACGCAAGAGGGGAGGGGGCGCGAACTGTGGCCCGAGCTCCTTGGTGAGGTGCTCGGCGATGGACAGACGGACGTCCAGTCCCACGAGGTCGGTCAGCTTGAGGGGGCCCATGGGATGACGGTAGCCGAGCTCCATGGCGCGATCGATGTCTCCGGCGCCCGCAACTCCTGTTTCGAGCATCCGGATCGCCTCCATGCCCAAAATGATGCCCAGCCGCGATGTCGCGAAGCCCGGCATGTCTCGCACCACGATGGGTTCCTTTCGAGCCGCTCGCGCCCAAGCTAGGCAGCGCTGCAATGTGTCCTGCGACGTCTGCTCGGCACGAACGATCTCCAGGAGGGGCATGATCGGGGGCGGATTGAAGAAATGAAGCCCCACCACCCGCTCCGGGCGGGGAACCGAGGCGGCCAGCTCGGTGACGGACAGGGAGCTCGTGTTGGAGGCGAGGATCGCTGCCGGGGCCTCTTGGGCCGCCTTACCCAGGAGAGCCTTCTTGAGGTCCATCTTCTCCGGCACGGCCTCGATGACGAGATCCATCCCCTCCGCGTTGGCGGCGGCTCGGTAGACGATACGTTCCCCCGCTGCGCGAGCGGCGTCCTCGGAGAGCTTCCCCTTCTCCACGGCCTTGGCCAGGGACCGGGCGTTGGTGGCTCGAGCCCGCTCCAACTGCTCCTCGCTGACGTCGGAAAGGACCGCTTCGCCGCCCGCTTTGGCGGCCACCTCCGCGATGCCGGCCCCCATCGTTCCCGCACCGAGGACGAGGATGCGGTTCATTCCGTGTTCGGTCATTTGGACTCCTTGTTTTTCTTTCGGTCTAAGAATGCCTGCATGCGGACGCGCTTGTCGTCGGAGTCGAAGCACACCGCCTGGCCGAGAACGTCGAGCGTTTCGAAAGCAGGGTTGGGCCGAGCGGAGGCGTTCAGAGCGAGCTTGCTGAGGCGCACCGCGAGGGGCCCCTGCTTGGCGATCCGCTCGGCCAGCGCCATCGCCTCTTGTTCGAGCGCCTCCGCGGCGACGACGCGATTGACGAGACCCAGTCGCTGGGCCTCATCGGCGTCTACGAGGCGACCGCTCAGGATGAGCTCCTTTGCCATGCCCAGCCCTACCAGGGCGGGAAGGCGCTGAATGGCCCCAGCGCCCGGGACGATGCCGAGGCCTACCTCGGGCTGGCCGAGCTTGGCGTCGGCGGCCGCCACGCGGATGTCGCACGCCATGGCGAGCTCGCACCCGCCGCCGAGGGCGTAGCCTCGAATCGCCGCGATGGTGGGGACGGGCTGGTCTTCGAGGCGCCGAAACAAGGCCGCGTTGATGCGGCGGAGGGCGTCCTCGGCGTTTCGCTCGATCAACTGGGCGATATCCGCTCCGGCCGCGAAGGCTTCTTCGCCCGACCCGCGAAGGACGAGAGCGCGGAAGGTGCCGGCCGACGCCACCTCGTCGAGGACACGCCCGAGGTCTTCGATCATCTCCGCGTTGATCGCATTGCGAACCTCAGGACGGTCGAGCGTCACCAGGCCGATGTCCCCCCCGCGGGGACCCGGCCGCCGTTCGAAACGCACCGTGCGCATGACACGGACCCTTACCTTAGCTCCGAACCCGTGCCTACGCGCGTCGGAGGGTCGTGGGGCGGGCTTACTGGCAGATGCCGACGCGGGAGCCGTCGACGGTGGTGTCGACCGTGAAGAACACCTCGAGCTCTTCGCTGGCTTGCGGGAGCACCTCGGCGCTGATGATGTCCAGCCGGACCCCGGTGTAGTCGATGACATACTCCGTGCCCGCCACGAGTACCCGCGGGGTGTCCTGGAAGCGGCCCCCGCGGAGCTGGACCACGATGCCGTCGGGGTTGGTCGCCGGCGGGTCGAGGGTGATCGAGTTGGCCACTACCAGCTCCTGCGCGATGCGCTGAAGCGTGTCCGCGAACTCGCCCTGGCAGATGGAGTCGACCAGGCACACCGAGCGCCCCATTCCGCTGCCTTGGCATCCGCTTCGAGCCACGACGGGGTCCCGCTGCGCGAGCGCGTCTTCCAGGGCCGTAGCGAAGGCCAGGTAGCGCGTCGCGCCAATATCAGCAGCGCAGCAGTCGTCGACGTCGAAGGACGAGCAAGCATCGCAACCAACGCCGGAGTTTTCATTCGGGAAGTTGGCATAGTCGAGCGCGACACACTCGTTCGTGTCCGGATCGCAAGCGAAGCCGAAGGAGCAACCGTCGAAGGGACAACGGCCCTGCGAGTTTGCGGGTGGGCGCTGCATCTCGCATAGACTTCCACACATCGCCGTCACAGAACCGTCGGCGCGCGTACCACAGGTCGAGGGTAGGCCGTCGACAAAGCCACCGATAACCGCGAAACGTACTCTCTCTAGGGGCTTTCTAGCTTCGACGCGGTTGAGTAAGTCGGAAGTGCTGATTGGATCGAAGTCGTCCTCGTCGCTCACCACGATGACCACCAGATTGGCATCGTCGCGGATGAAACCCGTATTGCACTCTCCAGATGCAGTGTTGTCCAGCGCGACGGCCATAGCCGAGGTGCCTCGTTCGTTACCGGAACCACAGGTGCCGACGCGGGCGGCATCGGCGAAGAGTCCAGGGATCGAGGCTGCGGCGTCCCGTCCGCTCTCGATCCAACGCTCGGCCCTGCCGCTGCGGAAGCATCCGTGTTCGGTGTCGCTGAGTTCCCGGCAGCCGCTCCGATCCCTCGAGTCAACGGGGCGAAGCGGCGAGCTGGTGTCGACTCGGAATCCGACCTGACCGGCCTGCTCTTGAGCATTGAGGTTGATCAGCGTGCCTCCGATGTCGGTCGTGACCACGGCGATGCGAAAATCGAGGTTGCTGCCGGCGAGCACTCCGATGAAAGCGTCGAAGTTTCGGACCAGGTTCTCCTGCTCGTCCGCCATCGAGCACGAGTTATCGATCACGAAGAGGATGTCGACGGGCACCGGCTGCTCGAGGACGAGGGTCTCCCGAGCCTCGCGCACCGCCTCCGGGCACTTCTGTTCGAAGAGGTAGTTTTGACAACCAGCGGCGAGCAAGCCCGCCAGGGCCGCGGCCGCCGACCGCGCGTGGACGACATTCACAGGGGGAGGATGCGAACCGTTGGCCGCGGAATCAATCCGACAATTGCTCCCCTCTCATCGAGGTGCGTCCGCACACGGAAGGTGCGTCTCGCCGCCAGACGCGCTAGTCGGCGCCCATGCTCGACTTTCGTCAGGTAGGGGCGGACCTCGAAGGCTACCGTGCCCGTTTGGAACGACGACCGGGTTTTGACGGCCGACTCCTCGAGGACGTCCAGGCGCTGTGGACCCAGCGCTCCGAGGCCATCGGCCGAGCTCAGGCGCTCCAAGAGGCAAAAAACGCCCAGGGCAAGACCATGCAGGCCATCTTCAAGGGGGGCTCCGACGAAGAGAAGAAGAAGGCCCGCGAAGAGCAAAAGTCCCTCTCCCAAAACATCAAGGATGCGGAGGCGGCGGTGGCCGAGGTGGAGAAGGCGCTCGAGGCCCGCATGCTCGACATCCCCAATGTCCCTCATCCCACGGTGCCCGAAGGTAAGGACGAATCCGACAATCCCGTGGTCCGGGAGTGGGGCGACAAGCCCCGCTTCGACTTCGAGCCCAAGGACCACGTCGACCTCGGCGAGGGCCTGGGGATGTTGGACTTCGAGAGGGCGGCGAAGATCGCGGGGAGCCGCTTCGCGGTGGAGTACGACGGCCTCGCCCACATGGAGCGGGCGCTGGCGGCGTTGATGCTCGACACCCACGTGCGTGAGCACGGCTACCGGGAGGTGGCGGTGCCCTACCTCGTGAACGCCGGGGCGCTCCTGGGCACCGGGCAGCTCCCCAAGTTCGAGGAGGATCAGTTTCGCGTGCCCTTCGCGGAGAGCACCGACTACTGGCTCGTGCCCACCGCCGAGGTGCCGGTGACGAACCTCTATCAAGACCAGATCCTCGGCCCCGACGATGGACCGCTCCCCCATGCCTACTGTGCCCATACAGCCTGCTTTCGAAAGGAAGCAGGCTCGGCCGGTCGCGACACGCGAGGGCTTATCCGGCTGCATCAGTTCAACAAAGTGGAGATGGTGCGCTTCGAGACCCCGGACGCGAGCTACGACGCTCTCGAGCGGCTCGTGGGCCATGCCGAGGCCATCCTTCAAAAGCTCGAGCTCCACTATCGCGTGGTGCTGCTGTGCACCGGCGACCTCAGCGCCAATGCCGCCAAGTGCTACGACCTCGAGGTGTGGCTGCCCGGCCAAGACAAGTATCGGGAGATCTCGAGCTGCTCGAACTTCGAGGACTTTCAGGCCCGGCGGGCGCGTATCCGTTTCAGGGCGGAGAAGAAGGGAAAGCCGAAGCTCCTCCACACCCTCAACGGCTCCGGACTCGCCGTGGGTCGGACCTTGGTGGCGCTGCTCGAACAGCATCAGCAGGGGGACGGGACGGTCCGAATCCCGGAGGCCTTGCGGGGCTACATGGGAGGGCTCGAGGTTCTTCGGCCCCGGAGCTAGATGCGCCCGGCCGACCGGCCTGGGCGCGCGGGGGAGGACGTGGACCCGAAGAGGTCCAGCTGACCTTTCGCCGGGGCGCTTCGGGAGGGACGACGAAAGGTCTTGCGGAGGGGACGGGGCTCGGGCTGAGGGCCTGCGAGGCCCACGTCGCGGGCGATAGACTCGAAGGTCTTGAGGGCGGCTACGGCGTAGGGGCCGTCCCCGGTCATGCGCGATCCGAAACGAGGGTCGTTCATGCGCCCGCCCCGCGCCGCTCGGACCTTCGAGAGGATCTTCTCGGCGGTGAGAGGGAGGCGGGTGCGAACCTGGTGCTCGAAGACCTCCGCCACCGGACCGGGGAGACGAAGAAAGATCGTGTTCGCTCGATAGGCGCCGGCGTCCCGCGCGGCGGTGAGCAACTCGCGGAGGCCGTCCTCGCTGATGCCGGGGACGAAGGGGGCCACGTTGATGGCGACGGGAAGCCCGGCCGCGGCCAGGCGCTCGAGGGCCCGCAGCCGGCGAGCGGGCGTTGGGACCTGGGGCTCGAGAGCACGCGCCTTGTCGGGGTCGAAGATGGGAATGCTGATGGAGATGTCGACCTGAGCCTGCGTGTGCAGCGCTACGAGGAGATCGACATCCCTCTCGATCAGCGTGGACTTGGTGATGATGCCGACCGGGTTGCGGTACTCCAGACACACTTCGAGACACCGGCGGGTGATCTGAAACCGGGCCTCCAGAGGCTGGTAGCAGTCGGTCACGCCCGAGAACACCACGAGGTCACCTCGCCAGCTGGGGTCTTCGAAAGCCTCCCGGAGGAGGGCGGGGGCGCTGCGCTTCACGACGATATTTCGTTCGAAGTCGGTTCCCGCACTCATCTCGAGGAACTCGTGAGTGGGACGGGCGTAGCAATACGCGCAGCCGTGAAAGCAGCCTCGGTAGGGATTGATCGAAAACTCGAACGGTATATCCGGGCTTTCGTTTCGCGAGAGAATCGAGCGACTCGCGTCATCGAGGATCCGTAAGCGCGGTTGCGATCCCTCGCCCGGCTCCGGTTCTATCCACAGCGCTGTGAATTGATTCTGTGGATTATGAGAGAGCCGTGACATTCCACGATTTGACCACAGTTCATTTGTTCAGTAAATAAGTTCCACTCTGTGGCTTACATCACCCGTAAGAGCCATTTTTTAGCGCTCCTCTTGTCAATTGGAGAAGGGGGGCGTAGCCCACCCGCGACCCCGAAAGGGGGGTAAATTCCCATGCGCGCCGTGACTTGCGTGATTGCGCTCGCCCTCGTTTTCCTCGCCGCTCCAGCGGTGCGCGCCCAGGCTGCGGAAGGCTCGATCTCATCGAGCGCTCGACCGTCTGCCGCTCGGCAGCTGCGACTCTCTTTGGCCGACGCCGTCGACCTCGCGCTCGTGCAGAGCTATCTCATGCGGTTCGCGGAGGTGGATCGGTCGATCGCCAACCAGCAGATCCGACAGGCCTTCTCGACTTTCTTTCCGAAGCTCGACGCCAACGCGAGCTACACACGTACGCTCGAGACGCCGAACCCCTTCGCGGGCTCGAGCGCCGCCGACCTGTTCTCAGGTTTCAACACCGGGGATTGGGTCGCCTACAACGAGCGGGTTCGGGGCGGAGGACTCGGCCTCGACCCGGGGGCGATCGCGGTCGCCTGTCCCAACGCCGTGCAAAACGGCAACCTCACCAGCATCTCCTTCTCCACCTACGTTCAGTGTCTGGCCGCCGGACAGAGCGCGGTGCGCACCGGAGAGCCGCCCGCCGCGGATGCCAACCCCTTCTTGGTCGAGAACACCTTCCGTGCCGGCCTGTCGGCCAGTCAGCTCATTTACTCGGGCTCCGCCTTCGCCGCTCTCCGGGGGGCCGAGGCCACCACGAAGAGCGCGAACGCCACCTATGAGCGCACCTCGGGTCAGGCCGTGGAGGGCGTGACCACGGCCTACTACGGCGTCCAGCTGGCTCGCGCGAACGAAAGCGTCATCGCCAAGAGCACGGAGCGAGCCCGTCGCACGGTGGAAGAGGTGCAGAAGCGCCAGCGCGAGGGCGTCGTGCCCCGCTTCGACGTCCTATCCGCCGAAGTCGAGCTGGCCAACCGCGAGACCGACCTTCTCAACGTACGCAACAACGCCCGCGCTGCAGAGAATGCGCTGGCCTTCAATCTAGGCATTCCCGTCGACGTAGAGATCGTCCTGACCGACGTGCTGGACGTTCAGGGGGTTCCGAGCGCGCCGCGGGTCGACGAGGCGGTGAAGATCGCCTTGGCGGAGCGCCCGGACCTGGAAGCCGCCCGCCAGAACATCGACGTGCGCAGGGCCTTCGAAGACGTGACCTTTTCCCGCTACCTCCCTGAGATTCGGCTCGTGGCGGATCTGACCGTGGTAGGCAACGTCCCCGACAATCGGGAGGTCGTCTTCGCGAACCCCTCGACGGATCCCAACGCGCTCCTGTCCAACAACCCCTTCTCCTTCAGCTCAGAGGAGCGGGGCTTTTTCGACGAGAGCTACTGGGGCACGAACTTTACCGCGGGTCTGACCCTCACGTGGAATCTGTTCGAAGGCTTCGCCACCGCGGCCCAGCAGGCCGAGGACGAGCTGGAAACGCAGCGGGCCCGTATCCAGGCGGAGCAGCTCGAGAACGCCATTCGCAGGGACGTGCTCCAGCTCGCCCGCGACGTGGCGAGCGCCCTCGAGCGCCTCCAGGTCCAGACACGGAACGTGGAGCGCGCCGAGCTCAACTATCGACACGCCGAGCTTCGCGAAAAAGAGGGCGTGACCACGCAGCTTCAGCTGCGGGAAGCCTCCGACCAGCTGGATCAGAGCCGCTTCAACCGTCTTCAGGCCATACACGACTACCTCGTCGCCAACGTGGCCTACCAGGTAGCGATCGGGCGTCCCCCCTTCGCCCAACGAGAGGAAACGACCGATGAATGATTCGATGCGTCGCGCGGCGCTCGCGAGTGCCCTCCTTCTCGTCGGCTGCGGAGCGGCCGGCGCCGACACCGCAGCGGGTCCCGACGCCGCCGCGAAGGTGACTACGATCGCGGTCCGGACGGTCAGCCTGAGCCCGTCGACCTTCGACGATCGGGTCGAGGCCAACGGCAGCTTGGCCGCCGACAACGACGCCACCCTCTCGGCGCGGGGGTCGGGGACGCTCGAGTTCCTCGCGCCGTTGGGCACGCCGGTGAAAAAGGGACAGGTGGTAGCTCGTATCGACCCCGCCATCCCGGCGACCGGAGTTCGGCAGGCCGAAGCGGCGAGGGACGCGGCTTCCGCGCAGGTGTCGCTCGCTCGCGAGAACCACGACCGACAGAAGCCGCTCTACGACGAGGGAGTCATTTCGGCGCTCGAGTTTCAGCAGCTTCAGTCCCAGTACGCGTCCGCCCGCGCCGACTTTGCGCGCTCCGACGCGGCGTTGGCTCAGGCGCGGGAGTCTCTCGCAAACACGCGGATGGTGGCGCCCTTCGCCGGAGTGGTGGACGCCCATCTCGTAGACCGCGGTGAACAGGTCGCTCCCGGGACTCCCGTGGTCCGCGTCGTCGATGCGCGGAGGCTCCTGGTGAAGGCCGGGATTCCCGAGCGCTACGCTGCAGATATCGTGACCGGCGCCGAGGTGGACGTGGCCCTTCCCAGCTATGGCCTCGAGCCGCGTCGGGGGCGGGTTCGCTTCGTGGCGACCGCCATCGATGCCCGCAGTCGGACCTTCGACGTCGAGGTTACGCTCGACAACCAGGATGGGCGCCTGAAGCCCGAGATGCTCGCCAAGATCGTGGTGACTCGCGCGCGCCTTCAGGACGTCCTCGTGGTCCCACAGGACGCGGTGCTCCGTGATGAGGTGGGTCTGCATGTTTTCCTCGTCAGCCAGGCTGAAGGACTGCCCAAGGCCCGTCGCAAGACGGTCAACGTGGCTGGGCGTGCCGGCGGAAACGTAGTCGTCGAGGGTTTGTCCGCAGGAGATGAGGTCGTGGTACTCGGCCAGACCAAGCTTATCGACGGGGACTTTATCGAGGCGACTAAAGTCGGGGCGGCTAACGCGGCCGTCGAGGGGGCGTTGTGAAAGTTACCGACACCGCGATTAGCCTACGCATAGCGACGATCGTTCTCACCTTCCTCGCGGTGGCAGGAGGGATCTTCTCGTACGTAACCCTTCCCAAAGAGGCCAACCCCTCCATCGAAATCCCGAATATCATCATCACTACGGTCTATCCGGGGGCGAGCCCGAGCGACGTCGAGAACCTGATTACCCAGCGCATCGAGCAGGAGCTGCAGTCGATCGCGGGCATCGACGAGATTCGGTCGACCTCGGTCGAGGGGGTCTCGTCGATCGTGGTGGAGTTCACTCCCGATGTTTCGATCGACGATGCGAATCAGAAGGTTCGAGACAAGGTGGACCTGGCCAAGCCGGAGCTGCCGAACGACGTGGAAGAGCCGATCATCTCCGAGATCGACCTCTCTGAATTCCCGATCATGGCGGTCAACCTGGCCGCCGACTACTCCCTGGCTCGGCTGAAGGAAGTGGCCGAGGACCTGCAGGACGAGCTGGAGTCCATCTCCGGCATCCTCGAGGTGGTGCTGATCGGTGGCCTTGAGCGCGAGGTCCAGGTCGAAGTCGATCGGGCCAAGCTCCAGGGCTACAATCTGTCCTTCGATGACATCGCCAGCACCATTCGCTCGGAGAACACGAACATCCCCGGTGGCTCCATCGACACTGAGCGGCTCAACTATCTCGTTCGCGTAGACGGTCAGTTCGACGACCCTCGGGAGATCGAGGACCTCGTCGTCAAGTCCGTCGAGGGTCGTCGAACTGACCGTCTACGCGAACGAGATAGTTGAGCCGCTCAGTGTCGATGGAGCCACCGGGGATGTTCGTGTTCTCCGAGCGAATGGTGCTGGCGATGT
>JBCBRU010000029.1:0-30401 GCA_039819565.1 Myxococcota bacterium | reverse complement strand
ATGCGAGGCAGCCGCACCTGGACAACGATGGCCCAGACATGGGCGGGCGCTTCCCCCCTCACGAGGCCGACCAGTTCAGAAAGCCCCAAGCCGGACGGCCCGACCGTGAGGCCGATCACCATCAGCAAACCGAGGAGGGCTGCGAGGGGCAGCAAGGGGAGGGGGCGCGGCGCTCGGGCCATCGAGCGAAGCCTAGCAGCAGTCTCTTGTCGGTCCCGTCCCAACGTGTATGTTCGCGCGGTGGACCTGCGGACCCGGGCCATCATCGCGCGTCTTCTCGGAAACCTGGGCAGCCGCTCCGAGGTTGAGCAGTATCTGAAGCACTACGGCGCGGACGGACGCAAGTCAGCCGTCATCAACGTGGCTGGGGAAGTCCTCGACGAGAACCTCGAGGATGTGGCCTCCTCCCTTGCTTTCCTCGGCGAGGTCGGGCTTCAGCCGATCGTCGTCCATGGAGCTCAGCCTCAGATCGAAGCGGGGTTGCGAGCTCGAAGCATCATTTCCCCCACCGTGGACGGTCAGGGCGTGATGACCCCGGAGGTCCTCGATACAGCCCGGCGCATCAGCCTCCGAGTCAACAACGACCTCGTCGAAGCCTTGGAAAACCTCGGCGTACGGGCGCGTTCACTGACCGCCGGGGTGTTTCGGGCCGAGGCCCTGGACGGCCGACTGGGACTCGCCGGACAACCGGTTACGGTCGACGAGGAGCCCCTACGTTGGGCGTTGGCCGCCGGCGCGGTCCCGGTTGTATCGGCGTTGGGGGAGACGGACGGGGGGCAGATTCTGAGCTTGGACCCGGCCCCTGCCTCTCGAATCTTGGCGGGCACCCTCCGGCCCCACAAGACCATCTTTCTTCGTTCGCAAGGTGGTCTGCGGAGGAGGAACGAGCGACTCATATCGGCGGTCAATCTCGCCGAAGACTACGAAGACCTCGCTTCTAGCTCGGAGCTTTCGCCGGACGTCAAGTCCGAGCTTGGAGCTCTATACGAGCTGCTGATGGAGCTTCCTCCGGAGAGCTCGGTGTCCTTCACTTCGCCCAGCTTGCTCGCCCGCGAGCTCTTCACGCATACGGGGGCGGGCACTTTCGTGAGGTTGGGGGTTCGGGTGCACGCCTACCGCAGCTTCGACGAGGTGGATCGCCCACGGCTCCGTCGCCTCCTCGAGACCTGCTTCGGCAAGCAGCTCCATCCCGGCTACTTCGAGGACCGAGAGGCCCACCGAATCTACCTCTCCGACGACTACCGGGCGGTGGCGGTGGTGGTGGATCTGGGGATGGGCGTGCCCTATCTCGATAAGTTCGCGGTGACGGCAGCGGCTCAGGGGGAGGGGTTGGGGGCGTCGGTGTGGCGTCGCCTCCGAGGGGATGAGCCGCGCCTGTTCTGGCGCGCCCGCACCGACAATCCCGTGAACCCCTGGTATTTCCGAAACGCTCAAGGAAGCTACCAGGACGGCGACTGGGTGGTGTTCTGGTACGGGTTCGACAGCTACGGAGCTGCCTCTGCCTGCGTGGAGAGAGCTCTGTCCCTCCCCGCGACGTTTCGGGAGCCGGCCCGGACCTGACTCAGGTCCCGTCGTTCGGGACGCCCCGGGTTGGGGCCCGCCAGATGTGTAGAGCTGTCGTCGCGGTCGCGCTCCCCGAGGGCACGCGATTGAGACTCCAGTCGTAGGGCAGGAACCGCACCGGTCGCCCCGCCGAGCGCGCAGCACGAAAGGAGAGCTGCGCCTCGCCGCTCAGGTGGTGATCGATCCAATCCATGGTGTCTTCGCCGCCCAGGGCTCGGGCGTGGGTTTCGAAGTCTTCAGCGTACCAGTCAAAGATGGCCGAGAGTTCGAGAGCATCCGGCGCGATCCTCAGGGCTCCGTTGCTCAGCCAGTCTCGGGCCGCAGCGTCGAGCTCGGCATCCAGTCGCGCCGCGTGAAACGGATCCGAGCGTAGGGGCGGGCAGGATGCGGACGCGCAGTTGATGGCGGCGTGAATTCGAGCGTCGCCTAAGCTTCGGATCGTGGAGTTTTCGAGGTCATAGAGATTGACCCGCTCGCCGTCGAGTTCGAAGCCCTGCGCATAGAAAAACCCGAATCCAGGTGCGGGCTCGAAGAGCCCATGCACGTCCCGGATGCTCGAAGGAGGCTGATGCACGACGACCGAGTAAAGGACGAGAGCGTTATAGGCGTTGAGATAATAGGCGAGCCGCTCGGGCTCCGTCGGGAAGGCGTCCGGGGCTGTCTTCGGGCCGTGGGTGGACATGGCCTTCACGAACCGAAGGAGCGGGTCCCGTTGCTCGCGAAGGGTGGCGTAGTCGACCCCTCCTGGATGCACCGCGGTGGCGAGAGTCTGTCTCCAGTCGTTCAGGGCGTACGGGATCTGCGCCCCTCGAGGAAGCGGTACGGTATGGAAGCCGAGGAGTCGCGGCGTCATGAGGGCCGCGGCGCTAAGGAAGGTCACCGCGGCGATCAGCGCGATGCGGGTACGCGTCGACATCGGCGGCAGGGTACGAGGCACCGTGGACTGGGCAAAGTGCCTCCTGAAAATTCGGTGGTGAGGCAGGCCTTCGAAGTGTGGACGATTGGCAGGGACCGCGGCACAGTCTCGAGGTGAAGTTCTTCGCTGCACGTGCCCATCGGCGTACCCTCCCCGTGACCTGCGTAACCGCCGCCCGCGCGGGGAAGGCGCTCGCGGAGAAGCCCCCCGGTGCCCGCGCATGGGCCGCCTTCCACGGCTTCGAAGCGAAACCTGGTCAGGTGGTCGTGCTCCCCGATGCCGACGGAGCCCCTGCGGGCGTCATGATCGGGGTGCCGGAGCAGGCTGGCCCCTATGACTACGCCGTTCTTCCCGGCAAGCTCCCTTCCGGCCGCTACGCCTTCGACGAAAGTCTCCCTGCTGAGGATACGGCCACCGCCGCCCTCGGCTGGGGACTCGCGAGCTATCGTTTCGATCGCTACAAGACGTTCGGAGAGACCCGCCCCGAGCTGGTATGGCCAGATCGGAGCGTCTCCGCGGAAGTGACCCGTCAGCTCGAGGGCGTCTTTCTGGGGCGAGATCTGATCAATACGCCGGCTGAGGACCTCCTGCCGTCGGCGCTTGCGGATGAGGCCAAGAAACTCGGCCGCGCGTTCGGAGCCCGCGTTACCGTCACCACCGGGGACAAGCTCCTCGAGAAGGGCTTTCCAACCATCCATACGGTAGGGAGAGCCGCCGCTGACGCTCCGCGTCTCATCGACCTCCGATGGGGCCGGCCCGCGGATCCAAAAGTGACGCTGGTCGGAAAGGGGGTGTGCTTCGACTCCGGCGGACTCGACCTCAAGCCGGCGGCAGGCATGCTCCTCATGAAGAAAGATATGGGGGGGGCGGCCATCGTTCTCGGCCTCGCCCACGCCATTATGTCGAGAGGTCTCAGAGTCCGACTGCGGGTGCTCGTGCCGGCGGTCGAGAACGCCGTGTCCGGGAACGCCTTTCGTCCTCTGGACGTGATCCGCACGCGCAAAGGGCTGACTGTCGAAGTTGGGAACACGGACGCTGAGGGGCGCCTCATCCTATGCGATGCGTTGGCCGAGGCGAGCCGCGAAAAACCTGAGGTGCTCCTCGATTTCGCGACCCTTACCGGGGCCGCCCGAGTGGCGCTGGGGACGGAGCTCCCGGCACTCTTCTCGAGCTCCGACGACCTCGCTCAACGTGTCCTGGATGCCGGTCGAGCTGCACGAGATCCCTACTGGCGCATGCCTCTTCACGCACCCTATCGAAAACAGCTGGAGAGTCGGGTTGCTGACCTCTCCAACGTAGGGGGGAGCTACGGCGGCGCCATTACGGCGGCGCTGTTTCTTCAGAGCTTCGTTGATCCCGAGATCCCCTGGGGCCATGTCGATGTCATGGCATGGAACCTGGACGACAAGCCGGGCCGCCCGGCGGGCGGAGAGGCGATGGGGCTCCGCGCCGTGTACGGGGCCCTCGTCGAACAATATGGCTAGGCGATAGGCAGGTCGGCGTCTGTGAGAGCTCGATGATCCTTCCGATCCTTTAGGGCTCGGGCGGCCGCGAAGCAATCGACGGGAGCGGCAAGGCTCCGGTCGGGCAGGGCCCGAGCCAAGGTCTCTCGGATGGTGGGTTGGTCGGCGCGGATGAAAGGATTGGTGGCGAGCTCCAGTCCGATGGTCGAGGGCACGGTGGCCTCGCCGCGTCCTCGGCGGGCCCAGTCCGTGCGGATGCGCTCAGCCAGGGCGGCGTTGTCGGGCTCCACGAACCACGCAAAGCGCAAGTTGTCCTGGGTGTACTCGTGAGCGCAGAACACGAGGGTGTCCTCCGGCAGGCCGGCGAGCCTCTGCAAGCTATCATGCATCTTCGCGGGAGGTCCGTCGAAGAGATAGCCGCATCCGCCCGCGAAGAGGGTGTCGCCGCAGAAGAGGGCCTCTTCGACCCGATAGCTGACATGGCCATCGATGTGGCCCTCGGTGAGCATGACCTCGACCGGGACGCCGAACAGCTCGAAGCGGTCACCCTCTGAGACCGGCTCGTTGATACCCGGGACGTCCGCGGCCGCCTTAGCGGGGCCGACCACCCGCAGCTCGGCGATCGCCTCGCCGAGGGACGCGTTGATGCCGACGTGATCCCAATGGGTGTGGGTGTTGAGAATCGTGGTGAAGCGCACGCCGAGGTCCTTGCACGCCGCGAGGACTGGTTCTGCCTCCGGACCGTCGACGGCTGCGGCTTCCTTGCGCTCGGGGGACACCACGAGCCAGATGAAGTTGTCTTCGAGAGAGGGGATTTGGTGCACGATGAGTGCACCTCCGGCGATGGGGCGAGGCGGGTTGGGGGCGCGGACGGCGTGAGGCATCGACCCGAGGCTACCTTGACCACCCGATCGTGGGGAACGATCGTGTTGGAGTGAAGGAGTTGAGCGCTCTCTACTCGGCCCACGTCACTACCCTCGTCGATCGAACGACCAAGGCGCTCGAGCATGCGGGATACGAGCGGCTGGTGATTCACGCCGGGGATCTGGTTCTGCATTCGCGATTCGATGACCGCGAGTTTCCATTCAGCCCTGTTCCCGCCTTCTCGCATTGGGTTCCCTGGCCGTGGCCCGGGTCTGCGCTCGTTATCGAGAAGGGGCGGACGGCCCGGCTGTGCGCCCGGCGGCGAACCGACTTCTGGGAGCGGCTCGAAGCCCCCCATGCTGAGCTCGTGGCTCAAGCCCTCGATGTGGAGATGGTCGATGACCTGGGGGGGCTCGCTGATTTTGCGCGTAAGCCAGGGACCGCTTTCATCGGCGAGACGGTCGCCTCCGGTGTCAAGCTCGGTTTCGACGAGGCCCGAATCAACCCTCATACTTTGGTGGAGGCTCTCCACGACACGCGAGTGAAGAAGACGCCGTACGAGGTGGAGTGCGTCGCGCAAGCCAATCGTCGCGCCGCGCGCGGACATGTCGCCATTCGAGAGGCTTTCGCGGCCGGGGGGAGAGACGAGCTGGCGCTCCACCTCACGTACCTCGCGGCCATCGAGCAAAGCGACGCCGAGGCTCCCTATCAGGGCATCGTCGCCCTCGGAGAGGCCGCGTCGGTCCTCCATCATCATCACTACGGGGTTCGGCCGGAGGCCCAGAGCCTCCTCGTGGACGCCGGGGCCCAGGTGAGGGGATACGCCGCGGACATTACCCGGACCTACGCGGCCCCCGGTAGCGCTCCCGAGTTCGAGGTCCTCATTGAGGGGATGGACCGACTGCAAAAGGAGGTGTGTCGCCGGATCGAGGTTGGGAAGAACTACGAGGCGCTCCACGACGAAACCCACGATCTTCTCGGGGGCCTTCTCGTCGAGCACGGCCTCGTGACCTGCTCGGCGGAGGCGGCCGTGGGCGAGGGGTTGACGCGCGTGTTTTTCCCACACGGCCTCGGACATAGCCTCGGCGTTCAGGTCCACGACGTCGGGTGCCGTAAAACCCAGCCACGCAAAGAGAATACCTGGCTTAGAAATACTGCGAACATCGAAACTGGACAAGTGTTCACTATCGAGCCAGGCTTGTACTTCATCGATGCGCTCCTCGAACCGCTTCGCGCCTCCCCCGCCGGCGAGTCTGTCGTGTGGGACCGAATCGATCCCCTTCGCCCCTATGGAGGCATCCGCATCGAGGACGACGTCCTCGTCCTCGACTCCGGTGCCTCCCCCAACGTGCGAAACTTCAGTCGGGAAGCCTTCGCGAGCCTCTGAATCGTGGGGTCCGCGTCCGCGGAGATCCGACCGTAAGCCTTCACCCCTCCCCATTCGCCGTCGGGCTCGTGGCGCGATCCGCGCCCGCGGGAGGGCGTCTAGAGGTCGAAAGACCCACATCGACGCTCTTCGGCATGATACCCCGCCCGTTGTATTGACGACCTTGATGGACCCCTATATGTTGTGTGGCTCTGACGCCGAGGGCGCGCTAACGCGAGGTCCGAGGTGAAGGGAAAGGGAAGCTATCGCGGGCCCCTTGACGGGGAAAGCGGGCAGCGGCGGGAAGACGACCTCGAGGGAGGAGGAACCCGTCCAGAAAGGGACACACGGATGGAGAGCACGACCCAGGGAACGAATCCCACCACCTCCGAGGAGCACGGCGCCTCGACCACGCACGCCTCGTCGGAGCCCGCGGGGACGCTGCGTGTTCCCGGCGGCCAGGCCACCGAGGGTGAGCCGGGTGGGGTGGTGAGCGTTCGTATGCTCCCCCGTCGGGGTGAGCTCGAGCAGGTCGTACGACTGTCGCGTGCGGATCTCGAGGCCGAAGTTCAGGTCGCGGCCGAGGGCTTGGAGCGGGTGGATGCGTCGTGGCTGGCGGGAAAGGTCTTCTCCGGCCTCCATCAAGGACTGCCTCGCGCAGAGGTCGACAAGCTCCTCGTCAAGACCGCCGCCACCCAGGTCGCCGACGAGCCCGACTATGCCTACCTTGCGGCTCGATTGCTCGCGGCCTCGCTGGACCGCGATCTCGAGCGCCGCGGCATCGAGTCCTTTTCCCAGAGCATCGAGCTCGGCCACGCCTGTGGTCTCGTCGATGATTCGGTGAAGCGCTTCGTGCATGCTCATCAAGACATGCTTGACGCCGCGATCGACCGGCAGGCGGACAAGCGATTCATGTATTTCGGGTATCAGACGGTGCTCGATCGTTATCTCCTCCGACATCCCGAGTCTCGAGAGCACATCGAGAGCCCTCAGTATTTCCTCATGCGGGTTGCGTGTGGTCTCTCCCGGAACGTCGACGAAGCTCTCGAGATGTACGGGATGATGTCTCGACTCGAGTATTTGGCGAGCTCCCCGACTCTGTTCAACTCCGGCACCCCCCATAGCCAGATGAGCTCTTGCTACCTCCTCGACTCCCCTGCCGACGAGCTTGAGGCGATCTATGGTCGCTATACGGATGTGGCCAAGCTGTCGAAATACGCAGGAGGCATTGGCCTCGCCTATCACCGTGTTCGCTCCGAAGGGTCCCTCATTCGCGGAACCAATGGTCTGTCGCGCGGGATCGTTCCTTTTCTAAAGACTCTCGATGCTTCCGTGGCCGCGGTGAACCAGGGTGGGCGTCGAAAGGGAGCTTGCTGCGTCTACCTCGAGACCTGGCACCCCGACATGCTCGCCTTCCTCGAGCTGCGGGAGAACACCGGGGACGAGGCCCGTCGGACCCACAACCTCAATCTGGCGAACTGGATTCCAGATCTGTTCATGAAGAGGGTCGAGGCGGGTGGTCTGTGGTCCTTCTTCGATCCCAAGAAGTGCCCTCACCTCACCGATCTCTACGGCGAGGCGTTTGAACGCGCGTACGAAGAGGCAGAAGACAAGGGTCTGTACGAGCAGCAGATGCCGGCGCGGGATCTCTATCAGCGCATGATGCGCACGCTGGCTCAGACCGGGAACGGCTGGATCACCTTTAAGGACTCCTGCAACACCAAGAGCAACCAGACCGGTGAGCCTGGGATGGTCGTTCATTCTTCCAACCTATGTACCGAGATCGTGGAGGTGACCTCGCAAGACGAGACGGCGGTGTGCAACCTTGGTTCGGTCAACGTGGGGAAGTTCGTTGACGCTGAAAAGGGTGACATCGACTACGAGCGCCTGGGCAAGACCGTTCGAACCGCCGTCAAGTTCTTGGATCGGGTCATCGACATCAACTATTACCCCACCGAAGCTGCCGCGAACTCGAATCGTCGCTGGCGCCCGGTCGGTCTCGGGATGATGGGCCTCCAGGACGTGTTCTTTCGACTTGGGCTCGCCTTCGATAGTCCACGCGCAGCGGAGATCTCTCGGCGCATCCAAGCCGAGATCTACTATGCAGCCCTGGATACTTCGTGCCGGCTGGCCGAAGTGTACGGGCCGCATGAGACCTTTCACCGTACGCGCGCCGCCAAAGGGGTCTTCCAGTTCGAGCTGTGGGGCGTCGAGCCGCCGGCGTCGACCTCTGCGAAGTGGGACGAGCTGCGAGACCGCATGGTTCGATACGGGCTGCGAAACAGCTTGCTCATCGCCATCGCTCCGACCGCGACCATCGCCTCCATCGCGGGCTGTTTTGAGTGCATCGAGCCTCAGGTGTCGAATCTGTTCAAGCGCGAAACCATGAGCGGAGAGTTTCTGCAAATAAACCGCTATCTGGTGCGCGACCTCGATGAGCGAGGGCTCTGGACGCCGGAGATCAAGCGAGCCATCATGGCTGCTGAGGGTTCTATTCAGGGCATTCAGGAGATACCTGAAGACCTCCGAAAGCTCTATCGCACGGCATGGGAACTTCCGCAGCGAGTCCTTGTCGACCTCGCCGCGGATCGGTCGCCGTTCATTGATCAGAGCCAGTCGCTCAATCTCTTCATGGAGACGCCCACCATTGGGAAACTGTCCTCGATGTACATGTATGCATGGAAGCGGGGCCTCAAGACGACCTACTATCT
Organism: Myxococcota bacterium; assembly: GCA_039819565.1. Taxonomy (GTDB): domain Bacteria; phylum Myxococcota; class Kuafuiibacteriia; order Kuafuiibacteriales; family Kuafuiibacteriaceae; genus JAHQVK01. Next base: position 21,518 of record JBCBRU010000029.1, on the reverse strand, counting down.
GCGGTCACGGCCAGCCACCCGGATCCGCCAAACCGCAAAGGGCGGTGCGGCCAAGGAGGCGTCGACGAAGACGTTCACCGAGGCCGAGCAGCTCGCGTGCTCACTCGAAAACCCCGAGGCTTGCGAAGCCTGCCAGTAAAGGAAAAATTATCATGCTTCTCGACCCCGGTCTCGACCTGACGCTGCGCCCCATGCGCTATCCAGAGCTCTACGAGCTCTACCGTGACGCCATCAAGAACACCTGGACGGTGGAGGAGGTCGATTTCTCGGACGATCTCGTCGATCTAAAGCACCGTCTCTCCTCCGCGGAGCAGCACCTGATCAGTCGTCTCGTGGCTTTCTTTGCCACCGGCGACTCTATCGTCGCGAACAATCTGGTGCTCAACCTCTACAAGCACATCAATGCTCCCGAGGCCCGGATGTATCTGTCCCGCCAGCTCTTCGAGGAGGCTCTACACGTTCAGTTTTATCTGACGCTGCTGGATACCTACATCCCCGATCCCGAGGAGCGCGCGGACGCCTTCAAGGCGATTGAGAACATTCCTTCGATACGCCGAAAGGCAGAGTTTTGCTTCAAATGGATGGGCTCCATTCAGGACCTCGACACCCTCGAGACGAAGGAAGACCGTCGTCGCTTCTTGCTGAACCTGATCTGCTTCGCCTCGTGCATCGAGGGCCTTTTCTTCTTTGCGGCTTTTGCCTACGTCTACTTCCTCCGAAACAAGGGGCTACTCAACGGTCTCGCGTCGGGAACAAACTGGGTTTTCCGGGACGAGTCCTGCCACATGAACTTCGCGTTCGAGGTGGTCTCTATCGTGCGCAAAGAGGAGCCGGATCTCCTCGATGAGGAGATGGTGTCGCAGGTCCATGCGATGCTCGCCGAGGCGATCGAGTGTGAGATGCAGTTCGCGGACGACTTGCTCCTTCATGGCGTGCCCGGACTCACCCGCGAGGATATGCGGCGGTACCTCGAGTTCGTAGCAGATCAGCGCCTGTCCAATCTCGGCCTCAATACGATCTACAACGTCGACAACCCCCTCGACTTCATGGAGCTACAGAACGTTCAGGAGCTCGCGAACTTCTTTGAGCGCCGCGTGTCGGCCTACCAGGTTGCGGTTGAGGGCGACTTTGCCCTCGACGCCGAGTTCTGACCTCGGTCGGCGTCCTTTCGCCGGATCTCTCCAACCGAGGTTGGGCGGCCCCAGGAAGCCTTAAGGGCTTCTCAATCCGCACGTGTCGCGGGCCGATGGGCCCGCAACACGTGGCTTCCTCTCCCCGTTTTCGTCCGAAGTGAAGTTGCGATTGACTCGCAAAACCAGCCGCAATACCCACGTTGGGCGGTCGGGCTGATCGGTCCTCGGCAGCAGCGACGCGCGGCGGATCTCGGATGGAACCGAACCAGCCCTTTGCCCAGCGGGGCCGGGCGCTTCTGGCGGCGCTCTGTGCCCCACGCGACCTCTCGGCTTTAGTGGCCTTTCGCATCGCCTTCGGCGCGATGATGGCGTTCGGGCTCACGCGCTTCGTGGCCAAAGGCTGGATCGAGAAGGTCCTCGTCGAGCCTACCTTCTTCTTCAAGTACCCGGGACTTGAGTGGGTCGCGGTGATTGGGCCCAGCGGTCTCTATGCCGTCTACGCGGTGGCCACGCTGGCCGCCGTGGCCATCGCGATAGGCCTCTACTATCGGTGGGCAACGATCGTCTTCTTCTTCTGCTTTCTCTATCTTCAGCTGTTAGACGTATCGCTCTATCTCAACCACTATTATCTCGTCCTCATCCTCGCGGGGATTCTGACGTTTCTTCCGCTCGAGGGCATGCTCTCGATGGACGCTTGGCGCCGTCCCGAGCTTCGCCGCGAGAGCTTCCCGGCCTGGGCAACCTACCTCCTCCGATTCCAGGTAGCGATCGTCTACATCTTCGCGGCTCTGGCCAAAGCGCATCCGGACTGGCTCCTGCACGGCCAGCCGCTAACGCTCTGGATGCGAGCACGCACGGATCTGCCGGTGCTGGGGCCTATGCTCGATGCTCCCGGCTTCGGGCTCCTTCTGTCGTGGCTGGGCTTTCTCTACGACGCCACGATCTGGGCGTTTCTGCTCATCTCCCGCACTCGAGTGTGGGCCTACGCGGTCGTCCTCGTCTTCCACGGCATGACCGCCGCCTTTTTCGAGATCGGGATGTTCCCAGTGATCATGGCCGTGGCTACGACGGTGTTCTTCGAGCCGTCATGGCCGCGCTCTCTGCTCGGCCGCCTTTGGCCTAGCCCTCGCGTGCCCGACCGGTCGGGCGGGTCGCGGAGGCTGCCCGCCTGGCTAGCGGCGGTTCTCGCCGTCTATGTCATTGTGCAAGTGGCACTGCCGCTCCGCCACTACGTTCTGCCCGGGGACGTCCTCTGGAACGAGAGAGGGATGCGTTTCGCCTGGAAGGTGATGGTGCGTGAAAAAAACGGGTCGGTCACCTATCGAGTCCGAGTCGCGGGGCGAACCCGACCGATCGAAGTGTCCGCCTTAGACTATCTCACTTGGCGTCAGTTCAGCGATATCTCCGGTCAGCCCGATCTCATCCTCCAACTCGGTCAGCACGTCGCTTGGGATCTGGAGCGCCGCGGCTACGGGAAGGTTGAGCACGTGGGGGCGGACGTTTGGGTATCTCTGAACGGGCGCCCTCCCATCCCGTTGGTCGATCCCGAGGTCGATCTCCGCACCGTCGGTGGAGGGACGAGTCTGAATCGCTGGCTCCTTCCCGGACCCCAAAACCCTCCGCCCGCCTCCTTCGGATGGCTTCGATGAAAGTTCACTACCTCCTCCTGCTCATCGCGCTCGCTCCACGGGAAGCTCGAGCCCAAGTCGACTCTTCGACCGCAACCCCGTCTGGGGACTACAGCTCACGCGACACGGAGGTTATCTTCGTGACGGGAGGTGCGTCCGCTTTGGCCCGCGCCGCCGGGTCCGCTCATCTCGTCGACGAAGCCGAGCTCGAGCGATTCGAGTACGACGACGTCCAGCGGGTTCTCAGTCGGGTTCCCGGGGTCTACGTCCGCGACGAGGACGGCTTTGGGCTTCGGCCCAACATCGGCATTCGGGGAGCTAATTCGGACCGAAGTCAACGGGTTGTCCTGCTCGAGGACGGTATCCTGCTCGGACCCGCCCCCTACGCCGCGCCCGCGGCTTACTTCACGCCGCTGGCCACGCGGATGGTGGGGTTCGAGGTCTTCAAGGGACCGGCGGCGGTGCGGACGGGACCGTTCACGGTAGGAGGAGCCGTGAACTTTCTGACCGCGAACATCCCCGAGGATGGTCACGAAGGCTTGGCGGACCTCGCCGCTGGGCAGTTCGGATACTTGAAAGGGCACCTGCGGTACGGTTGGGGCAATGATCACGTCGGTTTTCTCGTAGAGGGGGTCCGATTGGTCAGCTCCGGATTCAAGGAGCTCGATGGAGGCGGCAACACCGGATTCGAGAAGAGCGAGGTCATGGCGAAGGCTCGCATCGGTACCGACCCCGCAAGCGATGTTTATCATCGGCTCGACGTCAAGGCGGGCTGGGCCGACGAGCTCTCCAACGAGACCTATCTCGGCCTGAGCCAGGCGGACTTCGACGCCACGCCCTTTCGGCGCTACGCGGCTTCTCGGCTAGCGCGGATGGAATGGGAGCGAACCCAGATCGAAGCCAGCTACGGTCTCTGGCTCGGAGATAGCTTCGAGGCCCGTCTCACCGCATATCGACACGACTTCACTCGAGCTTGGTTCAAGCTCAATCGTTTCGGAGACGGCGGTGATGTCAATCAGGTACTAGATGCAGAGAACGAGCTCCTGCTCGGCGTGCTCCGAGGCGAGCGGTCCTCGAACGAGGCCGGTGAGGTGACTTCTCCAGCCGCCCCAGGTCTGCTCCGCATCGGGACCAATGACCGAACCTTCGTGAGCCAGGGGGTGCAGCTCGATGGTCGTTGGAAGTTGGACCACGGGGATCGATTCGGACAGGATATCCGTTTTGGCGCGCGACTTCACTACGATGAGGTGGCTCGTGACCACACCGAGGACATCTTCGAGATGGCAACCTCAGGAGACCTGCGTGGTGACCTCGTGAGGACCAGCTTCGATCGGGAGACGACCCTGTTCAATCGGGACGAAGCACTGGCATTTTCGGCCTACGCTCAGGATGAGATTCGCCTCTTCGAGCGCCTACGGGTGTCGCCAGGCGGTCGAATCGAGGTCATCTCGACCCGCAGTCAGCAGCGGTCGGTCGCCAATGATCCGACGAGCTCGGACGTGGTGCGAGAGCGCACCCAGACGGTGGTGGTTCCCGGGATTGGGATCTACTATCAGCTCTTTGAGGCGGTCGGTCTTCTCGCCGGTGCCCATCGCGGGTTCAGTCCGGTGGGGCCCGGTAACTCCGATGCGGTGGAGCCGGAGCTGAGTTGGAACTTCGAAGCCGGAGCCCGCTTTCAAGCGGGGCGTAGCTCCGGGGAGATACTTGGCTTCTTTAATGACTACGCGAACCTCCTCGTGACCTGTTCGTTCAGTCAGGGGTGTGAGGATTCGGAGCAAGGTCGGCAGTTCAATGGAGGGAGCGTTTGGGTCTACGGCCTGGAGGCTTTGGGCCATCACGAGTTCTCCCTGCCTGCGCAGACGATATTGTCCCTCGACGCGCGCTACACTCTTACTCTCTCCGAGTTTCGGACCGCGTTCAGTGCCGGCAATCCTCAGTTTCAGGAGGTCCTCGAGGGCGATCGTCTGCCTTACGTACCCGAGCATCAAGGGAACCTCTCCGCGAGAGTAAGTGCGCCTCTCGGACCGGTCCTGGCCTCCGTGACCCTCTCCTATACCTTCGTCGATCGCATGCGAGACTTCGCCTCGCAGGGGGACGTAGGTGATCTTCGACAGACCCGGATTCCCAAGGTCCTGGAGCGAGATGACTTCACGGATGCACAGCACGTCGTGGATGCGAGTTTGCAGGTCGACGTGACCGATCAGAACCGCATCTACCTTCGGATCGACAACCTCTTCGACCAGACCTACGTGGCCTCGCGGCGTCCCTTCGGCGCCCGTCCCGGTCGGCCTTTCACGGCTCAGATCGGCTACACCCACCGCTTCGGCGACTAACCTGGTAGAGGAGCGAGGATGGACGGGGTTCTCGAATCCTACGAGGTTCAAGTCCGCGGTCGACCGGTCGAGGTCTGGAGGGCCCGCGGCGAGGGGGCTCCGCTGGTCCTCGTGCACGGAGCGGCCGGACACCGGGACACCTGGGCTCCGCTTTGGGACGTCCTGGCGCCGGCCCCGAGGGTGGCCATATCTCTTCCTGGACGACCCGGGAGCGCGGCGCCGGCGGCCGCGACGGCGGCGGAAGCGGCGAAGTGGTTGGTGGAGGTGATCACGGCCCTCAACCTCGAGACAGGACCGGTCCTCGTCGGCCATTCCTACGGGGGGGCGGTGGCGCTCGAGGTGGCGCTGTCCGGCTTTGAGCTCTCGGGATTGGTGCTCGTGGCCACGGGGGCGAAGCTGCGGGTGGCGCCGTCCCTTCTGGCCGCGGCCGAAGCAGCTACGGAGCCCCTGCCGATGGACGCGGCGTTCGCGGCGTCGACCCCACCCGCAGTGGTCTCCGCCTATCACTTGGCCTCGGCCCAAACCCCACCGTCCTCGGCGTGGGCGGACTGGCGTGCCTGCGACGGCTTCGATGTCCGGACGCGCCTTCCGAAACTCGAGGCGCGCGCCCTGGTCCTCCACGGAGACGCCGACGTCATGACCCCAACCAAGTTTCAGATCTATCTCGAGGCGCAGATTCAGGGAGCCGTGCGCCTAGAGATCCCGGGCACTGGCCATATGGTTCCGTGGGAAGCCCCGCAGGCTTTCTGCCACGCCCTCCTCGACTTTCAGTCCGGCCGGACGCCGTCGTCCTAGAGCACCGAAGGGCCCTCGGAGGCGTCGAGTGCGGAGCGTCTGGTGGTGCGACGGCGGGAGGAGGATGACCTCTCGGAGCCTGACTGCAAGGCAGTGCTCAACCCGCTCCGTACTTTTTAGCGGAAGGCGGTCGTCGAGGTCTTGGTGACGGCGGTCGTAACGCGGGTCATGAGGCCTGCGTTTTCGCGTTCGAGATCTCGTATGCGTTTCTCGAGTCGCTGAACCCGCCCTTCGAGCTGGTCCTTGTCGCGTTCGGCGAGAATGGCTCGACGCTCGGCCTCGGTGGTCGTGGGCAGCTGCGCCACTGCAACCTCGTGCTTCTTGCGTCGGTCCTCGACCTTCTTCCACGCCTTGGCGGAGCGCTCTTGAGCCGAAGCCACGTCCTCATGGGCGCCCGCGACCTGACTCTTGAAGTCCGAGAGATTGACCGCGGAGGGATTCTCGGGCCGAGACGCAGCGAGCGTCGAAGCCTTCGCTTCTTCCCAGGCCGCGTCTGCCAGCTGAATTTCGGCAGTGCGCAGTTGGACCTGCGCGGACGCATAGTCTCGGCGAGCGCGGGCGAGCTGAAGGTGGCGGTTGGCCTCCTCCAGTCGAAGTTTGAGATTTGAGGACTGAGCTTCGTAGTCGCGGACCCGTACGTCCAGACTTAGGGACGTCGCCTGCTTGCGAAGGTCCTCGTTGGCGCTTGCGTTGTCCTCCACGCGGTCCCTTAGGTATTTCTGCTCGTCGAGCACCAGGTTGGCTTCCGCCAGGGCTCGCTCCGCTTCCTCGAGCGCGATTTTCGCCTCCTCGTGGGTGGCGGCGCGTCGATCGAGGTCCGTCTTTTGCTCGGTCGAGATCTCGGCGAGGCTCGCATCGTCGATGCGCTTGAGCCCGGCGCTTGCGCAGGCGGTGACCAAAAGCAGGAGTAGGGGCGTGGGGCTTCGCATGGGCAGGCCATACTCCAACTCGCAGGTTGGATCGAGCCGTCGAATTACGCCTCAGCTCCGGAAGAACACCAGCGTTCCGGAGGGGATCCGGTCTGGGTCCACGACATCACCCGGCACGATGCGACCGTTGGGAAGCCGGTAGAAGGTCGAGGGGTAGTTCCAGCAGCTTCGGCAGATCTCGGATGGACGCCGGTGGGGCTTCACGTAGCCCCCGTACGCGTACCCGACGAGGATCCGAGTGCCTTCGGGGGCCCGTTTCAGAAGAAAGGCGTACTTTCCGCGGGCCAGCTCGGCTCCTGTGATGATGAGGCCGTCGGGGAAAAAGTAGATCGTGTTCGTCGCCGCGACCTCTTCGCCGGCGACGTCGGCAGGCGTGTCCCCGTCGATGCCCAAGACCGCGAAGCCGTCGAGACGCTCACGCAAGCCCCGAGTGACGACGGGGGCTCTCTCAAGCTCGGGCGCTAGAGACGGCGCGGTCTTCTGGCCATCCAGCTCGAGGCGAGTGCCGACGGGTATCCGCAGCCAATCGGCGACCTCATCCCCGCGAAGCACCCGTCCGTCGGGAAAGTGGTACCGAACCGTGGGCGAGGCGTAGCGCTCCTTAGCGATGTCCCAGGGCGACCGGCCGGGGGCGACGCGAAGCGCATCCGGATGACGGCTCCGCTGAAGCACTGCGGCCCGCTTGCGGCGCGAACGCGAGCCCTTGGGAAAGAGAAAGGCATGGAGGTCGCGATCGGCTACGATGAGCCGGCCCGCTCGAACGTCTGGATCACGGTGCGGACGGTCTCGCAGTCCGAGTTGTCGCCTTAGCTCGGGGTCGGCGAGCTGCATAGCGCAACGTCTCCGGCCGCGGTGACGCCGCCGGTGCCAGCGATTAGGGGAGCCGTACGCCACCATCGAGTGGGTCAGGACCCGAGAGTCGGGGATGTTGTACATCGACTGGAGCTGACGCAGGAGCTCGCGCAGGGCTTTGATCTGGGCCGGTTTGAGGGGGCGATCGTGGTACCCGTACACCTCGACGCCGATCGACCAGCCGTCCAGGTTCTGGCGACCTTCCCACATACTCCGACCGGCGTGAGCAGCGATACGGTTCTTGTCGATGATGCGGTACACCCGTCCGTTTCGGCCCACCAGGTAATGGGCTTCGCCGTTGCGAGAGAGCTTCTCGAGACTTCCCCGCTCGGCGCCCTCCGTGGTGTGGAGGATGATGTAGCGCGTGTGGGGTCGCATCGCCCGACGCGTACTCCACGGACTTCCGTGATCGACGATGTCGAAGGCCAGAGGCTGGCTTATGGCCAAGCACACGGCGGCCCCGACCGTGAGGCTGAGGAACGCGCGCCGAATGGGGCTACCGCGGGTCAATTCAAAGATCGTCGTCGTCGAGGTAAGGGTTCTTGCTGCGCCGACCTGCGGCGCCGACCCGGGCCCGTGCGCGCCACTGAGAGAGGAAAGAGAGGAGCACCACGAAGGCCACGGCTGCGCCCACCACGAGAGCTATGTTCTTGAAGAGGGCGGCATCTCCCGAGAGCTCCGTCTTCATCGCGCGATACTTCGTGTTGAGAGGGGCGATCGTGTCCAGCTTGGTCATGATCTCTTTGAAAGTGATGTTGTCGCGGTCTCGCTTCGCGGCCTCGGCCTGGTCAGCAAGCTGCTCCCCGAACCAGATGCGCTCGTCCTCGTCCTTTTCGCCCATCGACTGGTACTGCTCGTACAGACGATGGGCGCCCTCGAGATCGCCGTTGATGAGTTTCTTTCGAAACTTCTCCTTCACGACCTTGCGTCGAAGAAACGCGTGTCGACCTGACGTGAGACCGAGTCCCTCGGCCTTCTTCAGGAAGGTCTCCACCTCGTCGAACCGGCTCGCAGCGAAAGCGGACTCAGCGCACTCGAAAAAGGAGCGAGCCGCGCGACGCCGGCCGCCTTCCTTTCCGTCGAGACCCTCCTCGCCGGCTTCGTCGAGAACCATCTGGTAGAAGCGGCAGGCTTCCTGCCACTGCTGTCCGCCAAAGTATCGTTCGGCCAGGATGTGGAGGCTGGGTATCCGCTTCTTGCTGCCGAGGTCGGGCAGGGTCTCTTCGGTGAGGTACTCCTCGGGCTCGTCCCACGCATCGACGACTCGACGCTCCCGCTCGGTGAGTCCCGGACCCCCGATGCGACTCGAGCCGAGCTCGATGTCGGGCGACGTCTCCTCGTCCTGAGCGAGAGCGGGGGTCCGAATCGCGAGCATGAGCCCGAAGACTAAGCCGACGCGGACCACGCCTTGCGATGGGGGGACCGAACGCGAACGTGGGCGACAAAGTCGGTGGAGCACGCACTCATGATGCCCTCCGCGCGATCCTGACGCAATGTTCCGCTGGAGGTCGACGCTAAGGGAACAGACCCCGCATGAGCATCGACTCGCTTACGCGGTGAATGCCGAGCATGAGGGTGGCCGAGCGCATGTCCGTCTGGAACTTCGATTTAAAGTTGATGCACTCATCGAAGGCCTCTTGGAGAATGCGGAAGAGGCGATCGTTGATCTCCTCGAGGTTCCAGAAGAAGGACTGAAGGCCCTGGACCCACTCGAAGTAGGACACGATCACGCCCCCGGCATTGGCCAGGACGTCGGGAACGACGAAGATCTCGTCCTCGCGAGCTACCAGAACCTCGTTCCCCTCGGCGGTCACCGGGCCATTGGCGCCCTCCGCGAGGATTCGACAACGGAGTCTACGGGCGATGTCGGCGTCGATGACGCCGCCAAGGGCCGCGGGGACGAGCACGTCACAGTCGAGGGTCAGGAGTTCGGTGTTGCTGATGGCTTCCGCGCGTGGGTAGCCCTGGACCACGCCGCGAATGCCCACGTACTTGAGGACGTGGTTCACATCCAGACCGTCGGGGTTGTAGATCGCGCCGCTTACGTCTGAGACCCCGATGATTTTCATACCCATGCTCGCGAACTTCCGCGCGGCGTAGCTGCCGACATTGCCGAAGCCTTGAATCACCACCCGCTTGCCCTCGAGCGACAGGCCCAAGTGCTCCGCGGCCGCGGCGACGCAGTACGCCACACCGAAGCCCGTTGCCTCCGTACGACCCTTCGAGCCGCCCAGATTCAGGGGCTTGCCGGTCACCACGGACAGCGCCGCATGGCCCTTCATCTCGGAGTAGGTATCCATCAGCCAGGCCATGGTTTGGGCGTCGGTGCCCATGTCCGGAGCGGGGATGTCGGACTCGGGTCCGATGAAGTCGTATATCTCGGTGGTGTAGCGTCGGGTGAGGCGCTGTTTTTCCTGCCGGGACAACGTCCGCGGGTCCACGCGAATCCCTCCCTTAGCTCCGCCCAGAGGGATGCCGGCGACGCCACACTTGAAGCTCATGAGCATGGCCAGGGCTGAGACTTCGCCGAGGTTGACTTCTTCGTGGTAGCGGATACCGCCCTTGAACGGACCGCGAGCGTTGTTGTGTTGGACGCGGTAGCCGATCATGTTGCGCACCGAGCCATCGTCCATGCGCACCGGACAACTGACGATCAAGGCGCGCTGAGGGGTGAGCAGACGCTCCCTGATGTTGGGGTCTAGACCCATCGCGTCAGAGGTCGTCTCCACGAGGGCGGCGGTGTCTCGGAAGAACTTCGATTCCCACTCCAATGATGACCGATAGCGACTGATGCTCTCGGTCGAACTCGCCTCGGCGGAACCGTCGGCGGACTTGATGTCGTTCACGCTACCTCACTCCCCGGCCCAGCGGCCGGCGCGGACGCTAGCACCGCTTCACCCGGTGGCAAACGTGGTCTTTCCAAAAGCGCAGGGCCTGAGAACAGCCCTTAGGTAGCCGCGTTGCGGCCGCGCCCGACCCGTGGTTCTGTCGCCCACATGGCACACAGAGCAACGACCTCGATCCTCCGCATCGTGGTGGGCGCCGCGCTCGCGTCCGCCGGTCTCGGACTCGGCGCCTGCAGCGGGATCTCGGACTGCGGCGACGACGCGGCGAAGTGCGCCGAGCTCTTGAATCAGAACGCGGCCGCCTGCGCGGCCGCCTTCCAGCTCAAGCAGATGGACTCTAAGCGGAAGGCCTGCGCGCACGCGGTCGATGAGGCTGGCGACGAGAAGATTGAGGCAGCCGTGCCGGGGCTGCTCGCCATCGTCTCCGCCCCGGAGTCGGGAGTTCACGACGACAACCATCGGAGCGAGGCGGCCAAAGCCCTGGGTAAGATCGCATCGAAGGACGCCGTAGAGGGATTGCTCGCCGCCATCGACTTCTCGGTGGGGACGAGCGGCGACCCCAAAGACAAGATGGGCAATCGCTCGAACGAAGAGATCGCCGAAGCCTTGGGGAGCATCGGCGACGCCCGAGCTGTACCCAAGCTGGTTCAGCTCATGGAGCGGACCCGCGACAATAACGTGGCTCTTTGGGCCATGCGTTCGTTGGGAAAGATCCGCTCCCCGGATGCGGTCGAGCCCCTCACCAAGATGGCCCTCGAGCACGAGAATAAGTTCATGCGGAAGAATGCGGTGGTCGCCCTCGGAGACATCGGTGACCCGTCTGCCATCGACGCCCTGGTGCAGATGATGTTCATCGAGTTTCAGGGGGTATCTTTCTACAAGGAAGCCTCTTTCGCGCTCTTCCAAGTGGGGCCGGAGGCCGTGGATGAGCTGCTCGAAACGATGGCCATGAAGAACGAAGCGGTGAATGCCGTCTTCGAGCAGTCGGGGGGCGCGAAAGACTCAGCCGTCATCGCCAAGTGCGCCGTGGTCCTCGGCGATCTTCGCGACAAGGCGGCTGTCGAGCCTCTCATCGACCAGTACGAAAAGGCCATCAAGAAGAATGATCCCATCGTGATTCGTGAGGTTGCGTTTGCGCTCGGTTCGCTGAACGACCCCCGGGCCGTCCCGGCGCTCATGAAGAACATGGGCACCATCGATGCTTCCTTGCGAGAGCGAGTGATGGAGTCGCTGAACAAGATCGGAGATCGCCAGCCCGTCCCTCAGATGATCGGCGCCACCACCGCTTCCGATTTCGTCAAACGATGCGTAAAGGAGGGAATCGGAAAGTCTGCCTGCGAAGGTGATCTCCTCTCACGAGCGCGCGCTCAGAAAGCGGCCGCAGACATGGCCACTCACCTGGTCGATGCCGACAACCTCGAGGCCCTCAAGAAAGCCTTCGACGGGGAGGAAAATGCCGAGCTCAAGAAGTACTTCGAGGACCGCTTCGCCGCGGCCCAACTCGTAGGAGAGTGCAAAGACGACGTGCCCTGCTGGGCCAAGAAAGCGGAAAGCGACAACGCTCTCGTTCGTGAGAAAGCTTACTGGGAGCTGGGACGCATCCAGGGACCCGAGGCGCAGAAGATTCTCGCGAAGGGGCTACGAGATAGGAAGCGTAAGGCGCGGGCCGCGGCGATCTACTCGTACTGGAAGTTTGGGGACTCCAGCGTGGTCCCGCAGCTCGAGCAACAGCTCGAGAAGGAGGCGGGCGCCGCTGACTTCTTGGTCGTCAACGAGGACCTCAAGCGGCTCTACCTCAGTCTGAAGCGCCAGGAAGCCTGAGCCCTTCGGGACCCTCAAGGGGTTCGCGCCTGATCGAGACCCACGGCAAGCCCGAATGCGGCGCCGCCGACCACCACCGCGCCGAGCATCGACCACCAGGGAGGGCGCTCCTCCTCCTCGAGCAGGGTGCCCACCGCGAGCGCGAGACCAGCCCCACTCAACGCGGCCCCGATGGGGACCCAGCCCATTCCGCCGTCGTCGACCTCCGAGGCTTGAAGCGCGTCAGGGTCGTAGCCGAATCCTACGAAGCTCGAGCCCCCCCGGCATCCGGGCGTCTCGTCGAAGCAGGCGGTGCGCACGTCCTCGCGGGTCACGGCCGCGGTCACGAGGAGCCCAACTCCTGCCGCGGCGAGAACCCCGCTCGCGACCGTCAAGCCGGTTCGGAGGCGCGCATGGCTGCTCTGCGGCCAGGGCACGAGGACTTCGGTAGCCCCGTTCGAGGGCACCGAGACCTCCTGTTCGAGCCCGGGGTGGCCGGGGGCCGTGACCCGCACGCGGTGGCGTCCCGGACGCACCCTGTCGATGACGACCACCTGTCCGTCGCCGGTGCCAAGGGAACGCCCGTCCAGGTCGATGAGCGCGCCTTTGGAAGCGCCCGAGATGACAATGCTCCCTCGAGGGGGCAGGTGCCCGCTCTCCGACCAGGCCGAACGGAAGTCGACGCGGAAGGTACGGTCCAGGAGCGACCGGAGGCCATCCAGATCCCGCACCTGGACCGGCGAGGTCCGGTCCGCGGCTTCGTCGACGCGGACTTCGGCCTCGGCCGCCCCGGCACGGCCGACCTGTCGGGCCGCCCTCACCCGGTCTAGGAGAGTCAGAGAGACTCGGTCCGGCTCACCCTCGAGGGTGATGTGTGTGACCACCAGAAGCCACTTCGAGGTCGGATCGTCGCGACGTCCTAAGCTGCGGACGATGCAAGCCAAACGTCCTCGACAATCCTCATTGACGGTTGGATCGATGAGGACGGGCTCCAGCAAGGTGTGCTCTGCCAGTCGATCCTCCAGGGCGCGGATGGTTTCGGACCGGCTGACTCGTCCACCCTCTCCGGTGGGAGTGACGAGGAGAATCTCGATCGGATCGGGCAGGGAGCCGTCCAGGTGCACGCCAGCCAAGAGCAGGAGCGGGGTTGCGGCGGGGAGCACCTCTCGAGGGTAGCACCCGGACTTGACGGCAGCGACCGGAGTCGGACACCGTCCGCGTATGCGTCGCGCAACCCTCGGTCTGGTGGGCGTTGTCGCCTCCTGCCTTCTCGCCTGCGGCGAAGACATGCCGGGCGTGGCACCGGACACCGCGGTGGCGGACTTCGCACTCCGCGACGACAATCCAACTTCCCCTACTGCGGGTCAGCTGGTTTCGCCGCGAGATCACCTCCGAACGGTGAGCGGCTGGTACTTCACCCACGCGACCTGAAGCTACTGCCGGAGCCAGTTTGGCCTCCTCGATAGTCTACTCGCGGGCCTACGCATCGACCACGATGGTGTTCAGGTTCAGTTCCTGGCCGTCAATCAGGTCGGCTTTGAGTCGGGGTTGAGTGGCATGGCCGCTCTCGGCGACCTCCCGCTCCTCCAGGACACGGGGGGGGTCGATGCTTGGTCCCAGTGGGGCGTGACCTACCGGGACGTCTGGGTCCTCGATGGCGAAAACCGCCCCGTCGGGGTCATCAACCTCACGGATCGCGATCTATCCCAACCCGCCAACGCAGCGGCCCTTGAGGCGCTCGTGCTGGACGCCGCCGCGCGATAGCCGCACGTCACAGGTCAGGGCGCCGCGTTCGAGATCCGCTCTCGGCGGCGCGTCTCGACGAGGTCTCGCACCAAGCCGAGAAGCTCCCGCCTCTCGACCGGCTTCCGAAGCACCGCGTCCGCGTCGCCCAAGTGATCATCGTCGTCGATCAGGCCGGTCATAAGAATAACGGGCAAGAGGGGCTCCCGAGTCTTTACGTCGGCCAGCACGGCCCGACCCGAGAGTCCGGGCATGGCGAGATCGAGGAGAACGAGGTCGAGGCTCGAGCCCTCATCGGTCACCACGTCCACCGCCTCGAGGCCGTCCATTGCTTCGAGCACCTCGTGCCCCTCCCGGACGAGCGTCCGTCTCACGGCTCGCCGGACCAGCTCCTCGTCATCGACGACGAGGATGCGTCCGCTCAGACTCTCGGCATCCGCCACTGAGATGCCCTTCGGCGGATGAGGCAAGACCTGGCTGGTCTCCAGCGCGGGGAGTCGGACGATGGCCGTAGTGCCCAGGCCAGGGGTGGACTCATACATGAGTTCCCCACTGTGGTCCTCGACAATGCCAAAGGCCGTGGCCACACCTAATCCCGTCCCGCGATCAGGCCCTTTGGTCGTGAAGAAGGGCTCACCGAGGCGCTGGAGGGTCTCCGGCGGCATGCCCTCGCCGTTGTCCGCGACGGTCACTTCCCACCCCATCGGTACGACGGGTTGCAGGCGTATGGTGAGTATCGCGTCCGCGCGGGAGAACATGGCGTCTCGTGCGTTCGTACACAGGTTTATGAACACCTGGTTGAGGTGACTTGGGCTGGCCGAAACCCACGCCTCGGAGACTTGCAGATCGAGTTGGATCCTTACGTCGGGCCTGAAGCTTCGTCGGCAGAGTTGTACGACGCCGGTGAGGAGCGGCACGAGATTTACGGAGACGTGCTCTGGGGTCGGATCTCGACGAGCGACGACCAGAAGCTGCCGGACGAGCTCCTTGGCGGTGTGAGCGGCTTGGACAGCGTCCTCGAGATACGGCCGAAGGTCGGAATCGACGAGCGAGTGGGCCTGCTCCACGTTGGGGATGATGGCAGCGAGCATGTTGTTGAAGTTATGGGCGACGCCGGCGGCAAGAACCCCGATCGCTTCCATCTTCTGGGTCTGGCGTAGGCCCTCTGCAACGCGGAGCTGTTCGTCGATGTCGACGACGGTGCCCGTCCATGTGACGCTCGTCCGTCCCATCTTTGGACGCGCTCGCACGCTCGCCCACCGCCACGGTGCCTCCGGTCGCGGGCGAAGTCTGACCTCGAGAACGAAATCACCGAGTGTGTCGATAGCCTCGGGCTCCGAGCGGGGGGCCTGCCCGTTCTCCACGAGCTTGGGCCAGTCGTCGGGATGGATGCGATCGAGGAAAGTCTCGATCGGTACGTCTCCGGGGTCGCTGGGGATGCCCAGCAAACCTTCCGCTCCGGCGCTGAGATAGGTCACTCGTGCGCTCCCGAAAAACGGGACCTCGGCCATGAAGATCACGACCCCGGGGAGGGCCGTGAGCAGCATTTGGAGGCGATAGAGGCTCTGTTCGAGCTGCTGCTCGGCCTCGCGACGCTCGGTGATATCGGAGAACGTCAGGACCAACCCGCCGAGACCTTCACGCTCTCGGCGTGGCTCGCAGTTTACGGTCAGCCCTCGGATGGAGCCGTCGGGGCGACGGACCGTGAGGTCGGCGTTGCGCACGGCTTCGCCGGTCCTTAGGACGATCCGGGAGGGCAGGCCGTCCAGAGAGACAGGGGTGCCCTGGGCGTCGAGAATCGACCAACCTTGGGGAGGAGGGCGGAGCCCGAAGATCTCATCGCGACCGAGGCCGAGGATGTGCGACGCGGCAGGGTTGGCATCGACCACGCGTCCTCGCGCGTCGTGGACGATGACCCCTTCGGCCATGGCTCGAACCACCGAGCCGTGGAGGGCTTGGCGCTGGGCCAGCTCGGCCTGGGCCTCCTCTCGCCACCGAATCTCGTCGCGGAGGGCAGAGACGGTCTGTTCGAGCTCAGCCGTCCGCTCGGCGACCCGTCGGTCGAGGCGCGCGTTGCTCTCCGTCAGGACGTCTTCCAGAGCCCGCCGGCTGCTAATGTCCGAGAGACTCGTCACCACCCCGCTGAGTTCGCCGTGCTCATCGAACTGAGGAATGGCGTTGGCCAGGAGCCAGACCCGCTCCCGGGAATGAGGGCGGAGGACGCCGAGCACGAGGTTTTTTACGGGCGCCCGGGTGCGTAGGGCGCGGTTCGTGGCCAGGTCTTCGTACGGGATGGGATGTCCGTCCGGGTCGATGACATCCCAGCCGAATTCCTCGGAGGTCTTTCCTTCGAGTTCTTCGAGGGTCACGCCGCACAGTTCGAAGACAGCTGCGTTTGCGTAGCGGAGTCGACCGTCGGCTCGACAAGCCATCACGCCGACGTCGAGGGCGCCGAGTATCTCGGCTTCCGAGATCCGGTCCCTCACACGTAGCCTGATAGCACGGTCAGCCCCAACGCACGACCTGAGCCCCCCAGACATACCCGATTCCAGCCGAGAGCATGACCATCAGCTCGCCCGCTCGAACGCGGCCTTGGGCAAGTCCCAGGTCGAGGCTCAGCATCTGGTCCACGTGACCGAGGTGACCGTAGTCCTCGAGATACACGCTTTGCTCGTCGGTCAGTCCGAGTTCGCCCAGGAGGGCGTGATGCATGGAACGCTTGAAATGCAGAAGGTTCAGATAGCCGATGTCGCTCCGAGTAGCGCCCGACTTTTCGAGGGCGCGGTCGAGGCAGAGGAGCCAGTTCCGCATCGAGACCTCTTCCAGCCGGCTCTTCATATGGTCGGGGTCGAAGACCGTCAGAGATTGATTCCCTCGTTTCTGAAGCTCCGTAAGGACCTCCTCAGGGAGGCTCTCGATAGGTTGCACGGTGCCGCCGTAGCGTACGCCGGTATCGCGAGCCATCGAACCATCGGTGACGATGTGAGCGCCCAGGAGCAGGTTCTCTTCTCGTCCGCCTTCGATGAGGAAGGCCCCGGCACCCGCCCCCAGGTTGAACATGAAAGAAGCGGGGGCGTCGCGATAGTCGATGAGATCGCCGTTGCGATACCCGCCCACGATCAGGATTGAGTTCACCTCATCGTCGGCCTGGATGACGGACTTTCCCAGTTTGAGTGCGGCGACAGTTGAGTTGCAGCGCTGCTGAACGTCGATCGCCCAGGCACGCGTCGCGCCGATCTTCTCTTGAACGTAGATCCCGCTCGTAGTGAGGGGATACTCTTTGTGCTCCTCGCCCACGCAGACGATGAGGTCGATGCGTGTGGGGTCGTAGTCGCAGCGCTCGAGGCAGTCGAGGGCGGCTCTCACCGCCATCTCCTGAGTCCCGTCCTCCGGTCCCGGTACGGGCTTTCGATGAAAGCCGAGCTTGTCGCGAATGGCCTGTGCGGACCATCGGCCTTCCGTCGCCTCCGCGACCGCCTCGGCCGTCATCCACTTATCGGGGAGGTAGAGCCCGTATCCGACGATGCCGACCGGCGAGAGGGCCTCCGTGTTGCGGTGCAACATCAGACCAACGGTCTCGAGGAAGAGGAGGAAGCGGTCAAGCGCGGGACGCCGGCGGACGGTCATCCAGGAGTCGGCTGCGCCGTCGTCGAGCGTCGGCCGCGACGATGATGAGCCCGAGCGCGACCGCTGCGAAGACCGGGTCCGCAGTGTGTCTCGCGAGCACCGCCCAGGTGAGGCAGGCCACGCCGAAGCCGACGGCGGCGAGTCGAGCCGCGGCGGTCAGTCCGCATGCGAGTCCGACGAGGAGCGGTACGCCGAAGAGAACGGTCCGAAGCACCGGTTCGGAGTTCAGTTCCACGAGGCGCCACTGGTTCCAGAGGATGTCGGTGAGAAGAGTGATCGCGCCCACCGCGACCACCAACACCGTCCCCGCGGCGGCATCCTTGGCCAATTTGGCCGAGTACATCCATTCCTGGGTGGCAAGGTCCACGATGCCTTCGAGGGCGGCGTTGAGCACTTCGGTCGCGATGACGAGCAGGACGGCGAAGAGCAGGGCGGCCCGAGCCGAAGGGGGAAACGGTAGGGCCATGCCCACGAGCATGACGGCGGTGCCCGAAACCCAGTGGATCTTCATGTTTCGCTCTCCGGCGAGGGTCCTGAGGATCCCTTCGTAGGCGAAGGCGAAGGCTTGAGTGAGGGGCGGACGGGGCCGGGAAACCGTCACGTCATCGCCTTAGCAGAACGTACATGGCTCCCGCTCCCCCGTCGGTGGGCTGGGCCGTGCAGAAGGCAAGGACCCGGCGGGCGATACGCCCCCTCTGAAGCCACGACTTGAGCGCGACCTTCAGAACCGGAATGTTGTCCTTCGAGTTCAGGCCTCTCCCGTGCACGATCAGGACGCAGCGTCGCCCTGCGCCGTGGGCATCGGCGAGGAAGTTCTGTACGGCCTCCCGCGCTTCCTCCCGGTTCATGCCGTGAAGATCCAAGTGCTGGCGAAAAGCGAAGTCACCCTTTCGGAGCTTTTGGAGGACGCGCCGGTCCAGTCCTTCGATGCCCCCCTCGATGAACTCGTCCGAGTCGCTGATATCGAAACGGGCCGTACCTTCCACGATGCTCACGAGCTCTGCGTAGGCTTCCGCGTCCTCGTCGTACACGGGGATGCCTTCGGCTGACGGGGGTGGGAGCGCCGGCTCCACGACCCCTCTTGGATCGTCGAGCCTCTGGGTGCCGGCCACCGCCTGGGCAAAGAGGTCGGCATCGTCGCCCGCCTCAGCGTGACCGCGGCTCGCCTTGGCCGGGGGTCGAGAAGGAGCCATGGCCTTCGCCACCGCCGCCTTGCGTTGGGCCTGTTTGGATTTCTTGGCCTTCTTCCGCAGCTCCTCACCCACGGCGAGGAAGGGATTGTTGAAGGGCTCCGACTTCCGCCCCATCTGCCTACTCCTGGTGGTCTCGTAGCACCCCGGAGCGGACTTCGCATCCTTCCCGAGACTTCGCCCGCGCCTCGTCTCGAGACACTAGGCAACGCCTCGGATCACAATTTTTTGCTCACCCGGGGAATGCCCGGGGACAGCCCCTGGTTGGTGCACACGACCGCGCGAGGGCCTCCACGGCCCGCTTTGCGCACTCCGCCGCGTGAGCGAGGCCACATCCATGGCTTCGCTCCGTCTCAATGTCGATCGGCTTGGGCCGATAGGTCGGAGTGCGATGAAGAACCGCCGCACCGTTCTCATCGTCGACCGCGATCCCCAGTTCCGGCGCAACGCTGCGCGCTTCTTAAAGGACCGAGGATTTGAAGTCGTCGATGTCGCCCACCCCTCGATGGGGCTCGCTCTGCTCGAGTCCGAGTCCCCGACCTTCGTGCTGCTCGACCTCGGCATGACCGACCCGGCCGGACTCGAGGTCCTGGAGACGCTGGTTCGTTCCGAGACGCGTCCCCAGGTGGTGTGCGTGGCGGCGGACGCGAACGTCGTCGACGTGGTCGACGCCGTTCGACGAGGCGCCCTCGACGTGTTCGAGCGACCTGTCGACGGCGAGCGTCTCGTGGGGCTCTTCGAAGAGACGGTGCGACGGATGGAGGGCGAACGTCCAAAGACGGTGGTGCTCGAGCGCGAGCCCGAGGTCGACCTATTGGTGACCACGAGCCCCGCCATGCAGGCGGTCCTCGAGCAAGCCCGTCATCATGCGGATGCTCCGATCCTTCTCGTGGAGGGGGAGCCTGGGGCTGGACAGCAATACGTCGCTCGGTATGCGCATTCGGTGGGGCCGCGCGGCGAGGGCCCCTTCGTGGCGGTGCCGGAGCGGCCGGAGTCGGGCAGCCCGGAGGACCATCTCTTCGGGAGCGGCGAGGTCACGAGCGCGTTCGCGGAGGCGAAAGGGGGGCTGGTCTACATCGAAGCGGTGGCTGGACTGAGCCCGGACGGGCAGGAACGCTTGGCCAAGCTGCTGCGGGGCCTCTCCGCGGCCAAGGTCAGCGGTGCCGAGGTTCGATGGCCACCTATGATTGGCGGCATCGATCGGGACCTCGACGTCGAGGTCAACGCGGGGCGCCTGCGGGCGGATGTGGCGCAGGTGTTTGCCCGTACTCGAATTCGGGTCCCGCCCCTCCGACAGCGTCGGGAGGACATTCCGGAGCTCGTCCGTAGAGTGATGCAAGCGGTCCAGCGGCAGGTGGGGGCGGCCGGTGTCTCCGTCAGTCCACGCGTGCTCGAAGAGCTGGGCGCTCGCGACTGGCCTGGGAACCTCACGGAGCTCGTGAGCGCCGTCAAGGAGTCTTGCGTTCTGGCAGAAGGCGGGCTCATCGTCCTGGACATGACGGCGCGCGAGCAGGCGCGCCTGTCCACCGAGGAGGAGCAAGACGCCAAGCCCACGAAGTCGGGCTGGCGACCCACCCTCGATATGGCGGGTGACGTTCAGCCCTACGACATCTACGAGGCCGAGATCTTCAAGTTCGCACTAGAGAACGCCGGAGGCTGCGTCTCCCGGGCGGCGGAGCTCCTCGGCGTGGGCCGCGCGACGATGTACCGCAAGATGCGCGCTTACAACATCGACGTTCCCCCCGTGAGCGAGCGAGCGATCGCCCGAAGTCGAGGAGCGCGGCAGCGGCGCCAGGAGGAGCGTGCTGCGGCCGAAGCGCGCCGCCGCGCCTTCCTCGAGCAGAACGCTTCTTGAGCTCTCCACCCGCGTAGTTTGTGACGCAGTGCGAAACGTCTTTCGCACGACAGATGCCCACATCGCGCGGGTTCGCGCCCGCTTCCGAGGCGACTTCGCTTCGATTCAGTGACGCCGACGCTGGTCCGCACTTTGCGTTCGACAACGATGGACGACTCCGTGCACACCGCCAGCATCATCGACGCCCCGACCGCGAGGATTGCCAACCCCGCGATTCAGCTTGTCCCCGCCGGCGTGGCGGTGCTCCTGAACGCGAACGCCAAGCGCGTGGACCGACCTCTCGTCCGCGCACTGGAAAGGCGCCTCTCTCCGTCGGACATCTATCTGTCGAAAGATCTCGAAGAGGCTCGAGACCACGTGCGCACCATCCAGCGCCGCGGGTACTCCACTCTTCTCATTGGGGGGGGCGATGGGACCATCGCGTCCACCCTCCGCCTACTGCGGGAGCAACCGGGCCCCTGGCCGGACCTGGTGATCCTCCGCCTCGGAACCGGCAACGCCCTGGGCAGCCTCGTCGACGCCAAGAACGCCCTCGAAGACGTAGACCGGGTGCTCTCTCGCGGCACCGCGGTGCCGACCCCGCTGCGGGTGCTGGAGACGGACGAGGGCGACGTCTTTCCGTTCGCGAGCCTCGGCTACGACGCCCAGGTGCTGAACGACTACGTCGACGTCGTCCAGTCCACCCAGCATCCCCTCGCGCGGCGCCTCGCCAAATCGCTCGGAGGCTACGTGTACGCGGTCGCCACCCGAACCTTGGCTTCGGAAATCCGACGACAACCGACGCGAT
>JBCBRU010000028.1:0-31101 GCA_039819565.1 Myxococcota bacterium | reverse complement strand
GGCTCTCCGCCGCACCGTGACCCGCGGGGCCCAAATCCGGAACGTCGGGCCGGATCCCTGCCTGGTGCGCGAGGGAGCGCTGGGCGAGACCACGCCCGCCGACTTCCAGCTGGTGGAGGGGGGAGAGCAGGACGTCCTGCTGGAGCCGGGCGAGGCGTGGACCTTTGTGATCGCCTACCGACCTCAGCGCTTCGGGGACGCGAGCGGAACCCTGAGCGCCAAGCTCTCGAGCGACGCCCCGCCCGTCGTGACGTTTCAACTCGAGGGCTCCGGGGTGAGCGCCCCGACTTTGGTCTTGGCTCCAGACGAGGTTGACTTCGGTGAGCAGGACCCTTCCTGCGTTGGGCGCCGCACCATCGAGGTCTTCAACCCGGGGCCGGGCCGGATCGACCTCACGGGTTTGCGCCTGGTCTCGGCAAACCTCGGTTCGAGCCCCTTCGCATTGGCGGACGTGCCCAGCGGGCTCGCTGCGGGGGGCGTGGGCCTTTCTCTCGAGGCTGGCGACGGCTTCTCCTTCGCCGTGAGCTATCAACCGGCATCGGCGAACGATCGGGCCGTGGCCCGGGTGGAGCTCACTCGGTCCGACCAGGCCTCGCCGGTGGCGGTGAGCCTCTTTGCCAAAGGAAGCCTGGATCCGTTCATCACCGAGGGCTGGCGCCAGGCCGGTTTCGGCGCGGTCGACATCTTGCTCGTCATCGACAACTCGAGCTCGATGGGTGCCGAGCAGCAGGCCCTGCAGGCCAGCTTTCCGCGTTTCCTGAACTACGCGCGCAATCGCGGCTTCGACTATCGCATCGGGGTCGTGACCACGGACGCGGAAGGCGGCAGCGTCTGTCCGGAGACCGGGGTGCAGCCTCCTCCCGATCTCGAGGACGGCGCCTGTGGGTATTTGTCGGAGGGTAGCGGGCTGATGCGGAGGGCGGACTGGCGGCTCGTCGATCCGAGCGAACAACCCTCTCCCGAGGAGGCTTTCCGATATGTTTCCGATGTGGGCACGAGCGGGGCCGCGGCCGAGGCGGGACTGCGCTCAGCCACGCTGGCCCTCGAACCCACTCGACTGGCCGGCTGGAACGCTGGACTGCTCTCACGACCCGACGCCTTCTTGTCCGTGCTCTTCCTGTCCGACGAGGACGATCAGTCACCGGGGAACCCTAGGATGTATGAAGCGATGCTGGCCGCCACCAAAGGCGCTCGCTTTCGCGACCGATTCGCTTTGAGCGGCATCGTGATCGATCCGGTGGGATGCGGAGCCGGCTTCACGTCCCGATACCTGGACGCCATCGCTCGATCGGGAGGCACCGCCGGTTCGATCTGTGCAACGAGCTACGACGACGTCATCGATCGCTTGGCTCGTGCCGCGGCCGGGCTTCGTGACCGCTTCGTGCTCCGACGGCCCGCCTATAGTCCCAGCGTCAGCGTCGTCGTAGATGGCGTTCCGCTGAGCGCGGTTTCGCAAGGTAAGCGGCGCTGGCGCTTTGATGGCGAGGGAAACGCCGTGGTCTTTGAGTCCGACGGTGTTCCCCGCGAGGGGAGCGCGGTCGAAGTGCGGTATCGGCCTCGGTGTTTCGATCCGTGAGGGGGCTCCCCGCCCTGCTCGGACTCGCGGCTCTGGTTTCGGGTTGCGCCTCCACCATCGACGTCTGCGCGGAAGATACGCAATGCGCAGAGGGGCAGACCTGCGTGCTCGGGGAGTGTCGCTGTATCGACGATCGGGGATGCACAGACGGACTCGAGTGCAACGCGGTGGGTCGCTGTCAGACTCGCCCTGCCTGTCAACGCAACTCTGATTGCAATCCGGAGAGGCGGTGCGATCTCGCGCGCGGGGCTTGTGTCCGCCCCGATCGCTGCGTGCGCAGCGAGGATTGTCCCTTCGGTGAGGTGTGCCTCGAGGGTCGGTGCGCAGCAGGTTGCGACGACGATGCCGATTGCCCGCTGGGGCAAGTCTGCGACGCGGCATCTTGCGGGCTGGGGTGCCGGGACGCCGAAGGCTGCGCGCTGGGGGCGAGCTGCATCGGGGGAGCCTGTTTCGAGGACGCGCTTCCCGGCCTATGCGCCCCGTGTGGGGCATCGTCGGAGTGCGCAGGGCGTGAGGACTGGTGTCTCGACAACCGGAGCTTCGTTCGAGGCCGGCCCGAAACCGGAGCCGAGCGGCAGTGCGCGTCCAGCTGTCTCGGGGCGCCCGAGATCTGTCCCAACGGGACGGAATGTCGACCGGTCGTGGTGCGGATCACCCCACCTTGCACGACAAATGCCAGTTGCGGGTTTGGTCGCGAGTGCGTCGTAGACGAAGGGGACCCGGTCGGACGCTGCACCTGCCGGAGTGAGGCCGACTGCGTGGAGAGGCTCCCGCCATTTTGCAACCGTCTTGGCTTTTGTGAGGCGCCCGCGGGTCGCCTCTGCGGAAGCGACGCCGACTGTGAGGCGGTCTCATCCTGCGGGCCGCACGGACCCGGCGGCACGCGTGTGTGCTGGCGCGATCGCGATCGGACATGCTCCAGCGGACGGGATTGCGCATGTCTCGACGGGACCTGCGTGCTTTCCGGACGGCGCTGCCGCGAGGCGGCCGACTGCCCGGTGTCGTGCCAAAACGGAGGATGCGTCGTGGGTGCCGGATGCGCGCCGGAGGATGGTGTTTATTGTCCGGACCTACGACAGTGAACGCGGAACCATTGACGTCGGCAGCGAAAGGTTTTCTCTGGTTTTCGTGCGCCTCGAGCTTCGGGATCTGGAATCGGAGACGACCCATGCGATCTTCGAGAGCGGGGCCATCCTGGGAAGGGAGCGTCGAGCGACGGACATCAGTCTCCGCGACGACTCGATCTCGAAGCGACACGCCCGAATCTTTGTCGAGGAGGGTCGTTGGCTCATCGAGGATCTGGGTTCCTCGAACGGGACCTATGTTCGTGATCAGCGCATCACCGAGCCCACGCCGTTGAGCTCAGGGATGATCTTTACCCTCGCGCACCGACGCTTCGAGGTGGTTCATCTGGAGGCGTCCGGGGAGCCCGCCGTCGAGGGCGAGGCTCCCGAGGCCGAAGCGCCAGCCCCCGCCCCGTTGAAAGGGCTCGTGGCCTCGCTCCCCAAGGCGGCGGTGCACTTCGCTACCGCGGTCCCCAAGCTCCTCGTGAATCCGGTGGGTTCCTTTCGGGACTCGACGGTGCGCCAGCGTCACGCCGCGCTCATGCCCACTGAGTTGGCCGCGTACGGGATGGTGGCCACCACCCTGGTGAGCGTGCTCGTGACCGCCGTCGCCGCGGCCTCGAGCGTCTTCCATGGCCAGGCTTCCCTTGGAATGCTCCTGGCTTCGGCCCCCGTGATCGGTATCTCCGCGGCGGTGGGCGCTGCCCTCGGCCTGCTGGGGCATTCGGTGGTTCGATGGACGGTGGCCCGCCTGGGCGGGGACTCCTCGGACCGGAGTCGCACCAACTTCATGCTCGACAGCTTCGCTTTCACCCTCGTCGCCGTCCTTCCCCAAGCGCTCGGCACCTTCGCCTCGTTCCTGGGGCCGACGGTCGGGACCATCGTGCCCGTTCTCCTCGGAATCGGGCTCGCCCTCCTTGCCGTCTACCTCGTCCAGCAGTGGGCGATGGCCTTCGGACTCTCTCGAGGGGCCCGGGGGGTGCTCGTGGGCCTCGCAGTGCTGGGGCTCTTGGGCAGCGTCGTTCAGGGAGCCCGTCAGATTCTCCGCCGCACCGGGCCGGATCCCGCTCTCGCCGCGATCGAGACCAACGCTCGGGCTGAAGCGGGGCGGGCCCCCTCGGACCTCCGAGGGAGCGAGAAGGAGGGAACGGAGGGTGCTTCATTGACAACCCCGGTTTCGACATCGACCGGGGCCGAGGACCTGGCCGCGCTTGTTGAGATCGAACCTCCGCCCATGCCGTCGGGCCAAGCCGCGGCTCCGACTCCGGAGCCGGCGCCGGAGCCGGCACCCAGGCCCCCGCCGACGACTCCGGAGCCGGCACCCAGGCCCCCGCCAAGTGAGCCGGCGCCGACAGAGAACGGCGAGCATCCTGCGCTCTCTCGCAAGCACCCAAGAGGCATGACGCCGTTTCGTCGCTTCGTCGAACGGCGCTCCGCCATCGAACGCGCCGTTGCCGATGACCCCGCTCTGCTCGAGCGTCGCGATGTCCTGAAGGACTATCAAGCGATGTGGAAGAAGACCTATGAGGTCCGCGAGCGGTGGGCGCGGCTCGGTCGGCGTAAGCCGGCTTGGGAGCGCGACAAGATCTACGCTCGCAAGTCCGCCGCCGAGGTGTACAAGACCACCGTCGCGCACGTCGACCGGCTTTGGGGCATCCTCTTTAAAGGAGAGCGTCGTAGCGATAACCCACCTTGACTGTGAGACTGCGCTCGTTTTCGGTCTGATCTCCCCCGTAGGCCACGAGCTCACGGTAGACGACGAACAGGTCGGACCCGGGGAGGTATCGCCATCGAAAGCGGCCGAGGAAGACGGCCTCTTCGTTCACGCTATTGGTCTGGCCCACGAGGTCGAGCTGGATGCGGTTGGTCGGGGTCCAGGTGGCGCTGCCGTTGACGGAGAAGGTCGTCTCGACCTCCCTCTCTGGAAACTGGATGAAGACCAGGTTGCCGGCTCCGAAGAGTCGGAGGTTTGGCCCGATGCGGGCGGTCAGGTTGGCCTCCAAGCTGTCCGCGATGCCTCCGAAGAAGCCTTCGTTGTGCACCCAACCAAGAAAGCCGGAGGGGTTTCGACCCCCGGGGGTGGAGATACCGATAAACCACAAAGGGCCTCGGTATCGGCCGGGGCCGATCTCGAGGCCGGCCACTTCCGTGGTTTCTTGGACGAGGTCTTCTGACGCCTCCACATAGAACTCGAAAGCAAAGTTGCTTCGGAGGAGGATCTCGAGGTAGGCCCCCGCCTCCTGGGTGATGACGAGGTCCTCGTCGAAATCGCGAACCACCAGCGCCTCCGCCGAGACGGTGATGCGCTGAAGCCCGAGCTCCGTGGTTCGGAAGATGAGAGGGAGCTGTACCGAGGTGCCGATCTGATCCGGTCGGCGCACGAAACCGATCGCTGGATCGAAAGTGTCATTGACAGCAAGGACGCGGATCTCAGGCTGAGTCAGGTAGCCCTGCCAGCGTAGTCGAGCTTGTCCCGCGAAGCCTGCCTCGGGGTGGGATGCGTGCGGCGAAGCGCTGAAGCTCGCAAAGCCTGAGGCTTCCAAACGTCGATCGAAGATACGGACGGCTCCATCCACGCCTGCCGCCACTTCCGGGGCCACTGGGACGTCCTCGTCGGTGAAGAGTCCGACGTCCGTACGGAGGGTGCCGATGAAACCCAAGTGGCCGGCGGCGCCAAAGTTCTGTCGGCCGCGCAAGACGCTAAAGCTCTGTCGAGGTTGAGTGGAGGTCTCGTCCGTGATGGCGCCGAGGACCCCGTAGCGAAAGCTGCCCAGGGTGCCGTAGCTCTTTACGCCGCCCAAGAGATCGATGGGGTTGGCGTCCGTGTCGAGGCCAATGCGTCGGGAGAAGTAGAGCTGGGTGCTTCCGTCGGCTCCGAACTCGAAGAACTCCACCCCGGATAGGAAGAAGGGGCGCCGCTCGGGGAAGAACAGCGCGAAGCGGTCAAGGTTGAGGGTGGGATCGTCGAGGTCGACCTGAGCAAAGTCGGTGAGGACGGTGACTTCGGCCCAGAGGTCTTCGCCAACCCGTAGCCGGAGGTCCCCACCGGCCCGCAGGCGAAGATCGCCCTCGGGGAAAGCGCTCGCTTGGCTGGGATCTGCGCTCCAGGCCCCGAGCACATAGGGGATGAGCGAGAGCGGTCGACCCCCGCCCAGCGCGTCGAGGCCCAACAGGTCACCATAGAAGAGGGCGGCGGTGGGGCCGAACTCGGGAGGAATGGGGTTCCAGTCGTAGACCGCCAGTCGAGCGTTGTGATCGCGGGTCACGTTGAGCCCGACGATCCGAGCCCGCACCGGGTCGCGATCGGGCAGACCCAGCGCCACGGCCGGGATCTCGAACTCCGCCGTCCAGCGGTCCTCGTCCACGGTGGTTCGGACTTCCCAGATGGCGTCGAACTCTCGGCGAAAAGCCTGTCCGTTCTCGACCGCGACGTAGTCGAGCTGAACCCCCGCGGGGTTCGTAGCGAAGCCGACGGTGGTTCGGGTGTCGTGGCGTACGTCGACCTTGAGGGTGATGGCGTCGTCCGAGAAGACCCCGAAGCTGTCCCGCTGAAGCTCGAGGGCTCGCGGCGCCCTCTCGTCGGCGCCCATGAAGCACGTGACGGCGACGTAGAGGGTCGAAGAGCTGACCAGGGCTCGAACCTCGGTGCGTACGGGCGGACGTGCGCCGGGGGTGGGGGCACGCTCGACGAAGTCCCGGCCCACGGGGGCCGACGCCCAAGCGGACTCGTCGAGGCGCCCGTCGATCTCCAGGACGCCCGGATCGACGGGGGCGGCGTAGAGGGTCTTCGAGGCCGTAGCGGTCGAAGTCGTTCCGTCGCTCGGAGCGGCCAGCCCCGCGGAAGACACGACGAGGACCCCCATGATAATCCCACCTCCCATGCATCGAGGCGCTTCTCTCATCTCTATCGCGGCGGCAACCGCGTTCTTTGGCTGCGGCGACGACGACGGCGGTTCGACCACGCCCGATATGGGGCAGCCAGCCGCCGACATGGGCGGCACGACCACGCCGCCTGATATGGGCGGAGTCGCCGACGCCGGGGAGACGGTCGACATGGGCACCCCTGCCATCGAGAACTGCACCGTCAACCCGGCCGCAGACGTGGTGCGCAATCCCATGTGCCCGATGTCGGCGGACTGGTTCCGCTTCGTACGGGGCACCGTGGAGTCCGAGGGCATGACCGTTGCCGACGCTCTCCCGCAGGTGTGCGTGCGCAACAACGCGGGGAGCTTCCTGTGTCTTCAGCCTGAGGCGTCCTGCGCAGACGGGAGCTGGGCGAAAGAGTTCATCCCCGACTTCCGGTGTATCTCCTCCGTGGTCATGAGCGTGACCAAGCTCTCGGGCGGGAGCTACGCGACCACCTTCTGCAACATCGATACGACGGGGGAGGGGATCTTGGATGTCGCGACCCCGCTACCGCTCTATACGGTTGAGCCCGCCCCCAACAAGCCGGCTTTCGGCGACGCGACCGCGGCCCGGATGCTCACTCTGCAGGACGACTTTCAACTGGAGGTCACGCCGGGACACATCGAGGGCTGCTTCCTCGACGACACGAGCTGCCCGAATTACGACACCCTGGGGGTCCGACGAATTCAAATGACCGACGCCACGCCCTGCTTCCTCGACGCCACCAACACCCCGGATGAGCTCTTTGCCTTCGCCGGACCGGGCCTCGACCTCGTCAGCTTCGAGCCGCCCAACAGCATGAAGGTCAAGCGTCAGTTCCCCTTCCGGGTGCCGAACAACCTCAATCTCGCCGCGGGTGCCACGGTGGACCTCTTCACTCTGGGTTCGCTCACCTGCGAGACGCCCGAGGGCATGCTCATCGAGGAGGGAGACTGGGAGGAGTACGGCACGGGTACGGTGTCCGCGGACGGGATGTTCGTCGAGGGCGAGCTCCCCTGCCTGACCTGGTTCGGCTACAAGGCGCGTTGACGCGCCAAGCCCTCTCGGGCACAGCGCGCGCATGCTTCGCTTCGCCGTGTGTGGAGCCGGTCGCATCGGCCGGGTCCACGCCGCCAATATCGCCGCTCATCCCTCGGCTGAGGTCGCTTGGGTTTTGGACGTGGACCCCGCCGCCGCGGGCGCCCTCGCGGAGCGCGCGGGGGGGCAGGCTGGGGAGGCGCTGGAACCGGTCCTCGACGACGTCGACGCGGTCCTCATTGGCTCTCCTACCCCAACCCACTTCGACCTGATTCGGACCGCGGCCGAGGCCGGAAAGGCGATCTTCTGCGAGAAGCCCGTCGACCTCGACCTCGAACGGGTCGACGCCGTGGTGGAGCTCGTGGGGAGGGCGAGGGTGCCCTTCTTCGTCGGCTTCAATCGGCGTTTCGATCCCAGCTTCGCGCGGCTCAAGCACCGGCTGGTGGGCGGAGAGATCGGTGCTCTGGAGATGCTCACCCTCACCAGTCGAGATCCGAGTCCGCCCCCGCCCGCCTACGTGAAGGCTTCCGGGGGGCTCTTTCGGGACATGATGATTCACGACTTCGACATGGCCCGGTGGCTCATCGGGGGGGATCCGGTCGAGGTCTACGCGACGGCGAGCAACCTCGTGGATCCCGCCCTCGGAGCGGAGGGCGACGTGGATACCGCGGTGGTGGTCATGCGGTCGGAGAGCGGAGCGCTCGTACAGATCTCCAACAGTCGTCGAGCCGCCTACGGGTACGATCAGAGGATCGAGGCCTTCGGCTCCGCGGGCATGCTCCTCGCCGAAAACCAGGCGGAGTCCAGCGTGGTGCGGTTCGGCGCCGACGGCGTGGTGGCGGACCGGCCGCAGCCCTTTTTCCTCGAGCGCTACGAAGCCGCGTATCGACACGAGCTCGACCACTTCGTGGCCGCGGTGACCGACGAGGCTCCGGTCCTCCTCACCGGCCCCCACGATGGCCGCCAGGCCTTAGCCTTGGCGGAGGCGGCCGTCGCATCCCTCGAGAAAGGCACCCCAGTCTCCTTCGGCACCCCGCGGTAGTCTATTCGTTGGGAAAGGAGCGTAGACGGGTGGCCGGGATTCACTCCCGGCCGGGCCCCGAGGCAAGCGGAGCGCGCAGCGAAGGACGTGAGCGTAGACGGGTGGCCGGGATTTACTCCCGGCCGGGCCCCGTAGGTCACGCGGCGCGCATGACCCGGCGGGCGGCGTTGACCGCAGCTCCGCAGGCCACCGCGGTCTGGGGGTCGCCCGGATGCTCACCGGTCTTGGACATCACGCGAGTGACGGTGTCGCGGACCAGAGGAATGTAGGTGGTGCCGCCCACCAAGAGGAGGGTGTCGATGCTGCTCGGACGAAGGCCCGCGCTCACCATGGTGTCGGCGGTGGTCTTCACGGCGCGTTCCACGAGAGGCTTCCAGCGAGGCTCGACGTCCTCCCGGGACATGGTGAGGTCGAGGTCGTGCCGCCGACCGGCCGAGGTGAACGCGTCTTTGATGCGAAGGCGCGCAGCGGGCATGCGGGAGAGGGCGCGTTTGGTCGACTCCGCCTCGTGAAGGACGCGGTCCCACCGCACCACGTCCTTTTCGATCTCGACCTGGTGGCGGCGCCAGACGTGGCCTGCGGCGATGCGAGCGAGCTCTTCGTCGAAGTCTCCGCCACCAAGGCTGGAGTCGCCCCCCACCGCCAACGGCTGAAGCGTCTGATCATGCTGGCTCATGATCGTGACGTCGAAGGTGCCGCCTCCGAAGTCGAACACGAGGAGGCGGCGCTGGCCCCGGAACTGGTCGAGACCGAACGCCGTCGCGGCCGCGGTCGGCTCGTGGACCGTGGAGAGTACCTCGAGCCCAGCCTGACGCGCCCCCCGCATCGTGGCTTCGATGGAATCCGGGGTCGCTGAAGCGGGCACGGTGAGCACCGCTCGACGGACCTGGGTTTGAAAGCGAGCCTCCGCGAGCTTGCGCAGGTAGCTGTAAACGAGTCCTGCGACCTCGTCGGGAGTATGGTCCCCGGCCCGGGTATGAAGGATGGCCCGTCCGTTGGGGGCGGGCTTGACGGTCACCGCCGTGCCGGCCGCGAAGACCCGGCCCTCGGGACTGTCCATGTTTCGGCCCAGAAGACGCTTGATACCCGAGATAGTGTTCTCCGGATCCGTGCGACGGAGCTGGGCGGCCTGGTACCCCACGATCGGGGGGCCTTCTTTCGGGAAGTGCACGACGGTGGGGATACAAGGCTCACCGCGTTCGTCCGGGATCAGATACATCTTCCCGTTCACCCAGGCGGCCGCCGTTGAAAACGACGTGCCCAGGTCGATGCCGAGGATCATCTCGTGGCGCACGCGACCTCCATCGGCGCATCTCTTGCGAGTTGCAGTCGGAGGCGCGGGAAAGGCTCGGCCTGGGCGTCGGGCCGAACCCTTCCCGCCTCCCTGTTTCGTGAGGAGACAGCGCAAAGAAAAGGCGGGGTGCGAGGGTTCTCACCTCTATACTCAACCACCCACCTCCCGCGCGCACCGCTCGGCGCGAGAGAGGTCGACGGGCCGCGGCACGCGGCGGCACCCCATGGATTCGGCGGGGTCGTGAACCCCTGGCTCCCGTTCGAGCGGCCGAATCTATCGAGGGAACAAACCCCCGAAACCCGAGTCCCAAGGACTCGGACGGCCACGACAGCTTGGCTGCCGGCGAAAGCGCTTCCACCCGGGGCTCCGATAGAGAGCCCAAGTCTCCACAGACCTCCCCTAGGGAGGCCAAGGTTTCAGATAGAAGCGAAGGCTTCGTGAAGAAGAACGACCCGCAGGTCGAGCTCGACGCTCAGGCGAACATGACGATGCGCCATCTTAGAGATGGGCGTGGTCGTTCAGCCTGAAGCCACCGACAGCCGATATCGCTGTTCATCGAAAAATCGGAGGCACCGGGGAGGGCGTGAAGCTCGTTCATGCTGGCTTTGACTGCATACTTCATCGAGGTGCCTCCTTTCAGACGAGAGGGGTTCTCGCCGGATAGGGTTGGACCTAAGTCCAAGACGCTCGGGAACGTACGGGGGCTCGTTTGGGTGCGTCAACCCATGCGAAGCAATTATTTGGAAGCTCCCCGATTTTTTGCTCTAAACGGGGGAGGTTCACGAGCGCAGTGAGATATTGATCACATCTCGGTGCTCAGCTGGATTCGAGATCCACCTCGAGCAGGGGAGCCAGCGCATCGACGATCCCGGGAGCTGCGCAGAAACATACGTTGCCCTTTCGCATCCCATCGTTGGCGAGGAAGTTCTTCGTGACCCCGCCGGCTCGCTCCACGATCAACAGTCCCGCCAGCACGTCCCAAGGGCTGAGATGGAGCTGAAAGAAAGCGTCGGTCTGGGCGCGGGCGACCGACGCCAAGCCGTAGGTGGCAGCGCCGAAGCGGCGAAACTCGGCGTGGGTCCTAAGGACCCGCGGGAAGCGATCGAGGAACGGCTCTCGCCCGCTCCGCTCGCTGTAGCCAAAGGCCACGATGGCCTCTTCGAGACTCGAGCACCTGCGCACTGCGAGCGGGCGGTCGTCGCCGAGGAGGGCGGCGCCCGTCGACGTGGCCGACATCATCGTATCGGTGGCGGGCTCGTACATCACGCCCACCTGGGCGCGTCCCTCATGAACCCAGGCGATGGAGACCGCAAACATGGGCAAGCCGCGGACGAAGTTCGTGGTCCCATCGATCGGGTCCACGACCCAGACCGGCTCCCGGATCTCGCCGCCGCTCTCCTCGCCGAGAAAGGCCTCGCCCGGGAACTCTCGCTCGAGCGCGGCCCGGATGTGCGCCTCGACCTCTCGATCCGCAACGGTCACATAGTCCTGACGGCCCTTGCTCTCGACCTCGAGGCTGTCCAGCCGCTCGAAATGGTCGCGGGCGATGGCCCCCGCGGAGAGGGCGATGACCTTGGCCGCTTCGCGGCGACGCTCGAGGTCGTTCACGGCCGGGACCCTCCCTCGTCGGCCCGGCGGCGGCAATCGCTTCCGGGCGGGCGAGGTTCGGGTCCCCGCACAACCGCCGGGTGCGGTAGACGCCATAGCTGCATCGGATAAGCGGATCGCCTCCTAGCCCCGTCGTGATGCCGCATGGCAAAGCAGCGACCGTGTCCCAGCTGGTCTCTCGACCTGTCGCCGAGCTGGCGACGGCTCTACGGATCTCGGAGGAGGCGGTGGCGCTGACGCGGTCCGTCGATCTGATCGATCTTCACGTCGATACGTTCATTCCGGTGCGGCTGTGGGGGTACGATCCGCGGCTCCGCCACGGCCGCGGTCTTCTCCGCGGGTACTTCTTTGGCCATCTCGATCTTCCGAGAGCCCGCGACGGTGGTCTCTCCGGAGCCATGTTCTCCATCACCACCAACCCCTTCCGCACCGCTCGAGGGCGCTGGAATACTTTCTTGGCCAACCTGGACCGGCTTCGAGAGATGGCCGCGAGCTCCTCGGGGCGCCTCAAGATGGTGCGGACGCTGACGGAGTATCGCGAGGCCCGCCGCCAGGGCGCGGTCGCATGCCTTCCTGCGGTCCAAGGCGCAAACTGTCTCGATGGAGCGCTCGGCGGTCCCCGGGACATCCCGGATCGGCTGCTGACCCGAGCCACGCTGGTTCACCTATCGAACACGCGCTCCGGCGTGACCTCAGGGCCGTGGGGGCGGCTCCGGCGGCACCGGGGCCTGACCGCCCGCGGCCGGGCCCTCGTTGCCCAGCTCGACGAGGAGCGGATCTTCGTAGATTTGGCTCACGCTCACCCCGACAGTTTCTGGGACGCGGTGGATGCCCACGACCCCCAGCTGCCGCTCCTGGCCACCCACACCGGAGTCCGAGGTGTGCACTCGATGTGGCGCAACCTGGACGACGCACAGCTTCGAGCGGTGGCCAACTCGGGCGGAGTGGTGGGCATCATCGCTGCCAGCTACTTCCTCGTCCCCAAAGGCCGGCGCGATCACGGTTCGATGATCATCGAGCACATGGAACACGCCATTCAGGTCGCCGGTGAAGAGCACGTGGGTCTCGGCACCGATTTCGATGGCTTCATCGTCCCTCCCCCAGATCTCCGGAGCGCCGACGCCTACCCTCGAATCGTGCAGTACATGCTGGACGCGGGCTGGAGCCAAGCCCGCATCGAGCGGGTCCTAGGGGGGAACTTTCTCCGCGCTTTCGGAGCGATGCGCCCGTAGAGTATCCACGGTATGGCCACGGACGAGCGTCTTCCTCATGGATTCTCTCGCGAGACGACCATTCGTCGTGACGCCGAAGGCCGCTGGTTTCACGACGGTGATGCCGTCACCAACCCGGCGGTGGCCCGGGCCTTCGACCGCTGGCTGGATCAAGCCGAGGACGGTCGGTGGATCCTACGCAATACCGTCAACTGGGCCTACATCGAGCTCGAGGGACCGGCCTTCTTCGTACGTCGAGCTCGGGTGAAGGCAGAACGGGTCGAACTCGAGCTCCGTGGCGGGAGGACCGCTTGGCTCGAACCGGAGACCCTCGTTCAGGACTCGGAAGGCCGCTTGCACTGTCGAGTCGATGGTTTCGGGGCGAGGTTCGAACGGGCGGCGACGCTGGATCTGGCCGAGCACCTGGAGGAGGAGCGGGGGGCCGCGGTTCTCCGGCTCCAGGGGCGTGACTATCCGATTGGCTCAGCTTAGTCCTTGCCGAGCTCGCTGGCCCGGCGGGTGGCCGCTTCCACCGCGTTCATGAGGGTGGTGCGTAGACCGCCCTCTTCGAGGGTGTGGAGGCCTGCGATGGCGCATCCTCCCGGTGAAGTGACTTGATCCTTGAGGCGCCCAGGATGTTCTTGCGTCTCCTGAAGCAGTCGCGCCGAACCTTGGATGGTCTGCACGGCGAGCTCGAGGGCCACTTCTCGTGACAAGCCGACCTTCACACCTGCATCGGCGAAGGCCTCGATCATGAGGAAGACGTAGGCCGGTCCGCTGCCGCTGAGGCCAGTGACGGCGTCGAGATGATTCTCGTCCACGACCACCACGCGGCCCACCGCCTCAAAGATGGACCGCGCAAGGTTGAGGTCTTCTTCAGTGGCGTGAGCGCCGGGGGCAAGGGCGGTGGCGCTCTGCTTGATGACCGCAGGCGTGTTGGGCATGGCGCGAACGACGCGGGGGTTACGCTCGAGTTCAGATTCGATTCGGCCCGACGAGACGCCCGCAGCCACGCTGATGACGAGCGCATCCTGAGCGGGCCCCGCCAGCTCCTCGAGCACTCCCGGCACGATCTGAGGCTTGACGGCTACGAGCACCACGTCCGCGCCGCTGACGCAATCTACATTGTCGTCCGCAGCTCGTACTTGGAAACGCTCGGCCATGGCCCGGGAGCGTTCGGAGCGGCGATTGGACACGGCGATGCGGTCGGGGCTCATGGCCCCGCTCTCTATAAGGCCGGCGACGAGGGCTCGGCCGAGGTTTCCGCAGCCGACGACGGCGAGTCGCTTCTGGTCGAGGTGAGCCATGGCTCGCGGAAGTATGGTTCACGGCCGCGAGGGGCAAGCCCTCCCCGTTGACCCGCCCGTCCCCGATTTGGGACACATCGGCCGTGGTGCCACCGTCCTCGGCGTTCGTCCTCGCGTCCGCATCGCCACGTCGCCGCGAGCTCCTTTCCCGAGCTGGCCTGCATCCCCAGGTGGTCCCCTCCGACGTGGACGAGAGGGTGCTCCCCGGCGAGGACGCCGTGGTCTACGCGGTGCGGGTCGCGACCGAGAAGGCGCGAGTTGGGCCCCCTGGGGCCCACATCCTGGCCGCAGATACGGTGGTCGCCCTCGGCGGCGAAATCCTCGGGAAACCCCGAGACGCTCGGGAGGCCGTCGAGACCCTCGTCCGGCTTTCCGGTCGAGAGCACGAGGTTCACACCGCGGTCGCGTTTCGGAGGCCCGGGGCCGAGCCCTCGAGCTTCGTAGTCACGACGAAGGTTCGTTTCCGTACCCTCGATCCGTCCGAGATCGAAGCCTACGTCGCGACCGGAGAGCCTCTCGACAAGGCGGGGGCCTACGGGGTCCAGGGCCACGGAGGCGCCCTCACCGCGAGCCTTCACGGAAGCTACACGAACGTGGTCGGGCTCCCCCTCGAGGAGACGCTCCGGCTCTTGGACGCGGAGGGGCTGCGATGACCGAGATCGCCGAGCGCCTCGCCGAAGTGCAGGGACGCATCGAGGCGGCTTGCCGCGAGACCGGGCGGTCGGTCTCCGAAGTCACCTTGGTCGCGGTTTCCAAGCGTCAGCCGGACGCCGCGCTCCTTGCCGCGTATGCCGCAAGCCACCGAGACTTTGGGGAAAACTACGTGCAAGAGCTCGTGCGAAAGCAGGGCCTGCTCCCCGACGACGCCCGGTTTCACCTGATCGGCCATCTTCAGACCAACAAGGCCAAGGAGGCGGTGCACGCGGCTCTCATCCACACCGTAGATCGGGAGAAGGTCGCCCGAGCTCTGGACCGAAAAGTCGAATCGGGACCGCTGAGGGTCCTCATCGAAGTCAACCTGGCCGGCGAGGCCCAGAAGGCGGGCGTGGCTCCGGAGGCCCTCTCGAGCCTCCTCTACGGACTTCGCGACCTCCCTCGGCTCGAGGTGCGCGGCCTCATGTGCATTCCCCCTTCGGGCGAGGGACGCCGCTGGTTCGCGGAGCTTCGACGTCTCGCGGAGGAGGCCCGGACGCGCACAGGATGGCCGCTTCCCGAGCTCTCCATGGGGATGAGCGCCGACTTCGAAGACGCCGTTCGCGAGGGCGCCACCATCGTTCGGGTGGGCACGGCCATCTTCGGGGTGCGGAGCGCGTAGGCGTACGGAACAACTCGGGTTAGGTTCGGTCGCGATGAAGCTCACCCCTCTCGACATCCAGCAGCAGCAGTTTCGAAGCACGCTGTGGGGTTTCGACGCCAAGGAGGTCGACGCCTTCCTCGACCTCGTCTCGGCGGAGTTCGAGCGCTTGGTGCGCGACAACAACGCGGTTCGAGACCAGCTGCGCCAGAAAGAGACGGAACTCGAGGGGCATCGGAGCCGGGAACAGGTCCTCAAGGAAACGATGGTATCTGCAACCCGGCTTGCGGAGGAGATCCGCGATAATGCCAAGAAGGAGGCGGAGATCGTGGTCACGAGAGCGGAAGGGCAGGCCGATCAGATCGTCCAGAACGCTCACAACCGCCTCGTACGGGTCCTGGAAGACGTCGACGAGCTGCGCCGCCAAAAGGCCCAGCTCGAGGCGAGTCTGCGCTCGGTTCTCGAGAGCCACCGAAAGCTTCTGGATGCGATGGGCGGATCCGCCAACCGAGCTGAAAACGAAGCCCTCGGCGTCGTTCGTCGCCTCGACGATCGGCATCGTCCGTCCGCGTCGTCTTCCTCGAGCTCTTCGTCTAGCTCCGACGGCGGAGCGTCCTCAGTCAGCCCCCAGGGAGGGGACCGGTAGCAGAGCGTGCTCCGCGCACCGTGAGCAGCTGTAGCTCGGTGAGGACGTAGGCGACCGCCCACACGAGGCGGACATCCATACGCCGTGAGAGCTGGGTTGCGGCGTGCTGTAGCGAGGGCGCGTCCCCGAGAATCTGCAGGGCGTCCGCCTCGGCCGGA
Organism: Myxococcota bacterium; assembly: GCA_039819565.1. GTDB lineage: Bacteria > Myxococcota > Kuafuiibacteriia > Kuafuiibacteriales > Kuafuiibacteriaceae > JAHQVK01. The sequence goes on along the minus strand of JBCBRU010000028.1, from coordinate 14,978 downwards.
GTGAGGCCCAGCGGCGCTCCAGCGGTGGCCAGGTCGACCACGAAGGTGTGGGCCTCGCTTCGGGCCGGAAGGCGGAGAATGATCTCGTCGGGCTCAAGGGCCGTGTACACGAGCCCAGGCAGGAGCCGAAGGATGGGCTGCGCCGCGGCCGAGTCCTCGACGGTCACGGTCGCGTCGAAGTGGTACTTGCCGCTGCTCCATCCCAACACCGACTCGAAGTGCCGACGCGCGAGCAGATTGCGGGTACGGCCGACGAAGTCGCGAGCGTCCTCAGGGAGGAGGAGGGCCATCGGTGTCCGGGAGGACAGAGCCTCGGTGAGCACCTCGGGCAGGCTCAGGCTGTCCAGGGACGGATCTTCGAGGAGGGCGCTCCAGGTCTCGAAGGGCGCGCCGGTCCAGCTGACCCGGATCAAGAATCCGTTCTTGATGTCGAGCTCGATCGCGACGCGGTCGGCCCCGAGCTGGCGCCACACCGTCAGGCGACCGGTGGACTCGGTGCGTCCCAGGCGGCCCAGCACGTAGACGAAGCTCCGCTCCGAAAGGCGACCTACGCCCTCGGTGGGGAGATTCTGGTGGTCGAGCCGCGGCTCGCCGAGGAGGTCGGCGATCTCGCCGGCCGAGATCCAGTCTTCGCCATCGAGGGTCGCACGCACGGGGGCGGGACCCGGCCGATGCTCGTGGGTGCTGAGGAAGTCGAGGAGATCGACGGGGACGTAAGGGCCGGAAGACCGGCCGGAGGGATCCACCGCTTGGAAAAGGGGCTCGGGCGGGGCTTGGAGCTCGCCGAGCGCGATCTCGCTCGTATCCGCCTCTTCCAGATAGGCCCGCATGATCTCGTTTGCAGTCTCGGGCGTTTCGTCGGCCGTCGGCGCCGGGGTGCGAATGATGCGGTAGGTGCCCTCGCCCCGCTCGGGTGGGGGAGCGTCCAGGGACACCGCTTCCATACGAGGCTGAGTGGACGCGGTGGAGCGTGCGTCCTCTTGGCTGCCCAGACGGGCAGGTCGAGGGGTGCTCGCATCGAGCGGGAGGTCGGCGCGAACCGGGAGCGGGGCGTGGAGGTCGGGCTGCTCGTGAATGCGGTCCAGAGCCTCGAGCTCGTCGTGCCCATCGTCCTCGTCCAGGTCCTGATCGAACAGCGACGCGGCCGGCTTCACCACCGGCGCGTCCATCAAGGCGACGACTTCAGCTCGGAAGCGCGCCGGGTCGGTCGGGGCGTTGAGGAGCCGAAGGGTCAGGTCGAGGGCTCTTCCGAGATCTTCGGCGCTCCGGTAGCGGGAGTCCACGTCGGGAGCGAGGGCTCTGAGGAGGATAGTGTCGAGCTGAGGAGGAACGGCGGGGGCAAATCGCGAGGCGGGGGGGCGGGGACTGGCGCAGATCTGAGCCATGACCTCGGACGGGGTGCGGCCCGGAAATAGGCGGCGACCTGCGAGGCTCTCCCACAGCACGACGGAGGCGGAAAAGAGATCGCTACGCGCGTCGACCCGCTGTTCGAGGACTTGCTCGGGGGACATGTAAGGGAGCTTGCCCTTGGCCTGATCGCCAAGGGGGGCGCTCGCGCGGGTGTCGTCGGTGGCCACCCCGAAGTCGGTGAGCTTCACTCCGCCATTCCTCGAGATCAGAATGTTCTCGGGCGTGACGTCGCAGTGGACCAGATTCCGCATGCGCCCTTGTCCGTCGCGGGCGGAGTGCGCGTGGGACAGCGCGTGGAGGACCTCTCGTACGACGCGGACGGCCACCCAGGCGGGGAAGGGGCGCTCGGCCTTGACCGCATGCTCGAGGAGCTGGCGGAGGTCCGTGCCCTCGACATACTCCATCGCGATGAAGGGCTCTCCCCCATCCAGGGATCCCCTCTCGTACACCCGTACGATATTTTCGTGGTTCAGGTCGCACACGATGTCGACCTCACCCTCGAAGAGCCGGGCGAGGGCCTCGTCGTTGGCGTGACGCGGACGGAGGCGTTTGACGACCAGCGGAGGGCCGCCCGGATCCGCTCGGCGCCGCGCTCGGTAGACCTCGGCCATTCCGCCCGTGCCCAGCAGCTCTTCGAGCTCGAATGCCCCGTATGGCTGGGGCAGAGAGCCTATGGAGCGAATGGTGCGCATGCCGAGCGGCCGGAGGTTAACCGATCGTTCCCGCGATGTCGCGATGCGGCGGAGGTGCATTTCGACGTCTCCGACGCAGGTTTTTCTGCTCAAGTGTGGGAAGAGGTAGGGTGAACGAAGCTTTTTCGGCGAGTTACAGGTTCATTTTTTCATATATGTGGCTAAAGTTATCGATCGAGCGATGTGTCGGGGGGCGGGAGCTGACCGGCGGTTCTGATGCGGTGCAAAAGGTCGGGATGCGCCTTATGTGCAAGTGGGTCGTGGAGCCTATCCACCACGGTTGCTAGCTTCCCCTAAATGTCAGCCTACGACTTCGACCTCTTCGTCATTGGTGCAGGGTCTGGAGGGGTGCGCGCCGCTCGAATGGCGGCCCAATACGGCGCGAAAGTCGGGCTCGCCGAGTACCGCGAGCTCGGGGGCACCTGCGTCAACTTGGGATGCATCCCGAAGAAGATCTTCAGCTACGCGGCTCACTTTCGGGACGACTTCGAGGACGCTCGACGCTTCGGTTGGGCCAGCGAGGTTCCGGGGTTCGACTGGACGACGCTTCGAGAAAACAAGAATGCTGAGATCCAGCGCCTGAACGGGGTCTACGAACGCCTCCTTCACGGGGCCGGGGTCGAGCTCATCGTGGGACGCGCGACGGTTCTCGGGCCTCACGAGGTCGAAGTGAATGGAAAGAAGTATCGCTGCGAGCGGATCCTCGTGGCCGTGGGCGGCCGTCCTTTCCGGCCGGAGGGCCACGGCGTTGAGCACGCCATCACCAGCGACGAAGCTTTTCACTTGGAGCAGCTACCTAAGCGGGCGGTGGTGGTCGGGGGAGGCTACATTGCGGTCGAGTTCGCGGGGATCTTCGCGGCGCTCGGGGTCGAGACCACCCTCGTCCATCGAGGTCATCTCTTGCTGCGAGGTTTCGATGAGGACGTCCGACTCCACTTGACCGAAGAGATCAAAAAGCACGGCATCGAGCTGCGCCTGAGTCAGACCATCGAGCGCACAGAGAGGCAGGGCGATCAGCTCTGCAGCTATACCTCGGGCGGCGAGTGCATCGAGAGCGATCTGGTTCTCCTCGCCGTCGGAAGGAAGCCGGAGACCAAGGGCTTAGGGCTCGAGCAGGCGGGCGTCGAGCTCGACGAGAAGGGAGCGATCAAGGTCGATGATCACTTCCAAACGAGCTGCGGCAGCATCTACGCGCTCGGCGACGTCATCGACCGGGTCACCCTCACTCCCGTGGCCATTTACGAGGCGATGGCTCTCACCCGGAGTCTTTATACCGATGCCCCCCAGGCCGTGGACTACGACACGATTCCGAGCGCTGTCTTCAGCAGCCCGCCCGTGGGTACGGTCGGGTTGACGGAGCTCGAGGCCGTGGAAAAGCACGGCCCGATCGATGTGTACGAGTCGAGCTTCCGGCCGCTGAAGCACACCATCGGCGGACGAGATCAGCGTTCATATATGAAGGTGGTGGTTCAGCGCTCCACCGAGCGCGTGCTGGGCATGCACATGGTCGGGGACGACGCGCCGGAGATCATGCAGGGCTTCGCAGCCGCCATGAAGGCCGGCCTGACGAAGTCCATTCTCGACCGGACCGTGGGTATCCACCCCACGGCGGCCGAGGAGTTCGTTACGATGCGCAACCGCCGCGAGTAGAGCCCGCGCTTACCCCTTCCGAAGCTGCTCGAGCTCCTCCACCGTCTTGGGCCAGTCCTTTTTCATAAGGCGCGACAGCGAGCGGTCCGCCAGCAGCCGTCCGGCGTTTTGGCAGGTGGGACAGTAGTTCATCTCGTTTTCCGCGTACGCCACTCGCTGGATTTTGGTCCCGCAGACTCGGCAAGGCTCCCGGTACCGGCCGTGTACGAACATGTCGTCCCGAAAGGCCGTGACCTTATCCGGAAATCCCTCCCCGATCTCCGCGCGCATGGTCTCGGTGAAGCGCTCGAGGACGGTGCGGGTGTGCTCGAGAAGATGGCTGACCTCTTCGTCGGTCAGCTTCTGGGTGAGCTTGAAAGGCGACATGCGCGCGGAGAAGAGAATTTCATCGGAATAGGCGTTGCCGATGCCGCTCAGGATACGCGGGTCGGTGAGGGCTCGCTTCAGCGTGTGGTTCGACCGGCGGAGGGCCTCCCCAAAAGCCTTCGGGGTGGCTCCGAAGACCTCCAAACCCCCTCGATCATGGTCCGCAAGCCCGGCTTCTCCTTCCACGACGTGAATCGAAGCCCGCTTTTTCGTGCTCGCTTCCGTGAACAGCACGGAGCCATCGGGAAAGTCGAACGCGGCGAGGCCGTTCTTCTTGGGTACGGCCACGCCCTTCTTTTTCCATCGCAGGCGGCCTGCCACCATCAGATGGATCACGAGGAAGAGGTCGCTCTCGAAGCGCAACACGATGCGCTTTCCGAGCCGCCGGACCTCGGTCACGCGCTTTCCTTCGACCGCGCTCAACGGGGGTTGCACCGTGCGAAGGACAAACGGGCTCGCCACCCGAGCCGCCTCTAAGGGGCGATCCACGACTTTCGCGGACAGCCGCTCTACGTAGAGCGTGACGTCGGGGAGTTCGGGCATGCAGGGCGCCGATCAGCTCGGCCCCTCCCGCAGGAGGAAGCCTTGGTTGAGGAGCGCGAGGAGGGCGCGAGCGGTTTCGTAGTCGGTGGCGGGCGACTGATCGAACACGTGCTGCATCGGGCCGTGGTTGTAGACCAGCTGAAAGACGTCGAGCTCGAGAGCCTGAAGCGTCGACAAGCCCGGGCTGAGGGGACGAGGCACACGGAGGACCTCCGTGGCTCTCGGCAGGTCTCGCGCAATCCGCCGAAACTCGTCGAGCTGGCGCAGCGCCTCCATCAGGGTGGACTCCGTCGGGTCCTCGAGCTCGATCATGAACTCCGCCTCGGGGTCGGGGGCGCCGAACTCGAAGTTGCCCTGGTCCCACCCCACGATGCGGCAAAAGGACTTCATGGGGCCGAGATCGTGGTCATCGTCGATGCTCGAGTAGAACACGTCGCCGCTGCGCAGGTAGATCTTGCCGTAGCCCAGGTCCGACCGAATGTGCAGGATCCCGGTCCGCTTCGAGGTCGAGAAGAGCTGGAGGAGGTCGGGCACGGGCACCTCCTCCAGGGTGCCGCTCATGGTGGAACCCTCCCGCTGCTTCTTGCCGACCTCGGCGAGGTGTTCTCGGGCCTCCGACGCCGACTGCGCCCGGGACGCGGCCACGACCTTCAAAATCGAGGTTCCGATGAGGATGCGGTCCCCCTCTTTGAGGCGTGTCTTTCGGACCTTCTCGCCGTTCACGAAGGTTCCGTTGGTGGAGCCCATGTCCGTGATGACGATTTGCCCGGTCTTGGTCGAGATCTTGGCGTGCTTTCGGGAGACCATGTCCTCGACGAGGACCATGTCGAGCTCGCTGGAGCGGCCCACGATGAACTCCCGGTCGTTCTCCAACGGGAACTCGCCGCCCTGGTACTTGCCAGAGATGAACCTCAGGGCGAACGCCTGCGCCATCGGCGGGACGCTATGCCATCGCCGCCATGGCATCAAGCGCAGGACCTGGCCGGATGCCGCCTAAAACTCTTCTATTCGCTGGCGCTGGAGATCTTGAGGCGCCCGGCGCTTCTCTCGAGCGTCCAGCGGGCCACCTCGAGTTGCGCAGGTGAGTCTTCGGTCACGCGCCTGAAATGGACGTTGGCATGAACAAGATCTCGACGGAGCTCCACGTGGAGTCGAACCGGCTCAACGCGGACCACCGCACCACGGGAGGGGTGGAGGACGGCTTTCAGGTGCGTCTCGTACTCGTCGCGGCGCCGGAGTCGAGCTCGGTACGCGGGGTGGAGGAGAGCGGCGAGCGTCGCGGAGTCCTGGGACTCGAGGGCTGCGCGGTAGTTGTCGAGGAGCCGAAGCACGTCCCGAACCTCGACGAGGAGCCCGCTGCGAAGACGAAAGACCCCGTCCCTTTGCAGGGACAGACGCATCGGACCCTCGGCGCGCACCGTCGGAATCCCTCCGTCGAAGGCGAGCTCGAGGTGGGCCAGGACGTCCACAGCAGCCCGCGTCCCCGGGAGGGGGTCTACGTCGATGGCCAGGGTTCGAAGATCTCGCCTCGGGAACCTGGAGCGCCAGTCTTCGATGTCGCGGAGGACCTGAGCTCGGTCGCCGAGCGGGTCGGCATAGCTTGGGTCCAGGTCCCGGAGGAGCCGAGGGACATCACCCTCGACCGCGGCCTTTAGGGCGCGTCCCACCACCACGTCCGGCGAGGACCCGCAGGCCGCGAGGGGGAGGGCGAGGGCGAGGGCGAACTCAGCTCTCATCCATATGGGGGTAGGTCCAGGTCGAGGGATACACGAGGCTCTCCTTGACCGTGCGGACGCTGACCCAGCGCATCAGGTTGGCCGCGCTCCCGGCCTTGTCGTTCGTGCCGGAGGCTCTGGAGCCCCCGAAGGGTTGCTGTCCCACCACCGCGCCGGTGGGTTTATCGTTGATGTAGAAGTTGCCGGCGGCTCCCCGCAGACGGCGGGAGATGTGCTCGACGGCGTAGCGGTCTTCGGCGAACACCGCTCCGGTGAGCGCGTAGGGCGTCGCCGAATCACATAGGTCGAGAGTCTGCTCGAGATCCTTTTCGTCATAGACGTAGAAGGTCACTACCGGTCCGAAGATCTCCTCGGTCATCAGTCGCTGGTGAGGGTTGAGGGTCTCGAAGATCGTTGGACGCACGAAGTATCCCACGGAGTCATCGTGGGTCCCTCCTGCGATCAAGGTGGTGTCGGGGTCGGTCTTTCCTCGCTCGATGTATCCAGTGATCCTCTGGAAAGCACGACTGTCGATGACCGCTCCCATGAAGTTTCGGAAGTCTCGGATGTCGCCCACCGGTATCTCTTCGACGATGGGTACGAGACGGTCGCGAAGCGCAGGCCATCGACTCGAGGGGACGTAAACCCGAGAGGCGGCGCTGCACTTTTGGCCCTGATACTCGAAGGCGCCTCGGACCACCGCTAGCGAGACCGCATCGATGTCGGCGGAAGGATGCACGAAGATGAAATCCTTGCCCCCGGTCTCGCCCACGATGCGGGGGTACTGGCGGTAGCTCGCGATGTTCTCCCCGACGACGCGGTGGATGTACTGGAAGGTGCCGGTCGAGCCCGTGAAGTGTACCCCCCCGAGACGCGGGTCCTTGAGGACGATCTCGCCGATCATACTCGGGTCGCCAGCCACCAGGTTGATCACTCCGGGGGGCATCCCTGCCTCCTGGAGGATCTCCATGGTCACGTGGGCCGAGAAGATCTGTTGAGGGGAGGGCTTCCAGACCGACGTGTTGCCCATCAGGGCGGGAGCGGTGGGGAGGTTTCCGGCGATCGCCGTAAAGTTGAACGGCGCGATCGCGAATACGAAGCCGTCCAGGGGCCGAAGTTCGACCCGGTTCCACTGGCCGGGCGGCGAATAGGGCTGATCCCGCCGAAGCTGATCCGCGAAATGAACGTTGAAGCGGTAGAAGTCGGCATGCTCGCAGGCGGCCTCAATCTCCGCCTGATGAGCGGTCTTCGACTGACCGAGCATGGTGGCTGCGTTGATGCGCGCCCGATACTTTCCGGTCACGAGATCAGCGGCGCGGAGGAGGATGGCGGCCCGAGCATCGAAGTCCAGGGCGGCCCACGCCGGGCGCGCCTCCTCGGCCGCATCGATAGCGCGCGCGACCTGGGCGGCGGTGGCCGAGCTCGCCCGGGCGAGCACGTGACGGTGGTCGTGTGGCATCACCACGTCCACCAGGTTGCCGGTCATCTTTTCGTTGCCGACCACGAGCGGTATGGACGGGCGCTCCTCCGACATACGGGAGAGCTCACTTTTGAGCTCCTCCCGCTCCGCAGTCCCGGGCGCGTAGCTGAAAACCGGTTCGTTACGGGGCTCGGGGACCGAGGATACGCCGCTCATGGGACTCGCCTAACGTCCTCGGCGAGCGATGCAAAGAAGGAACGTTGACCTGATGCCGTCATGGTGAGAGAGCGGAGCCCAACCCGCCGTCGCCGGGGGCTTCCTCCCCCGGAAAATCGAGCGGGAGGAGGCACTCCATGGCCACGCGCATCGCCATCAACGGATTCGGCCGTATCGGTCGCTGTATTCTTCGCGCCATCGCGGATCAGGGCCAGAGCGACCTCGAGGTCGTGGCCATCAACGACCTCACGGACGCCGGGACCCTGGCGCACCTGCTCAAACACGACTCCGTCCACGGACGGTTCGCGGGGAGCGTAGAGGCGACCGGCGAAGGCTTGGTCGTGGACGGAAAGAGCATCCGCATCACCGCCGAGCGCGACCCTTCGAAGCTGCCCTGGAAGGACGCCCACGTCGACATCGTGTTCGAGTGCACCGGTATCTTCACGGACGGGGACAAGGCGCGGGCGCACATCGCGGCTGGCGCCAAGAGGGTCATCATCAGCGCTCCCGGTAAGGGCAACGTGGACGGCACCTTCGCCATGGGCGTGAACAACGAGAGCTTCGACGCTTCGAAGCACGTTGTGGTCAGCAATGCATCCTGCACGACGAACTGCCTCGCGCCAGTGGCCAAGGTCGTGCACGAAGCCTTCGGCATCGACCATGGATTGATGACCACGATCCACGCGGTCACCAACGACCAGAAGATCCTGGACCTCCCTCACAAGGACCTTCGCCGCGCCCGGGCGGCTTTCGAGTCGATGATCCCGACCACCACGGGCGCCGCCAAGGCCGTGGGGCTGGTCTTACCCGCGCTGAAGGGCAAGCTGAACGGCTTCGCAGTTCTGGTGCCCACCAAAAACGTATCGATGGTCGATCTCACCGCGGTGGTCTCCAAGGACGTCACCAAGGACGCCGTCAACGAGGCCCTCGTCGCGGCTGCGAACGGGCCGCTGAAGGGCATCCTGGGGGTCAGCCATGAGCCCCTGGTGTCGATCGACTTCAACGGCAACCCGAACAGCTCCACCGTCGATGCCTCCCTCACGGACGTGATGGAAGGGCGGATGGTGAAGGTCGTGGCCTGGTACGACAACGAGTGGGGTTATTCGAACCGCTGCGTCGACCTGGCTGGGTACATCGCGAAGCAGGTCTGAGCGATGGCTCCTCGAGCGACCATCGACAGCCTCGAGCTGTCCGATCGGGTGACCTTCATCCGGGTCGATTTCAACGTCCCCCTCGACACCGATGGGGACGAGCCGTCCGTCTCTGACGACACCCGTATTCAGGCGGCGCTCCCCACCATCGAGCACGCGCGACAGGCGGGGGCCCGCGTGGTTCTCGCCTCTCACCTTGGGCGCCCCAAGGGTAAGCGGGACATGTCCTTTTCGTTGCGGCCGGCGGGGGAACGCCTCGCCGAGCTCATCGAGGCTCCGGTGACCTTCGCGGACGACTGCGTGGGGGACGGCGTTCAGAAGAACATCAAGGATCTCCGGACCGGCGAGGTCCTCCTCCTGGAGAACCTCCGCTTTCACGTCGGCGAGGAAAAGAACGACGAGGCTTTCGCCCGAGCCCTCGCCGAAGGGATCGACGTCTACGTCAACGATGCCTTCGGAGCTGCGCACCGAGCCCACGCATCAACGGCGGGTATGGTGCGGCATGTGCGCGAGAAGGCCGCCGGATTCCTGATGGCCAAAGAGCTGGAGCACCTGGGGGGCATTCTGGGGGAGCCCAAGCAGCCCTTCGTGTCCATCGTGGGGGGGGCCAAGGTCTCCGACAAGGTGGGGGTGCTTCACGCCTTGGTGGAAAGGACGCAGAGCATTTTGGTGGGTGGGGCCATGGCCTACACCCTCCTGAAGGCGCGCGGCGTGAACGTGGGGGCGAGCCGAGTGGAGGCCGACGCGGTCGAGCTGGCGGAGCGCATTCTGAAGGGGGCCGAAGCGCGAGGGGTCAAACTGCTGCTCCCCACGGACCACGTGGTGGCGGAGTCTTTCGACAAGAACGCACCCCCCGAGACGGTGACCGAGATTCGGGACGGCTGGATGGGCCTCGATATCGGCCCCGAAACCCGGGCCACCTACGCGCAGGCGATCCTCGGGGCAGCCACGGTATTCTGGAACGGGCCGATGGGCGTCTTCGAGTGGGAGGCTTTTGCCGCCGGCACGAAGGCCGTAGCCCAGGCTGTCGCCGATACGGAGGGGGTCACCGTGGTGGGAGGCGGGGATTCCGTGTCCGCGCTCAAGAAGACCGGGCTGGCCCGTCACGTCAGCCACGTCTCCACCGGCGGCGGGGCGAGCCTTGAGCTCATCGAAGGTAAGACGCTCCCGGGCGTGGCCGCGCTCGAAGCTTGAGAGGGCGGGTCAAACCGCAGATCTCGAAGGTCCTGGGAATCAAGTTTCGGGCCGTACTACGTTCCCGTCGGCATGAGCTCCGGGACTCCATCTATCGAAGGCGTTCACGTTCTCCATTTGGGGGTGGGTATACTTTCCGCGCTAGGTGGCGCGTGCACCCTCGGAGACCTCGACGTGGGCGGGCTCCCGTGTCCCTGTGCTCCGCAATTTCGCTGCGACGACGAGCAGGGGATCTGCATCGAGGACGATAGCCTCGCTCCCGACCTCGGCTCGAGTTCTCGGGACCTCGGGACCTCGACGGACCTGGGAGGCTCGTTGTCCGACGCTGGAGCCGCTGATCCAGATCCCCCCGAAAGTATTTGTGACACCTCCGAGGCCGCGGCTTGGGTCTTCTGCGACGGCTTCGAAGCTGCGGGTCTGGCCCGGTGGACGGACCGAAAGAGGAAGACGGGAACCGGCGGAGAGACTTCCGTGGAACGTCAGACCGATACGGTGTACCGCGGCAAGGGCGCCCTTCGAGCCCGCGTTTCGGGCACCGGCGACAGCGCCGGGCTCTACGTCAACGTCTTCCCGGACCCGGCCGACTCAATATGGGTGCGGGGCTACTACCGGTTTCCGGGGCCCGTGGGTGACATCGGCTTCATGGGCTTCGGGAATCGGACCCACGAAGAGAAGCTGGTCCTCGCCTCCGGCGAAGATGAGATCGACGTACACATCCAGCGCGTCGGCGCGGACTATCGAGACCGGCAGATCTCCAAGGTCATTTTGCCCCAGGACCGGTGGTTCTGCGCCCTTCTCCACCTCGACGTGACCCGAGGGGAGACCACGATCATCATTGACGGAGTCAAGCTGGCCGTCGAGCGCTTCGACAACTCCGTCGTCGATGGCCACACCCGGTTCGACGTTGGGTTCATCGCCTATCGATACGGTGAACCTCGCTCTGCGGCGGGGCGGGATGAGGGGCGGGAGGTCCTTGTGGATGAGGTGATCGTCTCGACCTCGTCGATTGCGTGCGACGGACGATAGTCTCGTCGTGCTCTACTAAGGGGAAGCTCCAGTGGGGTCCGTACCGCCTGGTCGCTACCCAAGCCTCCGGATAAGTTAGCAGGTCATGACCCAGGGGAGGGGCGAACGAGCGGGGTGGTTCTTCGCCATAAGTTTCACATGCGGGGCCTTGAGTTGCATGCCTGGAAATATCGAGGTCGGAGACCTTCCGTGTCCGTGCGCTGATGGGTTCGTCTGCTCTCCCACAGAGGGCCGATGCGTTCTTCCTGAGCAGCTTGCCGTGGGGACCGAGTGTGACTCCCCCGAGGCGGAGGCTTGGGCTTTTTGTGACGGTTTCGAGTCACCTGACCTCGATGCCTGGATGCGAAGAAACGAAGGAGGACCGCGGGGCGAGGCCCTGGTCGAGTACCAGACCGACAATGTGTACCGCGGAAAGGGAGCCCTTCGAGTGCGCGTCTCGGGCGGGGCCCGTGCCGCCTCGGTCTACGCGGAGGTCTTTTCTTCGACTGTGGCGGAAGTTTGGGTCCGAGGGCAGTTCTATATCGCCAACGTCGTGGATGACGTCGAGCTCATCGGAATGGGCGATGTGGATTATCAAAGGACGGTCGTGTACACGGCCGACGACGACAAGTCGGACGTCCACACCCACAACCTGGTTCCGAGCGATCACTACGGGTGGTCTCCGATCATCTATCCGAAGGATGTCTGGTTCTGCGCGGTTCTCCATACCTCCCAGGTCGAGGCCGAGATCTTTCGCAACGAGCTGCGCATCGACAGGGTGGACTTCCCAGTCCCGATAGATCTCGGCTACGCCCGCCTCGATGTCGGTTTCGTGAGCTGGAGGCACGGCCCCCGTGAGACCGAGACCCGCGAAGTCTTGGTGGATGAGGTGGCGGTATCCACCACCGAGTTGACCTGCGACGGCCGATACTGATCGGTCTATGCGTCAAAGAGGGTCCCGTTTCGGTTCGCCGGAGCGGCGTGGATACTTTCGGGGGGTGGCCTGCACCTTGGAGAGCACCACGATGCGTCCGGTCGGTGTCTCCAGCGTGTCTTCGTGCCGCGCCTGGAGAAGGCCCAGGGCCCGCTTGGCTTCCTCGAGCTCGTGGGGCGCCCTTTCCCCTTTGATGAAGGCGCACCTCCCTCCCACCTCGAGCAGCGGAACCCCGAGCTCCACGAGGAGTCGGAGGGCTCCCACGGCGCGCGCCGTGACCGCCCGGTAGCGGCCGCGATGAGCCGCGTCGCGCCCGACGGTCTCCGCGCGGGCATCGACGACCTCGACGTGCTCGAGGCCGAGAGCGCTCGCCACTTCGCGCAGGTAAAGGGCCTTTTTCTTGGTGGTCTCGACCAGCGTAAACCGAAGCCGAGGGAGGACGATGGCCAGGGGCAGAGCGGGCACGCCGCCTCCGCTGCCGAGATCCGCGACGCGGGAGCCGTCCGGCAGGTCGTGAAGGACCGAAAGTAGCGTGAGCGCATCGAAGATATGGCGCGACCACGCGTCTTCCGGGTCCGTGATCGCGGTCAGATTCATCCGTGCTTGGTTCGCGAGAAGCAGGGCGAGGAAGCGCCCGAGCTGCGTACGTTCGTCAGCTTCGAGTTCGATGCCGAAGCTCGCGCAGGCTTCGAGGAACAGGGGAGACGGATCTAGAGGGTCAGCCTCTGTCACGATCTCGAGGGGCGGGCGCTCGGCGGACATGGCGCATGTGGAGCGAAGAGGGTGGGCGCTGGCAAGGGCATAGAGGATGCTCAGCACGTGTCGAAAATCTACGAAGAGCTCGCGCCCTGGTACAGCCTCCTCACCTCTCCAGAGGACTACGCCGAGGAGGCGCGGTGGTACGCCGACCTTCTTCGCGGTCACGCCGCTCGAGAGGTACGCGAGGTGCTCGAGCTGGGCTGCGGTTCGGGTGCTAATGCTTCTCATATGAAGGCCTGGTTTCAGATGGTGGTGAGCGACCTTTCTCCCGCCATGTTGCGGGAGTGCTCACGTATCAACCCAGACCTCGAACAACACGTGGGCGACCTGCGCAGCTTGCGTCTGGATCGACGTTTCGACGCGGTCTTCGTCCACGACGCCGCGAGCTATCTCCTGCGTCCAGATGAAGTCACGGCCGCGGTCGAGACGGCCAAGGTGCATCTTCGGCCGGGAGGGGTGGTGCTCTTTTGTCCCGACGATCTAGCCGAGAACTTCGCGCCCGGCACGGAGAGCGGAGGCCACGACGCAGCGGACGGCCGCGGACTTCGATACCTGGAGTGGAGTCGTGCGGGAGAAAGAGACGAGGAGGTGGTCACCGACTACGCGCTCCTGCTTCGCGAGGCGGATGGTTCGGTTCGAGTGGCCTATGATCGTCACCTCACGGGGCGTCTCTCTGGGACGGTGTGGACGTCCGCGTTGACGGAGGCCGGATTCGAGGTCCGGAAGGTTCCGCTTCAGCACTCGGAAGTGGACGAGGGACGGCATCATGCCTTCGTTGGGGTGCTCGCTCTCTAGAGAGCGCGATACCGGCGACCCCATATGTCGGACCCGCCGCACCCGCGTCGCGTCTGCTCAGTGCGCCGACGATGTGTTAGGCCCCCATGCATGCGGCGGCCTTTCGTGTGCGGTAACTGGAAGATGCACAAGACGGTGAGTGAGGCGCTCGAGCTCGTGGACGGGCTCCTCGAGCGCCTCGATCGCTTCGGGGAGGTGGAGGTGGGGATCGCTCCTCCGTTCACGGCGCTTCACGCCGTCCGCACCCGCATCGGCGAGGCGCCTCTCCGCGTCACGGCTCAGAACGCTCACTTCGAGGCTCAGGGAGCCTTCACCGGGGAGATTTCGATGTCGATGCTCAGAGAGGTCGGATGCGACTACGTCCTTCTGGGGCACTCGGAGCGCCGACAGCTCTTCGGCGAAACCGATGAGGGGGTGGCTCGCAAAGTGGGAGCGGCCCTGGATAGCGGTCTCTCCGTCATCCTCGCTCTGGGTGAGACCCTCGATCAGCGCGAAGCTGGGGACACCCTGGCGGTGGTCGAGAGGCAGCTCGATGCGGGTCTGAAGGGCTTGTCCGCGGCGGCGCTCGAGCGGGTCGTGGTCGCCTACGAGCCGGTGTGGGCGATCGGCACCGGGCGCACAGCGACCCCGGAGCAGGCTCAAGAGGTCCACGCGGCGCTTCGCAGCGGTGTGTCCAAGGCTTTCGGGGCCGAGGCTGCGGGCGGCGTACGCATTCAGTACGGAGGCTCGGTGAAGCCCGGAAATGCAGCCGACCTCTTCGCACAGCCCGACATCGATGGTGGGCTCATCGGCGGGGCCTCCCTCAAGGTGGACGATTTCTCCGCCGTGTGCGAGACGGCCGGAGCGCGCTGAACCGCTCCGAAAGGCTTTACAAAGCTCGTCTCCGGCGCGATGAAGCCCACTTCATGGAGACGGCGCTCTATATCCTTCACATCCTCGTGTGCCTGGCCATGCTGCCGATCATTCTGCTCCAGAGCGGAAAGGGCGGGGGCGTCATCGCGGAGGAGCCCCCGGGGAGCGAGCAACTTCCTCACCCGCATGACCACCGCCGCAAGGTGGAGCGGCTTTATGGCCAAAGCCGAAAAGCCCGTCAACCCTCTTTTTACGGCTTTTCCGTAGCCGTCTCGT
>JBCBRU010000027.1:0-31198 GCA_039819565.1 Myxococcota bacterium | reverse complement strand
GCGGGGCGACGGTGAGCGTCCCACCGTCCTCCTCCACGGATTCCTAGGCTCGGGGCGAAACCTGGGGGGCCTGGCTCGGGTCTGGGGCACGAGCGCGCCGGATCGACGGCGCGGTTGTCTCGGTGAAAACGCGCCAGCTCGGCTCGATCGATGCGCCACTCGAATCCCCCGTCGCGATTCTCTCCGCTCATCAGCAGCCAGTCCGCGAGCCCCCGCGCAAGTCCGGCGTCTTCGAGCCACGCGCGCATCTCGTCCCGGCTGTCGGCCCGATCGGGCGCTCGAACCAATGCCGCGATCACGTCCTCGGTCTGGCTTCCTACGATCGGCCCCGGACGGATGTCGAGGAGACCAATACGTCCTACCTGTCCGTTTGTATCCTGCAGCCTGGCCTGCAGTGCGACCCGCCCCCCCAAGGAGTGGCCGACGACATCCGTCCGTGGAGGAAGCTTCGCAGCCGTCATCCATCCGAGAAGCGCCGCTGCCATCGAATCGAGCCCCGCGTCGGCCGGAAGATCCGGAGAGCGCCCGTGGCCCAAGAGATCCACCAGCAGGAACCGTCGATCCGGCGCGCTCGTGCCCCAGACCCGAGCCAGGCCCCCCAGGTTTCGCCCCGAGCCTAGGAATCCGTGGAGGAGGACGGTGGGACGCTCACCGTCGCCCCGCTCGCTGTGATTGAGCACGGGTCTTCGGCTAGCAGCTCGGTCTGCTGGCGTCACTTCCGACCGGAGCGGCGGAGCTCCAGTTCCCTCGCCGAGGGACTCCGTGTAGAGCTACCGCGGTGCGACCTGTCGAAGAGATCCTTCCCCACCGATCCCCGTTCCTGTTCCTAGACGAGGTTCTGGAGATGGACGACACGACTATCAAGGCTCGCCGCAAGGTTCGCGCCGACGAGCCTCACTTCGCTGGCCATTATCCCCACCGACCTATCATGCCTGGCGTTCTTCTCTGCGAGACAGTGGTCCAGGCCGGCGCGTACCTGATGGCCAGCAAAATGGGAGAAGATGCAGGCATGCGTGGAGCGCCCGTGGTCGCACGGCTCAACAACGTCAAATTCAAGAATATGGTTACGCCGGGAGACGAGCTGGAGATTCATGCCGAACATCTCAAGAGCCGCGCCGGGGCGCATATGATGAAGGGGCATATTCTCGTGGGAGGCAAGGTGGCCTGCAGTCTCGAGTTCACCGTCATGCTCGTGGAAGACGAGGCCTGACTTGACCTTCATGCGTAGCGGAGGCTTCTGCCTCCTCGTCGCCCTTGCCGCGGCCTGTGGCCCCCTCTCGGATCCCTGCTTCGACGATCGAGGGTGCGAGCAGGGAGAGCGCTGCGTCGGAGCGGAGCTGACCGTGGCGGGAGCTTGCGAAGCCTGCGACGCTACCGAGACGCCCTACGACGGCATCGACAACGACTGCTCGCTGCGTACCCCCGATACGGACCTCGACGGGGACGGGGACAACGCCCTCAGCTCCCCGGTGGCGCCAGGCGGGGACTGCGACGACATGGACCCAACTATCTTCTCAGGGGCCTTCGAAGCCTGCGGGGACGGCATCGATAGCGACTGCGACGGCGAGGGCGTGGTGGGGGCGAAGGACGACGACGAGTGCGGTGACCGCGACCCGCCCATGATCGAGGTGCTCGAGTTTCCAGAGGGTACCCTTCGCGGCGAAGTGAGCTTTCGGGTGCGCTTGACGGACGACGCTGGGGTCAAGCTTCTCACCATCGGATCCAGGGACCTCCCGATGACTGACTACCCCTACGACCCGGCCCTGAGGACCCGCGAGGTCATCGATCGGTTCGATACGCGGAAGGTCGGCGATGACCTGACGGAGCTCATCTTCGAAGCCACCGACGTCGCAGATCGGATGGCTCAAGTCTCGCTGTCCGTGCGCATTCAGAATGGTCCGGAGCTCGATATCCAGCAGCCCCTCGAGGGCGCCGCCTATATGGGTTGGGTCCCCGTGGTGGTGTTGGCCTCGGACCCCGACGGGGTCGACCGAAGCTCGTTTCGGGCTTGGATCGACGGGGCGGTGGTTCCTGCCGTCGATACCTCGACGGCGGGGGGAGCGTTTCGCTGGCTCCTAGATCTATCCAGCGTGCCGGAGGGGCCGAAGACGGTGGTCGTCTCGGTGGCCGACAACGACGAAGCAAAGAACAAGACGGAGACCACGATCGACATCCGCCTGGACAGGACGCCGCCCGAGCTCACGCTCCTTCAGCCGGTGGCAGGATCGACGGTGTCGGAGACCATCACCGTCGAGTGGGGCGTCGACAGCCTCGTCGGGAATCCGAGGATCGAGAGCCTGAATCCCACCGACAACTCGACGGCGGGAGCGAGCTTTTCCCTCGATACCACTCGATTCTTGAATGGCCCCCTCATGCTCGAAGCCACGGCCGCAGACGATGCAAGAGGCCCTGACGGTCAGATCGTCGGAAATCGACAAACGGCAACGGCGAGGATCTTCACCGAAAACACCAACACCGGGCCCATCATCACCATCCTTCAACCGAGCTCGGGGGCGACGGTGCTCGGCCCCACCGAAGTGGAGCTGGCGGTGGATGGGGGAGCCATGAATCGGGTGGAGGTCGCTTACGACGGGGTGGTCGTGGCCAACTTGGAGGCTCCTCCGTGGCAGGCTGTCGTCGACCTGCAGGCGGCCCCGGGCGTCCGCGAGCTTCGGGCCACGGTCACCGATAGCCGGGCGGTGACCCGCTCCGCCACCGCGACGGTGACCCAGGTGGCCACGGCGGGCCTCCGCATGGCTCTCGAATCCCGCCCGACCGCTTCCGCGATCTCGGATCTCCAGGTGGGGGACTTCGACGGGGACCAGGTTCTGGATTACATGACCGCGGCGGGAAGCTACCTCGAGCTTCACGCGGGCCGCCTGGTGAACGGTCGGTACTTTAACGAGGCTCCCCGTCGTCTCGCCGCCGTGCGCTTGGACGCGTTCGCGCTGGTCGACATCGACGGCGATGGGGACCTCGACGTGGTGGGCACCAACGCGATGGAGCTCATCACCCTCACCCAAGGCCCCAGCGGCCAGCTTGGCCCCCAGAGCTCAATGCCTCTGCCGACCACGGGGATGGGGCTCATCGCCGCGGCGGACATCGATGGAGACGGTGATGCCGACGTAGCCCTGGCCGGGGCCTCCGGCGCCGCTGGACTCCTCTACCGACTGAACGCCGGAGCCTATAGCTACGACCGGCCCCTCGGGGGGGACGGCGGGATCAGCGAGATACGCTTCGCTGACGCCGACATGGACTCAGACATCGACCTCGTAGCCGGTCGCGAGGGGGCGCGCACCGTCTCCGTATACCTAAACGACGGGACCGGTACCTTCGGGGTCGGAATCGACAGTCAGCCGGACAGTCCGGCGGCCTCCGTTGCGGTCGGAGACGTATCCGGCGACGGATTTCCGGATTTGGTGGCGGGCACCGCGAACGGGGTCGAGATCATGCTCGGAAGCGAGAGCTCGCTGGGGAGTTTCGGGGCTCCCGTAAAGGGGGCGGGGAAGGGCGAGGACGGGGTGGCCGTCGTGGACGTGGATGCCGACGGCAACTTCGAAGTCCTCGCGGTCGACGCGGCAGCGGAGGCCCTCTCGCTGTGGGAGCTGTCCGAAGAGATTGCGAGCGAGAGGGAGGCTTGGTTGGTGGGACAGGAGCCTCGCCTCCTGCGCGTGGCCGACCTGGACGGGAACAGCCGTCCGGATCTGCTCGTGGTCAAAGGGCGCCACGTGGTCCGCGTTGCCATCGACGGTGACGGCTCGGCTCGAGCCCCGCGGGTGGTGCGGACGGGCGCCGCCCTCGCGGCCCTAGACGTGGGACAGATCGTGGGGGGGGCGGAGCTCGACCTGGCCGCGGTCGACGCCACCGACGGAGCTCTGAAGGTTCTGCAGGGGGACGGTCAACTGGGCTTTCGCCAGGTGGCCTCGATCGTGCCACCACCGATGAGCACCGGCTTCGAAGCGGTGCGGATTGGAGACGTGGACGGCATGGGCGGAGCTGACCTCGCGGTCATCCTGGACGCAGGCACGGGGGCGTTTTCGCGGGGCGTGTTGCTCGGCGACGGCAACGGCATGTTCACCGAGAACTACTTCGCGGGGAGCGCCCCGGTGGACGTCGTGATCTCCGATATCGACGCCGACGGCCAGTCCGAGCTCGGCTTCGTTCGCAGCAGCCCCTCCACCGTCGACAACGGGCTGGACATCACCACCGGCTCGGGCACGCTCGAAGAATCCGTGCTCGGACGAGGAGAGGGGGCCGTGAACGCCTTCGTGGGGCGCTTCGCGGCCGGCGCTTCCGCCCAACAGATCGGGGTCGCCAACGGCCAGAGCGACAATATCACCGTCTATCGCTTGGGGGCGACGCGGTACGAGGGCACCAACTACACCGCCATCCAAGAACTCTCGCGCGCCTCCGTCGGCCGAGTCGGAACCGACGCTGTCGATGACATCGTGGGTGTCAGCGATGACGCCGTCTTCTATCTAGAATCCGATTCGAGCACCGGTTTTAGGACCGCCCAAACCTACGAGATCGAATCGGGGCTCGTGGATGTAAAGACTCTCGACGTCAATTGCGATGGCCTCCCGGACCTCGTGATCATGAGCGACGACGGAGCTCTCTTCGTACTCGTCGACGGCGGCCGTCCCACCGGACGGAGGCGTTTCTTTGGCCCCGTCTCCTTTGGCTACGCTCAAGGGGGCAACCAGCTTTTCGTTGCCGACATCGACGGCGACGGCCAAGCCGAACTCCTCTCGAATCACGCCGGGTCTGGGACCCTCGTGGTCGTGGCTGTCGACGGCTGCCCGATCTAGTGTCCCGTCGACGAGGTCCGGGGAGCGCGTATCGCAAGTTTGCCTCCCTTCGCTTCGCGCTCACGCGCGACCGAGCGGCCCTCGCCCGCTTCCTGAGCGATCGCTCTCTCCCGCTACCCGTCGCGGTCCGAGCGCGCCTCGCTTGGCGCTTCTTTCACATCACCAACCATGTCCGGGCCTACCACACCCAAGGGGAGATGTTCGAGGTTACGAAGGCCATATTGCAGGCGGGGCGGCGTGGCCCGGTGACGGTGGTGGAGGCAGGGGCTGCGCATGGGGCGAGCACCGCGAAGCTGAGCCTGGCCGTGGCTCGCGCCGGCGGGGGGACGCTGCACGTCTTCGACACGTTCCGCGGCATGCCCGCCAACGACGAGCTTCATGAGCACCTCGATGGCCGGCCCGTGCGCTTTCGAGAAGGGGCCTTTCGCGGTCGACTGGCCGCCGTGCGGCGGGTTGTGGAGACCTTCGGGGCCCCCGAGGTGTGCCGCTGGCACAAGGGGCTGTTCGAGGATACCCTCCCCCAGCTCGAGGCCCCTCCGCTCGATGTCGTCCTCCTCGATGTCGACCTCTGGTCCTCGACCGCGACCTGCCTTCGCTATCTGCTTCCTCGGCTCCGCGCGGAAGGCGTCGTCCTCTCACAGGATGGCCACCTCAAGACGATCGTCGATCGCCTACGCGCTCCCGACGTTTGGGTGGAGCTCGGATTGGATCGGCCGATCATCGAAGGGGTGGGAGAGCGGAAGCTCCTGCGTATCTATCCGGATCGGAAGGCTTGCTCCTAGCGTCCCGCTCGGCTCGAGCGACTCCGGAGGCGCCGAATGCGGAGCGTCTGGCGATCGGACGGCGGAAGGAGCGTGCCGCAGAATACGCAGCGGTTCGGTTCGCGGAGTCGAGTGGCTTCGATGGGCGCGCGGGGCCATGCCGGTGCGCGGTGAAATCACTCGCGGTCGGGGTCGTCTTCTTCGGCTCGTCGCAGCAGCGAGACATCAGCCCCCGGTCCCGGGACGATGACCATGTCCCGGCCGTGCAGGGGCTCGCCGTTTTCGTCGCGGATGCGGAGACGTGGCACCCGTCGTCCGGTTCGGCGATCGAGGACCACCAAAGGCTCGTGGCCTTCTCCGAGGATCCACCGATCCCCCCACTCCCTCAGCGCCGTGAGCACGATGGCCAGGTCCTTGCCCTTGGGCGTGAGAAGGTACTCGAGCCGGCGTCCGTACTGGCCCGCGTCCTGGGTCTCGAGGATCTCTTCGTCCACGAGGCGCTTGAGACGAGTGGTGAGCACGTTCTTGGAGACCGGGAGGTGTCGCTCGAAGTCCGCGAAACGTCGTGTTCCGGTGAACGCCTCGCGAACGATGAGGAGAGTCCAGGGGTCACTGAGGACGTCGAGGGCTTGCGCCACCGAGCAGTTCTGGTCGGTGAGCCGGGTCCGCATGAGCGCACCATACCTCATTCCTGGCTTGGTTGCTTTAAGAGACCAAATCGTGCTCTGGTGGTCCCCATGGCGTGGAACAAGACGGCGTGCATCCTGTGTGAGTGTAACTGTGGGCTCGAGGTGGAGCTCGGCGGCGAGGACGGGCGCCGCCTGACCAAGATACGCGGCGACAAAGCCCATCCATCCTCGCAGGGGTACGCCTGCGAGAAACCTCATCGTCTCGATTACTACCAGAACAACCCCGAGCGCCTCACCACCCCGCTGCGCCGACGCCCGGACGGGACTTTCGAAGAGATAGATTGGGATACCGCGATTCGGGAGGTCGCAGAGCGCTTGACTCGCGTCCGCGACGCCCACGGGGGCGAGAGCATCTTCTATTACGGTGGGGGTGGGCAGGGTAACCACCTGCCCGGGGCCTATGCCTCCGCCACCCGCCGCGTGCTGGGTTCGCGCTATCGCTCCAGCGCCCTCGCTCAGGAGAAGACGGGGGAGTTCTGGGTCGCTGAGCGCATGATGGGCACGGGCACCCGCGCCGACTTCGAACACTGTCAGGTGGGTGTGTTCATCGGCAAGAACCCCTGGCAGAGCCATTCCTTTCCACGCGCCCGTGTCACGCTCAAGGAGATGGCGCGTGACCCGGAGCGAACCCTCATCGTCATTGACCCTCGTCGCAGCGAGACGGCCGCGATGGCGGATATACATTTGGCGCCCCTTCCGGGTACCGACGCATGGCTGCTGGCCGCGATCGGCGCCGTGCTCCTCGAGGAAGATCTCTTGGACCACACCTTTGTCGAGCAGCACACCACGGGGCTCGGCGACGTACGAAGCGTCTTCGCGTCGCTCCCGATCCACGAGTTCTGCCGGCGCTGCGGGGTGGAGGAGGGTACGGTTCGGGAAGTGGCGCGCCTCCTGGCCGGCGCGGAGAGCGTGGCCAGCTTCGAGGACCTCGGTGTGCAGATGAACCGCCACTCAACCCTCGTAAGCTATCTTCACAAGCTCCTGTGGCTCCTTACCGGCAACTTGGGAAAGCCGGGCACCCACTACATTCCGACTCCCATGGTGGACCTCGCCAACGGCTCCGCCACCCGGGTCAGCCCGGTGACCGGCGCGCTCATCATCGGCGGCATGGTACCTTGCAACGTCATCGCCGAGGAGATTCTGACGGACCACCCCCAACGCTTTCGGGCCATGGTCATCGAGGCGGCGAATCCTGCGCATAGTCTGGCGGACAGCCAGAGCTTCCGCTCCGCGCTCGATGCCCTCGACACCGTGGTGGTCATCGATGTCGCTCTCACGGAGACGGCCCGTCACGCGGACTACGTGCTTCCCTCCTCAACCCAATTCGAGAAGGCGGAGGCGACCTTCTTCAACTTCGAGTTTCCGAAGAACGTCTTCCATCTTCGACACCCCATCCTGCCGCCGCCGGACGGGGTCCTCTCCGAGGCGGAGATTCACGCTCGCCTGGTCGAGGCGATGGGGGCTCTCACGGATGAGGTGCTCGCCCCGCTCCGCGCCGCCGCCAAGGAGGGACGCGAAGCCTTCGGTCAGGCTTTTGCCGGACAGGTGATGGGGAATCCCAAGCTGGCCGGCCTCGCCCCGGTGATCCTCTTTCGAACCTTGGGACCAACGCTGCCTGACGGTCTGGCCGAGGGCGCAGCGCTCTGGGGGGCCGCAGCTCGACTGGCCATGACCGCGGCTGACTCCATGGCGCGGGCGGGCTTCGACGGGGGCCCTCTGGGAGCGGCGAACGCTTTCCTCGAAGCCTTGATTGCCCACCCCGAAGGCGTCGTGTTCGCCGAGGACAGCTGGGATGAAGTCCGAGGTCGCATCAAGAAGCCCGAAGGGAGGATCGAGCTCGCCCTGTCCGACATGCTCGACGAAATCGAGACCCTCAAGGCCGAGGATCCCACCTTGCCGAATCCGGACTTTCCTCTGGTGCTGTCCGCCGGAGAGCGTCGATCCTTCACCGCCAACACCATCATCCGGGATCCCGAGTGGCGAAAGAAGGATACGCAGGGCGCCTTGCGGATGAGCGCGTCCGATGCCGCTTCTCTCTCCGTGGGGGACGGTGAGCGCGTGCGTATCACCACCCAGGCGGGGACCGCCGAGGTGGTCGTCGAGGTCTCGGAGATGATGCGGGCTGGGCATGTCTCCCTTCCCAACGGGACGGGGCTCGGGTTCGCCGGGAAGCCCGAAGTGGCTCGGGGCATCGCCCCCAACGAGCTCACCCACGCCGCACTTCGGGACCGCTTCGCCGGGACGCCCTGGCATAAGCTGGTGCCGGCCCGCGTCGAGAAGCTCAGCGCCTGAGTCGAGTGACAGCGGCGAAGGACGCCAGCGAAGTCATCGTCGTACCAAGGTCGCGCCGAAAGGCCCGGACGACACCCAGACCCGGAGGTCGGTCAGCGAGGACGGGCCTGTCGGTCGACCTCGTAGAGGAGGATCCCGACGGTGGTCGAAACATTGAGGGAGCGGGCCGACCCGGCCGGCATGGGGACCGAGATCTGGCGCTCCGGGCGACTCCGAAGGGACGGAGGAAGGCCGGAGCTCTCTTGGCCAAACACGAGGAGGGGACAAGGCCCGAGCTCGACCTCCCAGGCTGCGCGCGGGGCTTCCGGGGTGACGAACCAAGCCTCCTGACCTCCCGCAACGCTCCTTTGGAGGGCCGACCAGCTCGGCCAGACCGACAGGTCGACGTCTGCCCAGTAGTCGAGGCCGGCTCGACGAACGGCTCTCTCGTCGAGCGAGAAGCCCAAGGGCTCGACGAGGTGGAGTCGAGCTCCGAAGGCCAAACAGCTCCGACCGGCGTTGCCGGTATTCCAGGGGATCTCGGGTTCGACGAGGACGACGTGAGCAAAAGGGGGCGTCATCTTCCGGTGCGCGCTCTCAGAGCATCATGAGCTTGATGGCGAGGTCTTTCATGACTTCCTGGGACCCTCCACCGATAGACTGCACCTTGCAGTCTCGATAGATACGCTCTACGGGGTGGCCCCGGAGATATCCCGCGCCGCCGAGGATCTGCATCGACTCATTGACGATCCACTCCAGGTCTTTGGAACACTGAAACTTGGCCTTGGTGACTTCTGCGAAGGGATTCTCGCCTTCGTTGAACAGCCAGGAGATCTGGTTCACGTAGCTCTCCATCATGTCGATTCGCGCGGACATCTCGGCCAGCTTGTGGCGTATGGCTTGGTGACCGATCAAGGGCTTGCCGAAGGTCTCGCGGTCCCGCGCGTATTTCACACTCTCCTCGAAGCAGGTCTTCGCGAACCCGAGCATCTGCGCCACCATGGCGAAGCGCTCGTTGTTGAAGTTGTTCACGATGGCCATGAACCCATGGTCCACCTCGCCCACTAGGTTCTCCGCGGGGATACGGCAGTCTTCAAAGAAGAGCTGGGTGGTATCACTGGCCCACCAGCCCATCTTTCGGTCGATGAGGGTTCTCGTGAACCCGGGGGTGTCGGCCTCGACCAGGAAGAGGGAGATGCCCATCAGTCCGCTGGCCCCCGTCCGCGCCCCCACCAGGAAGTATTTCGAGCGCATGCCTCCGGTGATGAAAGTCTTCGCCCCGTTGAGGACCCAGCTGTCTCCGTCGCGCTTGGCGGTGGTTCGGAGGTTAGCGACGTCAGAGCCCCCTCCCGGTTCGGTGACCGCGAGGGAGCCGCCCACCTCGCCGGACATAATCGGCGGAAGCACCCTTCGCTTGATGTCCTCCGAAGCCAGCAGCTGGATGGGCCCGGTCATGATGTTGCAGCACCATATGCTCGCGAGCACGCCCCCTCCGGAGCTGCGGGCAAGCTCCTCGGAGCTGGACGCGCGCATGAAGTAGTCGTCGAAGCCGAGACCTCCGTAGCTCTCGTCGATGCCGAAGCCGAACAGCCCCAGCTCTCCGGCCTTTCGGCGCAGCGACTCAGGAAACTCGCCCTGTTCATCCCATGCGTCGACGTAGGGGGTGATTTCCGCGGCGGTGAACTTTCGAACGGTCTCCCGAAAAGCGATCCGTTCCTCATTATCAAAAGGGTTTCGCACGTTTATCTCGGCTCCAGCGTGAGGCTACCACGATTGATTCTAGAATCAATGCGCGCTCGTCGCTTGCACGTCGGGGGCTGAGGCCGCCGCGGTCCGGGTCCACTGTTTGGGGGAGGCTCCGAACTGCCGTCGGAACTCGCGGCTGAACTGCGAAGGGCTGGCGTAGCCAACGGCATCGGCAGCCTGGCTGACGGTCTCGCCCCCCGCGAGCTGCATCGCGGCGTGGTTGAGTCGCAGGGCTTTGATGAACTGCAGGGGCGAGTAGCTCGTGGCCGCCTTGAACTGTCGGTGGAAGACCGCCCGACTCATGCCGGCTCTCCGGGCCAAATCGTCCACGGTCAGGGGTTCGCTGAGGTTCTCGCGGAGGTAGGCGACAACCCCTGAGATCCCGTGTGCCCCACCCAGCGTCTGGCGTACCAGGGGGCCGGCCTCGCCCCTGATGAGGGCGACGAGAAGCTCTCTTCGTCGACTGTCGGCCAGGACCCCCAGCGCCACCGGATCGTCCAACAGCCGGAGCAGCCGCTCGACGGCCTCGACGAAGAGGTCGTCCACACGGGCCACCATCAGTCCCGGAGTCACGTCCTTCGTCGAGCTCGTCGGGTGAGGGCGCGCGGCCGCTTCGTAGGCGATCAGCGTCTCCGCCATCGCCCGAGTGTCCAGATCGACCAACAACCCGAGCACCGGCTCTTCGGACGTGGCGGCGGCGACCTCCGCCTCCACCGGCAAAGCCATGGTGGCGCACAGGTAGTGCTCCTCGTCGTAGGTGTACGCGACCCCACCGAGGTAGGCACGCTTGCGGCCCTGCACGATGCAGCACATGCTGGCCGGATAGATCCCGGGCAGTCGCTCGATGGGCTGGTTGATTCGAAACAATCGGAGCCCGTCGATGGGCGTCTCCGAGACCCCGTCCGGGCCCACGTGCTTTGCTAGCAACTGTCGCAGCGCCCCTCGGATCATGGCTGTTATCCTCGCAGGCGGCGCTCAGATCCGCGATGCGGCGATACAATCAGGCAAGTAATTGAGACGATTAGCGCCTGTTTCACTGCGCACATGACAGCTACATAGCATTCACGACGGCCGACGGAGCCATGAAGGAAGCCAAGATGACTGCGAACAAGGAGAATCCTTTCGGCCCCACCGGGTGGACCCCGGAGCGGCTCGGGGACCTAAAAGGGAAGACGTACCTGATCACCGGCGCTAACGCCGGAGCCGGATTTCAGGCCGCGCGGACCTTGCTCGAGAAGAACGCGAAGGTCGTCATGCTCAACCGCTCGGTTGAAAAGTCCCAAGCCGCCATCGCGGCACTCGGGGAGGAGTTTGGGGATGGTGTGGAGCTGAGCTTCGTTCGCATGGATCTCGCTTCGCTCGCGAGCGTGCGCCAAGCCGCCGCCCAGGTGCTCGAGACGGTCCCCTCGATAGATGCCCTCATCTGCAACGCGGCCATCGCGCAAGTGCCGACCCAGAAGTTTACCGTGGATGGTTTCGAGAGCATGCTGGGTACGAACCACTACGGACACTTCTTGCTTTGCGGGCTGCTCTACCCCCGCGTCGAGGCTTCGAAGGGGCGCATCGTGGTCGTGGCCAGTCTCGGCTATAAGATGGGGATTAGAACCATCCAGTTCGACGACATGAACTGGGATAAGAACTATCACCAGAACAGCACCTACTCGCAGAGTAAGCTCGCGCAAATGATGTTTGCCTATGAGCTGCAGGACCGCCTAGCTGTCGCGAACCAGACCGACGTCAAGGTGTATGTCTGTCACCCCGGCTCGTCGCGCACATCTCTCATCGAGACCAGCGGTAACCTGTTAACCCGCCTCGCGTTTCGGCTCATGTCCTTATCGCCGATGGTGCAGTCAGCCGAGAAGGGTTCCTGGCCGGAGGTCATGTGCGCGACCGAGGACGGCCTGGAGCAGAGGGCTCTCTATGGTCCCACCGGGCGGATGGAATTCGTGGGTCCGGTGGGGGAGGGGACGCTCGAGCCGTACGCCGTCGACAAGCCGGTCATGGAGAGGCTCTGGAAGCTCTCCGAGCAGGAAACCGGTATTCAGTGGGATATTTGACCGGCCAGGCATCCCCGCAGGTCAGACCATGAGGGGGACGAGAGGGCCGTTGTAGCGGCTCTCGGCCTGGAGGTCGCGATCGCCGAAGTAGTCGACGTCGCTGAAGCCGACCGCCTGAGCGATGCTGGTGAGCAACTTGTTATGCGGGACGCGTTCGTTGCTGCTGATGTCCCGGAGGCGGAGGTATCGGCCGAGCTTGAGCGTGCGTCCTCCTCCCCCCGCGATCACGGCCGGATGACGCGTCTCTTGCCGATCGTGTCCGTCGTGCCCGAACTCGTTGTGCCAAAACACAACGGTGTTATCGAGCATCGTGCCGCCGTTGGGGTCGAGGGGATCAATGATGCGGTCGAGCTCCTCGAGAATCGTCGCGAAGTGCGTGGTGGCCCACCTGAGCCCGGCCAGGTACCCAACGCGGAGCTCGTCGCGATCGTTGCCCCGGGCGCTCCAGTAGTCGTGGACGAGGTTCTCGTGAAAGCGGAAGGTGCTCCCCCCGTAGCGCCGGAGAATCGCTTCGGTGCGCACCTCGGGAAGGTCGGAGTACCAGTTTGGAAAGTCGTTGAGCACCTGCAGGGTCGCGCAGCGCGCGCGTCCACAGGCGAAGGCCTGCGTGATGACGCGGGCCTGAAGTCGGGTCACGGTGCTCACGTCGTCGACGCTGCGGATACGACCGTCTCGCGTCGGTAGGTCCTGGTCGCTGACCGTACACCGACCCATCGGAACCGATGGAGTGTTGCCGGGAGCGATCGATGACATCGCGGCCACGTGGGTGTCGAGCTTGGTCCGTTCGTCACCGCTCAGCTGGGCCCGAAACGCGGTGAGCTCGCGGTCGAGGAAGCTCGCGATGCGCTGCTCGGCGGCAGTGGTGTCGACCGGAGGGTTGGTTGGATCCGGCGCCACGAAGCCTTCGGGAAACGCAGCTCGAAACACGGAGCGGGGATCCGCGTCCGGGGCGCGCGGAGAGCCCTGGTCGTCGTAGCTCATGCACTTCCAGCTTCCGGTGCCTTCGACGCTCGCGGTGAGGAGGGCGGGGGCCCCGAGCTGTCCGTGCATCCAAAAGTCGAGCGAAGGATGGTTGTCGAAGTCGCCCTGCCGGTTCGATGGGGGTTGGGCTCCGGTGAGCAAGGTCCCTTGCTCATTGTGGCCATGCGAGGTCCGGCGGTCGTTGCGGGTCCCCTCTTTGGTGACCTGGGTATCGAGGCCGTCGAGAACCGTGATCTTCTCTCGCCACGCGCCCAGCGGCCGGAGCACGGACATGTCGTAGTCGAAAGTCAGATCGCTGAGCGCCATATCCACCTCGGGCGGCGCGTTTCCGGCCGAGGTCTTCGGAATCCACCAGTCCCGGTCTACGCCGTGGGGCGTGCGGACCCCCAAGAAGCGGACCGGGCCCGCCGGAGGAGCGGCGTGAGCGCGTCGGAGGACCGAGCTCAGGGGGAGAGCGACGGACGAGCCGCCGAGCAATGAGAGGAGTCTTCGTCGCGAAATCGGCATGGCTACTATCTCCGCTCGATGAAGGCTGGATCGCTGATCAGGTCGACCACCAAAGCCTCGAATGAAGTATCGGCAGACCGGAAGGTGGCGAGGGCTTCCTCCGTCCAGCGCTGACGGCCCGGCAGCTTGGCTCCGAGCAAGAAGTGTTGCAGTCGTTGCACCATGCACCGCTGAAAACGCTCATCCTCGGCGAGGGCCCGAGACAGCCCCACGGCGCTCTCGAAGTCACCATACCCATCAATGCTGACCGCGGACTCTACGGGAGCGCCGTCGGCGTAGACCTCCTGCCAAGCGCCGGTGCTGGCGTAGCGCTCGAAGGCCAGTCCCACGGGGTCTGCGATACGATGGCATCCTCCGCAACTCTCGGACTCTCCGCGGGCCTCGACAATCTCCTGCACGGTGGCGTCAGGGCCGGCGAGGCGCTCGGTCTCGGCCACCAGGTCGAGCCCTTCGGGAGGACGAATGGGTGTGCACATCGCGTCCACGTAGATGCCCATCCCCCGACGGACGACGTTGGCTCGGCCCCTCTTGCCGTGGCTCACCAGCCAGGCCCCAAGGGTGAGGAGGCCCGAGCGCTGCGTCGCGTCGAGGTCGACCTCGGCCCGACCTGACCCCGGATGGGAGGCGCCGTACAGCGCCGCCAGCTCCGGCTCGACCCAGGTTCGGGTGCTCGTCAGCAAGCCGCGCAGGGTCCCGCGGTCGCGCACGATGATGTTCTCGATGAAGCTTTGGTACTCCTCCAAGATCTGTCGGACCAGGCTCGCGTCGAGACCGACCTCCTGGCCTTGGCTCTCCAAGGTCGACATGTGCAGCCACTCCCAGAAGAAGCGCTGCCACATGGGAGCGGAGTCCTGCATGAGACGTTGCGCCTGGCGGCCGCGCTCGGCGTCGTCGGTGAGCGTTCCGTTGGCTGCGGCTTCGAGGAGCTCGGCGTCCGGGGCGCGATCCGTGAGGCCGAAAGCCATCAGGACCGCGATCTCCTGATTGGAGAGGGTGGCGCCGGCGGCGGGGAGCTCGGTGCGATACAGAAACTGGGGAGAGAGCAGAACGGCACGGACGACTCCGCTCACGGCGAAGTCGAAGTCCACGTCCGTCTCGAGCTCGTCGAAGAGCTGGCGAAGTCGGGTGTTCTCTTCGGCGGATAAGGCTCGACGGAAGGCGGCCGGCGGAAACCACGCCAGGAAAGACTCAGCGCAAGCCAGACTCCCGTAGTTGGCGCAGCGCGTCATGCTGGCGCCGTTGTCGGTGACGAAGCGCGCCACGGCTCGCGCCGCTTCCGCGAAAATCCCCACATTGCCGGTGTTGATCCGCGCGTTGGCGGCGATGTCGCTCAGCCCGTCCTCCGGGGCCGAAACCGGGATCTCGGCTCGCGGTGCTCCCGGAAAGAGACGTTCCACTTCGGCGCGATAGTGGAGGGGCGAGAGCCGCCAGACGCGAGGGGTGAGTCGGTCGTCGCCCTGAGCCACGGGCACCGCCCCGCCGCCGGGGGAGCCGGGGGGGTTGGGCGAGCCGGGGGACGTGTCTCCCCCGCTCGGACTCTCGCCGGGCGAAAGGAGTGGACCGGGGCAGCCGAAAGCGCTGAGCGCCAACGCTACCGAAGCCCATCTGACTCGGCCCCCCGCTCGCGCGGGAGGGTCGTCCTCCAACCTCATACGCGGGAAAGGAGGCCGCGCGTCCTCCATATGGGTCAAGGTCGGCCCCAGGCCCCTACCTTAGAGAGCCCGGACCGAGAGGACGAAGCCTCGGTGACAAGCGGCGACAAACGTCGCACGACCGGATCAGATCGAGTCAAAGGGCCGCTTCAATGGCGTCGGCGAGCTCGGCGGGTGCGGTTCGAGGAGAGTAGCGACCCAGGATCGCGCCATCCTTGCCAATCAGGAACTTACCGAAGTTCCAGGAGATGTCCCCGGGGCCCTCGGGCGTCGTGGCTTGCTCGGTGAGCCAAGCGTAGAGGGGATGGCGTTGGGCGCCGTTGACCTCGAGCTTCGAGAACATGGGAAAGGACACCCCGTAGCGGGTCGAGCAAAACGTCTTGATCTCGGCTTCGGACCCCGGCTCCTGTGCGCCGAACTGGTTACACGGAAACCCTAGAACCACGAAGCCGCGGTCGCCGAAGGCCTTCTGGAGCTCTTCGAGCCCCGTGTACTGGGGGGTGAGGCCGCACTTGGAGGCCACGTTGACGATCAGTTTGACCTTCCCCGCGTAGGCGCTGAGCGAGGTCTCCTGGCCGTCGATGTCGGGGTGGCTGAAGTCGTGAGCAGTGGTCACGCACCTTCCCTATGGGCCGCGCTCGTCCAGGGGCAACGCTTTCGGGGCAGCGCAGGCCGGCCCTCCTTCCATCAGCGGCCGTGGGCGGGGATCTCCGGGGCGAACACGATGGGTGCGTTGAGCGCCTCTTCATAGGTGTCCTCGTCGATCTTCTCGATGACCAGGAGCTTCTCGAGCAGCTTGTCGACCCGGGTGCGGTGACCGTCGGGAACCTCGCCGCGCACGTGATGGACGTGAAAGCGCCCCGGGGCGGGGATGATCGTGGCGAGGTAGGCCATCTCCTGAAGCTCGAGCTCCTCGAGGGGGGTGTCGAACAAATGCTCGGCGGCGAAACCTATCCCATAGATGTTGGGGCCCCACTCGATGAGGTTGGCGTAGAGCTCGAAGAGCGTGCGCTTGCTAAAGACCGCGTCCAGCCACAGGGCCAGCAAGGCTTCCTGCGCCTTTCGAAGCGCCGTGCGGTCTCGGGACAAGAAGAGATTCTTGGCCAGCTGCTGGGAGATGGTCGATCCCCCGCGAGGGCGTCGATCCCCCGCGAGGGTCTCGCCCAAGGCTGCTTCCAGGCCGTCGGGTTCGAGGCCCTCATGGGAAAAGAAGGTGCCGTCCTCCGCGACGACGATGAGCTGACGCTGCAGAAAGGGGATTTCGTCGTACGGGATCCAACCCCTCGTGCCCGGTCCCGTCTTGAGGGCCTTCTTGGCCCGTCCCGTCTTGGTGAGAGGCCGATAGGGGAAGGGACCTCGAAGGTGCTCGAGACCGGTCTCACCGGGTTGCAAGCCCTCGAAGCGGGGCTTCAGGCGAATCGTCCAGCTGTTGGGGTCATCGCCACGCCCGGAGACTTCGAGCTCGGCCTCGAACCGCACCTCAGGAGGGATGCGACGGGCCAGCTCGGGAACCGTGGATCCAGGAATGGACTCGAGGAGAGCTCCGAAAGGGGTCGATCGCAGAGCGACCCGGAGCGCCACCTCCGCCTCTTTGCCCTTTCGGCTCACGTCCAGCTCGAGCTCCGTGACGATGCCGTTCAGCTCGAGCGCCGCGTTGCGTACGGAGAGCTTGCGCCGGCGAAGGTCCAGACTCGCCACGCCTCGCTCTCGCGCGTCGAATCCTCGCAGGCGATCCCGCGTGACGAGCTCGCTCTCGAAGTCGACGTCGAACTGCTCCAGGTCGAGGTCGAGCCGAATATTCTCCTCCTTCGGAAGCCAGCGCAGGCCGACCCGCCCCCGAGTGGGCATGCTCCGCAGACGCACCGCTTCGGTATCCAGAAGCTTCCCGAGGACCGGAGCTACGTCCGCCTCGATCCCGGCCGCGAGATCCCAGGCTTGGGCTTGAGGAGCCACGCGGCCCTGAAGCCTCGCCTTCGTCGTTCGATCTTCGAAGTCGACCACGGCGGCCACGAGACCGGCTCGCTCCTGCAGGATGAGCTGTCCGTCGACGGGACCGAAGGATCCGATAGCAAGCCCCGTCGGGAGGGGCAGCCCTCCCCAAGTGAGGTGGAGGTCGGAGACCGTGACCGTGACCTCTCGCAACCAGTCCTTCGAGCTGCGGGGTTGAGGGCGAGGGCGAGAAGGAGGCCTGACCTCCTCTCGGTCCCGAGCGCGGACGTCGATAGAAGGGGATTGAAGCTCGATCCTGAGGGCATGGAAGCCGGAGGCCACGGCTGGGATCCACTGACGTACGCACGCTCGAGGGGTGGTCAGCTGAACCCGCAGAGGTCCTCCGTTCCGGGTCACATCGAGCCGCTCGAAGCACGGGGCGAAGTGCCAGTCGAGGTGCACGCTGGAGATCGAGACGGTGGCCCCGGTGCGCTTCTCGAGCCAACGGGAGACCGGCGCCGCGAGCGCTCGGGTCACGGGGGGCGCGTACAGCAGCGCCCGCATCAGGACGAGGGCGAGGATGAGGACCCACAGCACCCTCCATGTTCCCCTCCGCCGCAAGGGGGGAGGGGCCATCGGATACGTCATGTCGCGACATGTAGAGCCCCGCACAGGCGATGAGCGGCGTCCACGGGGAATCGTTCGCGGGTCGCGCGAATCCGTCGCCCGTCTACCCTCACAGGAGGTCTACGGCGTCGACGTCGAAGACGATCTCGACGCCGCGAAGGTCGAGCTCGGCCCGAAGACGGCGCATCCAGCCCACCAGCCGAGCGGGGGTAGGCGCGAAGAGGAGCACCAGATGCCGGTACCGGTCGCGAACCTTGCCGATCGGGGCGGGAGCCGGTCCAGCCACCCGCAGATCGGAAGCGGCGGCGGTGCTGCGGGCGCGCTCCGCCACCGCTTCCGCGGCCCGCTCCGAGCGGAGGGCGTCCTCCGACTCGATGCGCACCGCTCCCAATCGCGCGAAGGGCGGGTAGCGCGCGTCCTCGCGTCCGGCCGCTTCGAGGGCGTAGAAGCCGTCCGGGTCGTGAGCGAGCGCGGACCGCAGGGCGTAGTGATCGGGCTGGAGGGTTTGGATGACCACCGTGCCCGGGCGCTCCGCGCGCCCCGCTCGTCCGGCGACCTGGGTCAGCAGCTGAAAGGTCCGCTCCGCCGCGCGAAAGTCCGGAAACGCCAGGGAGGCGTCCGCGAGAATGATCCCAACGAGGGTGACGCGGGGAAAGTCATGTCCCTTGGCCACCATCTGCGTGCCCACGAGGACGTCCGCCTCTCCCGCCCGAAATCGAGCTAGAACCTCGTCCACACCGCCGGAGCGCTGGGTGACGTCTCGGTCCAAGCGCAGGATTCGAAGATCGGGGACCGCCTCCGCGACCGCAGCGACGACGCGCTCGGTGCCGGCCCCGAGGGGGCGGACGTCCCTTGAGCCGCAGCTTCGACACGGCGCCGTGAGCGCCTCCTCATAGAAGCAGTGATGACAGGCTACCTTGCGGAGCTCTCGGTGAAAGGTGAGGGACACGTCGCAGCGAGGGCACTTCTTCACGTCGTCGCAAGCTCCGCAGTGCACGACGGTGTTGAATCCTCGTCGATTCAGAAAGAGGATGGCTTGCTCTTCGCGGGAGCGGAGCTCTCGTAGCCGGTCCTCGAGGGCGCGACTGAGGAGCCGGACCTCCCCCTTGAGGGCCCGACGCTCCTCGGCGAGGTCGACCACTTCGACCTTGGGCAAAGGACGAGCCCCCACCCGAGCGTCCAGCCGCAGACGCTCGAGACGATCCTGCTCGACGAGCCAGGTGCTCTCTAGAGACGGGGTGGCGCTCCCCAGAATCGCGACCGCTCCCTCCTGGCGGGCACGCACCAAGGCCAGGTCGCGCCCCTGATAACGCAGCTCGTTGTGCTGCTTGAACGAGGGGTCGTGCTCCTCGTCGACCACCACCACGCCCAGGGGGGAGACCGGGGCCCACACGGCGCTTCGGGGGCCCAAGGCGATGCGCGCCCGACCTTCCCGGAGCTGCCACCAGCGCCTGCGTCGCTCCGCATCCGGGATGCCGGAGTGGAGCACCACGACCTGATCCCCAAAGCGGGCTCGAAAGCGACCTTCGAGCTGGGGCGTGAGCGCGATCTCGGGGACGAGGACGAGTCCCCCTCGGCCTTGCTCGAGCGCGTGCTCGATGGTGCCGAGGTAGACCTCCGTCTTTCCGCTCCCCGTGACCCCCTGTAGCAAGAAGGCCTTCGAGTCTCCGAGGTCGACGGCAGCCCGCGTAACCTCGAGGGCTCGACCCTGCTCCGGGGTGGGCACCGGGCGCTCCGCGGGGGGCAGCTCCGGAGCCCCGTGGACCGCGGTGGCCACGTCCGCAGCGACCCGCACCACCTCGAGGACCCCGGCTTCGACGAGCTTGGCCAAGGGGGCTCGCAGTCGCGGGGCTCCCATTCGAGCCCGCAAGGTGGCCAGCGGCACGGGCCCATCGGCTACCGCCTCCCACAGGACCCGTCGAGCCGGGGCGTTATGTAGATAGGGTTCGGCGACCGGAAAGGTCGCGGCGGCTCGCACCACATCGACCTCACCTCCGCCGTCGCGGGCGTTTAGCGCGTCTCTCGCCGCGAGCCAGCCCGCCCCCATGAGCGCCGAGAAGGCGGCGCCGCGGGCGCGCTTTCGGACCAGCCCGTCGCGCTGAGCCTCCTCCAGGAGGCTCCACTCTGCGGCGGTGGGGGTGCGGCCGCCGAGGTCGGCGTAGCCTCGACCTTTCGCCAGCACCTCGCGGCCTTCCGGGCTCGCGATGTATCGGAGCTTGGATGCACCGGTAAAGCCGGGCGGAAGCGCCACCTTCAGAACCTCGCCGGGCGGGGCTAGATAGTAGCTGGCCGCAAACTTCGTGAGTTCGAGGAGCGCCGGGGTCAGCATCGGGGCAGCGTCCATCTTGGCCTCGATGGCCTTGATGCGGTCGCGGTCGACGCTGTCGGGGGGGGCCGAGAGACCGACCACGAAGCCGGTCACTTTGCGCCCCGAGAACGGGACGAGCACGCGGTGCCCGACCTCGAGGTGCCCGATCAGGCGCTCCGGGATGCGGTAGTGAAATCGTCCCTCGACGGGGAGGGTGACGACGACTTCGGCGAAGCCGGTCAACGGGGGGCGGGCGAGAAGAGTCGAGGCTCGACCCGCGCGTTGAGCTTGGCCCGTGTGAAGGTCACTCGCTGCAAGAGCTGCTCGCCTCGCCATCGCTCCATCCGCTCCGGAAACCAGGGTCCGGCCGTCGGCACATGATAGCCGGTCAATCGTACGTCCTCGAGACGACCGGTGCCGTCCGGCAGGAGCCACCGGGAGGGCACGAGATACTGCTTGTCGATCCAAAGCTGAGGTCGGTCGAGCTCCCCCGGGGCCGCTCCGATGACGAACACGGGGCGGCCGTCGAAACGAGCGAGCGTCAAAACCTCGGGGTCGATGCCCATGCGGGCGAGGAGGGCCAGGCCTCGGCGGCCACCGGGGTCTTTTCGGACGTCTCCGAGCAGCTCGAGAAAGGGGTCGGCGCGGAGCCGCTCGGGGTTCGAGGTCGCGCCCGGGGTGATCCGGTAGAGGTCTCGACCCACCCGAAGCTCCACTTCGGTGCCCTCCGGCTTGCGGACCTCGATCCGAAGCGCGCGACCGGCCCGAAGGGCCATCCATATCGGCACCGGCCCCGCGTCCGTGTCGAGGTAGCCGTCGCTGACGACGGTGCGGAAAGCGAGGTCGGCTCGGCGGGACGCCACCCGCTCCAGCACCACCGTGGAATGGGGGAGGTAGGCTGAAGCGTTCGAGGGCCACAGAAAGGCCATCGGCCCGGCCACGAGCGCCGCGAGAGCGAGCTTGCCCTGCATCGGTGCTCCGCTACCATGGGGCGGGCAGGGCGTCGACCTCGGGCCGCCCGCCTGCTCTCCCCATGCTGTCAACGCGCGCTCTGAAAGCTCTTTTTTGGCGGCGGCTGCTACCCGCCGCGACCCTCCTGTGCGGGATGGGGGGGACCGCACCTGCGTGGGCCCAAGCTTACGAGCCCCCCCGCCTCCTCGGTTTTGCCGGGGCTCAGAGAGCGCTCGGGACGGGAAACGATGCTCTCTATCAGAATCCGGCAGGCCTCGCGTTTTCCGGCAGCTACGAGGTCGAGATCGGCTACGCGGATGATTTCCGGGAGGCGGACCGAAGGGTCACGCTCTCCATCGCCGACGGTCAGGCTGGCGAGTTCGCGGGGGGACTCGGTCTCACCTACGCCCGGTTTCGGCCCGCTGGGGAGACGGAGGGGGACCGCCGACTGGACGGACTCCGGTTCGACGTCGGCCTCGCGGCGATGCTGGGCCGGACCCTCGCGGTGGGGGTCACGACTCGGTTTGGGGACTATCGGCTGCTCGCGGGCGACGACGAGGTTCCCGACGGTGGAACGTCCGCCCTGACCTTCGACGTCGGTCTTCAGTGGCAGCTCGGGCAAGGGTTCAGCGTCGGGGGGCTGGTCCGAAACCTCACCTCAGAGTCCCAACCGGGGATGCCCCGGGCCTGGGGCGCCGGCCTCGGGTACCGCAGCGGTCCCCTTCTGGCCGAGGTCGACGTGGACCACGCCTGGGAGACGGTGGCTCCGGTCTACTCGGGCACGGTGGGCTTCATCATCGCCGAGCAATTTCCCCTGCGGGTGGGCACGAGCTTCGATTCGGAGACCGAGCGCTTCTCGATCTCCGGAGGGGCCGGCTTCGTGGTGGACAGAATTGCCGTCGACCTCGCCTACCGTCAGCGCATCGACCCCGTGGCTTCCGGCGAGGACGCCGACGAGCGCCTCTTCGCGGTCTCCTTCCGGGTCCGGGCCTTCTGAGTACGACCCGTCCCCCGGAGGGACGGACTGCCGTCCACCCGGATGCGGTTGGGAGCCACCTCGAGGTGACTCGGCCACGTCGCGAGGTCCGGGTTGTCGCTGAGCAGCAGCGCGCCCACCGCCGAGCCCTCGCCCCCGACCGCGGCCAAGGAGCGGAGCTGCGTGTCTCGGACCGCGAGCGCCTCCCCCACGACCTTCAAGCGCGGAAGGGCGATCTCTCGGCCTCCGAAGAGATAGAGGCCTCCGTCCACCCGCTCGAGCTCCGCGAGACCCTCGACGGGGAGGTGGCTCGCGTTGCTGATCACCAGGTGGCCCCCCACCCGTCGAATCCCAGGCAGCACCCCCCGGACCGGTCCGGTCGGCTGCACGAAAACGGTCCCCGAAACCTCGGTGAGCCGAGGGAGGAGTCCCGTGAGGTCGCCACCCCCGAA
The DNA here is from genome assembly GCA_039819565.1 of Myxococcota bacterium. GTDB lineage: Bacteria > Myxococcota > Kuafuiibacteriia > Kuafuiibacteriales > Kuafuiibacteriaceae > JAHQVK01. Next base: position 8,483 of record JBCBRU010000027.1, on the reverse strand, counting down.
GATCCAGAGTCCCGCTGTGTGGCGGTGAATCCCCGCGAGGCCCGCCCCACCGGTCTCGGGGTCGAAGTCGAGGCCGATCGGGCCGCCCACCTGCTCGAGGCGGGGAAGATCCAGCTCGGCGTGGCCGTGGAGCTCCGCTTCGAGGCCCCCGTGAACCCGCTCCAGGCGGGGGAAGCGGGCGCGACCGGAGCGGGAGAGGGTGAGCCCGACCCGGCCCGTGACGTCCGTGAGGTGGGGGAAGTGGAGCTCAGCGTGGTCGGTCCCCACGATGAGGTGGCCGTCCACCGTCTCCAGACAGGCAGGAATGTCCTCCGGCGTCGCTACCACCAGATCCCCCGAGTGATGATGGGGACATGCGGAGACCGCGGCGAGGAGCAGCGCCAGAATCATGATACGAGCATGTAAGATAACATCGGCGCATGCCTACCTTGGTGTGCGCTGAGGTGGGGGGGATGAACCAAATTGGTGCGCTGTCGTCCTAGATGAGGTCGAAGGCGGCGCTGATGAGGAGGCCACCCTGAACCTGGACGTCGGTGGTCACGGCCGGGATGCGGAGCACGGTCAGCACGTAGTCGATGGAGACCGCCTGAGTGACCTTCAGGCCCACCCCCGCTTTAAAGCGCATGTTGATGCTGTCCGCGAAGTCCCGATCGATATCCGAGGTCGTGAACGGAGGATAGAAGGCGTTGAAGGTCAGGAAGTAGGTGAAGATGTCCGGGACGAGCTCCCCTCGCGCGTCCGCCTCTACCTCCACACCCAGCTCGAACACGAAGCCTTCGAGGTCCTCGACGAGAACGACCGTATCGTCATCCTGAAGCTCGATGAACCGATCGCCCTCCTGGGTAATGATCTCTTGGGCGCCGAGGCCGAGCTTGAACGAGAGATTGATCGGCTTGGACTTCACCGGGTCCGCGAACAAACCAACGCTCTGTCGAAGCGTGAGGGGCTCGAAAGCGCCGGTAAGGTCGATGGTGTCGCCGGGGACCACGGTAATGGTGGAGTCGGTGAGATCGCCCGTGACTCGGTCCCGTCGACGCAACGTCGTGATCCCCTCATCGAGGACGGTATAGCTGCCGGGGAGAATCTGGGTGTTGAAGGAAAGCCGGCCGAAGAGCCCCAGCCAATCCGGGGTGCCGAAGCGATAGAAGTACGTCGACAGGATATCGAACTGATCCAGCGACTTGATGAACACATCCGGGTTCTGGGGCTTGGTAAAGCTCTCCTGGATGGAGAAGAGGTTCTCCCAGCGATGGGGGCCGTCTCTAAAGTTGGCGTCCAGGGAGAGAATGCCGCCGATAAGGACACTTACGCCGTCCTCGACCCCCACCACGTCGGAGTTGTGGTTGAGCGAGCCGGTGGCCCCGATCTTGGCCACGACGTCCCAACCGTCCTTGATCTCCTCCTCCTTCTTGTCCTCCTCGAGGAGCTTCTTTTTCATGTCGTCGGTGGCGAACTGCTCGTCCTGCGCGAGGGTAGGCACAGCCGCGAATGTGAGCAGAAGCGTCGTAAGGAGGCGAAATGCGTACATGGCGGCCTCGCTACCAGGTTCAGAGGTCGAACTCGATGGGGCAGGCTTCCGTTTTTCGCGACGACTCCATGTCCGTCGCGCGACGTGCTAGTAACTCCCGCCGTGCCTCCGGCCCTTCGAGTGTTGGTCGAGTACCTGAGTACGGCGGCGTTTCCGCAGCGTAGAGCGGCGTGGGGCCGCATGACGCTGCGTGGCCGAGGCGCCCAGCCTGGCGGCGACCGTGACGCGTTCGCGTGGCCGCAGGGGAGGGCTTTGCCCGATGGGGTCACGCTCACCCCCCGCATCGAAGCGCCGGGGGTTTTACGAAACGTGCCCCTGGATGGCCCGGTGGAGCGCGCGGATCTGCACCTCGTGCCCACCGAGGACGGGGTTTGGTGCCTCGCCGTAGAGGTTAACCCGGAAGAGGGGCGGCTCGGCCCCGCCCGCGAGGACCGGGACCTCGAAAAGCAGGACATCCTGCTTCACACCATCGTTCACGACCTCGCTTCCCCCCTCTCAGGCATCGTGGGATGCCTCTCGGCCATCGAGGATGGGCCCGAAAATCCCAAGGATCTCGAGCGCCTCGTGACCCTCGCGCTCAGACAAGCGCACCGCCAGGAGCGGCTCATTCAGCAGATCCTCGATGTCTTCCGGGCCCAGGACGACGACCCCGCTCAGGAAGAGGCTCCGGCCTCCCCCGACATCTCCCGCATCGCGCGGCGCTTGGTGGAAAACCTCGAGCCCAGCTTCGCTCTTCAAGATGTCCAGCTCGTGGTCGAGGACCGTAGCTCGGGCTTCGATTGGGCCCAGCATCCGGTCATCGGCGAGGAGACGCGTCTCGAACGGGTCTTGGCCAATCTCCTCGATAATGGGCTTCGTCACGCCCCAGCCGGCTCCACGGTGACGGTGCGCCTGGACGGGGGCGATCACCACGTGGAGGTCTCGGTGCTCGACGAGGGTCCGGGCGTCCCCGAGACGGAGGTCGAGGGCCTCTTTGCGCGGCTTAGCCAGGGCCAAAACCGCGGCCGGGTGGGCCTCGGTCTCTATTTTTGCCGCATCACCATCCAGCGCTGGGGAGGAGACGTGGGCTACGCCCCCCGGGACGGAGGAGGCGCGCGCTTCTGGTTTCGACTCCCTTGGGCCCACGACGAGCCCCAAGAAGAGGAAGAGCGCACCCCCATCACGGTCTGATGGGGCGATCCGTTCCTCGCGCGAAACCGAGCCGGCCGGGCACCTTTCGCTGATCTGGGCTCAGGCCGGGGCGGTCTGGGCGGTGGGGGCCGCGGCGGCCTTGCGGCGGCGGACGAGCGTCACGAGGAGGGTGACGGCGGCGGTCGCGACGAGGATGGAGATGATCTGGCTGGTGCTGACCTTGGCCCCGAAGATGAGATACTCGCCTCGGGCCTTGTCCCCGCGGATGAACTCCAAGCTCGTTCGGAGGATGGGGTAGAGGAACAGGTAGGTGAGCAGCACCTGCCCGTGGAAGCGCTTGATGGTGCGGGTGAAGATCAGGATGAAGAAGAGCGACAGCTCTCCAAACGCCTCGTAGAGCTGCACCGGGTGGACGTGGGGCGTGAACGCCGCCGAGTGGCCGATGACGCCAGCCCCCACCATCGAGGCGTGAGCCTGCGCGCCAGCCGGATACTGGATGGCCAGAGGAAAATCCGGGTCCACCTCGACCCCCCAGCAGCAGCCGGCCGCGACGCACCCCAAACGACCGAAGAAGTGACCCAGGGCCACGCTCGGAATGAGGGTGTCGGCCACCAGGAAGAAGTTGCGACCGTGGGCTCGGGAGTAGGCCACGCTGAAGATGAGCGCGGCGAGGAAGCCTCCGTAGAACACGAAGCCGCCCTCCCAGATCTTGAACATCTTGAGCGGGTCGCGGGAGTAGACGGTGTCCCACTCCACGATGATGAACAGGAGCCGGGCCCCGGCCATCGAGACCAGGAGGATCCAGAACGTGAGATCAAGGATGAACTGGTCGAACCGGCCCTTGCCGTCGAGATCCACGCGGCGGGCTTCTCGGGCTCCGAGCTGGGTTCCGACCAGGAACCCGATGGCGATCATCAGGCCGTAGGTATGGAGCTTGAACGCCCCCGGTGGCTCGCGTCCGAGGAGGTCGAAGAACCAGGTGAATATCCAGCCGATGTTGAGAAAACTGAAGTCTATGAGGACGGGATGCATGAGGACTCCAGGGCGTCAGGGCGACTCGGCCGGGGTCGTCTTCTTGCTCGACCGGACCGCATCGCGAAGCCACTCGAGCATCAACAACACGACGCCCGAAGTGATGCCCGAGTCCGCTACGTTGAAAGTGGGCCAGTGGTTATTGCCGACGTACCAATCGATGAAGTCGACCACGTAATTGAGGTGGAGCCGGTCCAGGAGATTCCCTAGTGCACCCCCGAAGACGAGGGCGAGAGCCCAGATCAGAAGGTGCTGATCGTCGGTGAGTCTTCGGTAGAAGACCACGATCAGAACCAGAGCCCCGAAGGACATGACCAGGAAGAAGGGCACCCGGATGCTCTCGTCGGCGGTGGCGAGCAGGCCCCAGGCGGCGCCGGGGTTCTCGCGGTACTTGAAGGCCCAGAACCCGTCGACGACGTCCACGGTGGGGCAGAGCGCGCGCCCCGCGCGTCGGCAGGGGTGCCGAACGCTTCCGTAAAAGTGGCCGAGTCCGGTCAGCAGATCGACGTCGGCGTTGATTTCATGGACGCGTTCCGGGGTCAGCAGCTCCGAAGCTCCGGCTTCGGCTTGAGCGATGCCCGGAGTGAGGTGCTTGACGGCCAGGTACTTGGTCCACTGGTCGGCCACGACGAGACACAGACTCACCGCGACGAGGATGATCCAGCGGCTACGCACGGCGCCCTCCATACCCGTCCGCTCCGGCCTCGGCAACGGCCGCAGGCGGTCAGCGCGAGTAAATCGCGCCCAGACTGATGATGTGTCGGATGAGCCGCATACGTTGACCCCGGCCCGATCCCGGTACCGTGACGGCTCTCGGACCGTGGCATAGTGGACGGTGGTGTCCTCCCCCGACGTCAATCTGAACCTCAACGTCCGCGGCATGGGGCAGTCCGCGACCGTCGCCATCAACGACCGAAGCAACGCGCTGAGGAAGGAGGGCCGGGAGGTCTTCAAGCTCGGACTCGGACAGTCGCCCTTTCCGGTGCCGTCTTCCGTGGTCGCCGAGCTCCAGGCCAACGCCTTTCAGAAGGACTACCTCCCCGTCAAAGGGCTCCGCGAGCTCCGAAAGGCGGTGGCCGACTACCACCGGCGGACCCAAGGCATGGCCTGCGACACGGAGGATGTGCTGATCGGGCCGGGCTCAAAGGAGCTCATGTTCCTGCTCCAGCTCGTCTACTACGGCGACCTCATCATCCCCACCCCCGCCTGGGTCAGCTACGCGCCGCAGGCCAACATCATCGGTCGCCACATCCAGTGGATACACACAGAGAAGAGCGATCAGTGGCGCATGACCCCAGCCCAGCTGGAGGCGGTCTGTCGTCGCGACGCGGGGCGGCCGCGGGTGCTGATTCTCAACTATCCGAGCAACCCCACCGGGGCCACCTTCTCGGCGGATCAGCTGCAGGCGCTGGCCGAGGTAGCGCGGAGGTACAAGGTGGTCGTCCTCTCCGATGAGATCTACGGCGAACTTCACCACGAAGGTCGCCACGTCTCCATCGCGCGATTCTACCCGGAAGGCACCATCGTATCCTCGGGCCTGTCCAAGTGGGCGGGTGCGGGCGGGTGGCGGCTCGGGACCTTTGCCTTTCCTCGCTCCATGCAGTGGCTCCTGGAGGCCATGGCGGCGGTGGCCAGCGAGACCTACACCTCCGTCAGCGCCCCCATCCAGTTCGCCGCGTGTCGCGCTTTTCGCGGGGGCTTGGACATCGAGAAGTATCTTCACCACTCCCGTCGCATCCTCAACGCCCTGGGAGGCTGGTGCGCCGCGCGGATGGAGGCAGCGGGGGTGTCCGTGTCTCCCCCCGACGGCGGCTTTTATCTCTTCCCCGACTTTTCCGCCTGCGCCCGCGCCACCCGGCTTCGGAGCCGCTCCTCCAGCGAGTGGACGGAGAACCTTCTCGAGGACACGGGCGTCGCCATCCTGCCCGGCTCCTCCTTCGGGCGGTCCGACGAGGAGCTTCAGGCGCGCCTCGCCTACGTAGACTTCGACGGCGGTCGGGCGCTGTACGCTTCTCAGAGCGTCACCGAGCCCGAAGCCCTCGACGAGGAGTTCCTTCGGACCTTTTGTCCCAATGTGACCAACGCCATCGACCGCCTCGCTGAGTGGGCGGGACACTAGATGCGCCCGGCCCTAGCCGTGTCGGCTGCTCTTAGATGGCGCGCTGCACGAAGATCCAGTTCGTGCCGCTCGCCGAGTGCCGATACATTCGAACTTTTACGGACAGAGGGTCCATGCGGTAGCTGAAGACGTAGTCCAAGGTGACGTCGAGCTCCCCGGCCTGGACGCCCGCCGTGAAGCGACCCTCGAAGAGCGCGTTGTCGGTGCACGGCGCAATCTCCTGGAAGAAATTCCGCCCCAGGGCCGCCTCGGGAAGCACCTTGGCCATGCGTGCTTCCCAGGCGTTGTACAGGGTGACGAGGCCTTCGTCGTCCAGCCGGATGACCCCGAAATCCAGAGCATCGGCGTCCGCAGCGGTCAGCTGATCAAGGGCGGAGAGTTGGGCGTCGGGGACGATGGACATAGCTCAGCCTTCCCCGTCGGCTCGAAGTGTCCATGCGAAAGGTGCCGCTCTCGTCGCGGTGCGCCGGCTTGGGGCGCGCGCCGCGGTGAGACACTCAGCCGCTCCGACTCTGGTTTAGCCTCATGATCTCGGCCCGTGGCCGGTCGAGAGTGTCGAAACGCTGACGGACCCAGGCCAATCCTCGCGCTGGCCGTCGGGCGGGGCCGAGTCGAACCCCCTCCTTCGTGACCTGACTCCTCAATCAGGCTAAGCCAGGCCCGATGACGCGCCCGGTCGGCGGGGCTCGGTGGCCCCGGAGCATGGCCCTGTGGGTGGCGCTCGTCTCGCTGGGAGCGCTGCACGGCGGTTCCGCGAGGGCGCAGGACGCCGTCGCCACTTCGAGCGCTTCGACCCGGAGAGCTCCCCGCGTCGATCCCCGGCTCTCGGCGGGGGACGGATGGCCGGCGGGCCGGGTCGACGGCCAGCTCGATCAGGACGCCACCATGATCCCTTTCGGGAAGGGCGCCATCTTCGTGCCGGCCATACGGTCCGGCTTCGATGAGCCCCCGGTCGAGGTCCTCCTGAATGAAGAGCGGGTAGCGGAGGGTAAGAGCGGGCAGCGCATCCTTCTCAACCCGGGCACCTACGTGGTGCGCATCGGCTCCGGCGCGAGCCAGCAGCGGATGCGGGTGCAGGCGACCGTGCGGGAGCTCGCCACCACGGTCATTCCGGTGAGCTGGTCGGCGCTCACCATCCACGTGGTGGACGAACGCTACAACTCGCTCCGATCCAGCTACGAGCTGATTCGCGTGGACGACCGCGAATACCTGGGGATTGGCTTCGGTACCGACGAACAGGCAGGTGAGCCGGTGAGCACCTGGGTCCTGCGGCCCGGGGTCTACAAGATCGTTAGGGTGGGCGAGAACTATCGCGCGCGTCGGGACTTCGTGACGGTCCGGCTTCTCCGCGCCCAACATACCCACTTTCTTCTCGTGCTTGATCCCGACACGGGGGAGTTCGCGGGTGGGGGCGAGGTCCCGGAACAGGAGCTGTTCAGAGCTCAAGACGGCTTTTACCGGAGCCTCGTCGTGGGCGGGGACGTCACCATGAACATCCGCAACAACGCGGTGGGGCAGGTCGATGGGACCTCGGTGTCCGCTCGAGGGTTCCTGGACGGCAAGCTGTCCATCTCGATCTTTCAAAACCCCCTCATTCTCCGACTGCAGGTAGAGGAGGGCTTCACCAACCCTCCCCAAGGTCAGATCCAAAAGACCATCGATCGGTTGGACCTCGACGCGCTCTATCTCTATCGAATCCAACCCTGGGTGGGACCCTATGTCCGTCTCGAGGCGGAGACGAACATCTTCCCGAACGAGGAGAATCTCAGGCCGGACATCGAATACACGGTGGTCCGGCTTCGGCCCGACCAAACCGAGCTCCAGCGGGACCTCACCGAGGATTCGGGACGGCTCTCGCCGGGCTTCGGTCTGACCCGAGTGCGCGAAGGGGTGGGGCTGAATATCCGAGCTCTCAAGACGGTGTCGGCGGAGGTCAATCTCCGAGCCGGCTTCGGGGCTCGGCACGCCATCACCAACGACTTCTTCGACATCGACCCAAGGTCTCCGAACCTGGACGGAAACTGCCAGAATGACACCGAGTGCGCAGATTTCCGGGCGCGCTTTCCTGGCCTCGAGCCCGACACCACCCGTATCTATCGACAGGTGCTAGGCACCGACCAGGTCGGGGCCGAGACCGCGCTCATCGCCACCGTGCGCATCACCCGGTACGTCCTCATCAACGCGGAGCTCGACGCCCTCTTCACCGCACCCCTCGAGAACACCATCGTCGATGCAGAGGCTTCGGTCGCCCTGAAACTCACCTCTTATATGAGCATCAACTACGTCTTCAGGTACACGCGCGATGTAGATATCGCCGTGGGCGATCCCAACAACCTTGAGAACAACATCCTGCTTCGATTCTCGGTGGACCTGCTGTGAACATCTCCTACGTTGGCGACCTCACCCGCCCCCACATGGCGCGAGCTCGGGCCGAGCTGTGGTCCCATCTCGAGGGCGAAGGACTCCTGTTCCTCGACTTGGGAGAGGTCGAAGAGGTCGACAGCGCGGGGGCGGCGCTCCTCTCTCTCTTCGGTCGGGAGCTCGAAAAGCGGGGTCGAGCTCTGCGCCTGACCGGAGCCAGCGACCCCGTTCGCCAGACCCTCGACCTCTTCCCCTTCGAGATTCGTGAGGTCGAGAGCTCGTCCACGAAGGAGAGCCTGCTCTACCGCATTG
>JBCBRU010000026.1:0-31653 GCA_039819565.1 Myxococcota bacterium | reverse complement strand
CTTCGAGGCGGCCATGGACATCCAGGACCACCTCCAGTCCCTGGCCCTTGCCCACGTCGAGGCCCACGTCTTCGGTTGCTTCCGGGCCGCCGTGGAGCGCCAGCCCGCCGGTCCTGAGCGAGAGGCCCTCCAGACCCTATGCGCCCTCCACGGGGTCTCTACCCTGGCCCAGCACGCGGGATGGTTCCTCGAAAACGGCTACGTCGAGGCTGCCAAAGCCCGAGCCCTCCGCCGCCTCGTCACTCGGCTCTGCGCCGAGGTCCGCCCGCTCGCGGTCCCCCTCGTCGACGCCTTCGGCATTCCCGACGCCGTGCTCAGCGCCCCCATCGCCTTCGAGGGCTACGCCGACCAAGCCTGAAGGGCCTCTCGCTCAGGACCGGCGGGCTGGCGCTCCACGGCGGCCCGGAAGCAACCGAAGACGTGGGCCTCGACGTGGGCAAGGGCCAGGGACTGGAGGTGGTCCTGGATGTCCATGGCCGCCTCGAAGCCGTCCATGCCGCGATCCAGGCGCCTCTTCATCCGCTGGGCCGCGCTGGTGAGCAGGCTGTGCGTCCGAAAGGCGAGGGCCTCCGCGTGAAACTGAGGATCCGTGAGGTGTTCGTCGTCGGTGCGGCGGACCGCGAAGGGGTTCTTTTCGAGGAGCTCCACGGCCGCCCGACGGCGGATCTCCCGAATTACGGTGCCAAAGAAATCACCCGAGAGCCCTTTCGCGTAGCCCGTGAGGAGGTTCTTGGCCGCGAGCTGGAGGAGTACGGTGTTGTCTCCCTCGAAGGTGGCGAAGACGTCCACGTCCTTGCGGAACTCGGCGATGCGGTTGGCGCTCAAAAAGCCCATGCCTCCGCAGCACTCCCGGGCCATCTGGGCCGCGTCGATCGCGTGCCAGGTCGCCGCCACCTTGACGACCGCAGCCAAGGTTTCGAGCTCCCGGCCGTTGGCCTCTCCCCCGTCTCGCCAGCGTGCTTGCAAATCGTCGACCGTGAAGTGGAGGGCGTAAGTTGTGGCGAGCCGGGTGAAGAGTCGGAGCTGGTGGGTTCGATAGTCGAGGACGCAGCGCTCCGGGCCATCCGCGGGGCCGAACTGACGCCGGAGAGCCCCGTAGCGGACGGCGATGGCGAGGACACTCTTGGCCGCCGAAACCGAGGCGCTCGCCACGCTGATCCTGCCCCCCACCAAGGTGCCGAGCATGGTAAAGAAGCGACGACTGGGGCTCGCAATGGGGCTTTCGTAACTTCCGTCCGCGGCCACGGTGGCGTAGCGATCGAGGAGGGCGTCGCGGGGGACCTCGACGTGGTCGAAGTGGAGGCGCCCGTTGTCGACCCCGTTGAGGCCCATCTTCTCGCCGCAGTCCGAAATGGTGACCCCCGGTAGGGGCTGGCCGTGTTCGTCGCGCACCGGCACCACGAAGGCGTGGACCCCGTGCGCGGTGGGGCCGATTTCCAGCTGCGCAAAGACCACCATGATCGTCCCGTGCACGGCGGCGTTGCCGATCCATTCCTTTCGGGAGCTGCTGCTTGGGGAGTGAATGACGAATACTTCCCGCTCCGGGAGGTAGCGCGCGATGGTCTCCACGTCGCGGACGTTGGAGCCGTGACCGAGCTCGGTCATGGCGAAGCCGCCCAGGAGCCTTCCCGCTCCCACCTCCTCCAGGTAGCGGCGGTGATGGCGCTCGGTGCCGAGGTTGAGAATGGCGCCTCCGAAGAGCCCAAACTGCACGCCATACTTCACGACCAGGCTGAGGTCGTGCATCCCAAGAGCCTCGAAGGTCTTGACGAAGCGGTCCATGCGCCCCCCGCCTCCGAAAGCCTCCGGGTAGCCTAGGCGGCCCAACCCCTCAGCAGAGAGGATGCGAAGCCACTCGAGGACCGCCTCTCGATAGGCCGACTTATCGACGTCGTAGCGATAGGCGAGCTCCGGCCGGGCCGCGAGCTTTCGCACCAAGGCCCAGTCGCGGGCGTACTCGCCATCGAGGATCTCGGTCATCCGCGCGGGCTCGAAGGCCGGCGCGGGCTCGTCGAAGTGCTGCTCCACCGGGGGCCGCTCGGCCCAAAGCTCGCGCGTGCCTTCCTTGGGCTCGATGTCGAGAGCGGCCTCCATCTCCTCGAGGGCGGTGCGGGTCGCCTCCGCCTCCGCCTCCGGGAGCTCCGCGAGCTGCAGCCCGAGCTCGGCCAGGGAGCTTCGGGTGTCGACGTCGAGCCCCGGAAGGCGAGCCTGCACGAAGGCGTAGATGCGGAGAAGCTCCGTCGAGGTGGGGGGGTTTTCCGGGGACAGCCAGCGCGAGAGGGCTTCGGACTGTGCGGCCCAACCGTCGCCCCGCGCGGTCTCGATGGCGCGCACCTCGTCCTCGGTGAGCTCTCCGTCCGCCCACGCCACGTAGAGGAGGGGCATCAACGCGGTGAGGGCGGGATCGCCTCGAAGGTCGTCGAAGGTGGGGGGTGCGGCCGTCATCGCGGCCTAGCCTAGACCGAAACCGAGCCGGTCGCCGTCCTTCCGTCGCCGGAAGGGGGCGCGAAGACCTCGGCGCTCGACCCGTCTTCGGTGGGTAGGACTCAAGGGGCGGCGTGGACCTTGATGGTCTGTCCGACGTAGTCGAGCAGACCGCGCAAGGTGTCGTAGTCGGGGTGGCGCATACGCACCCAAGCGTTGGCCATGTATCCCGCTTCGACGCCTTGGGTCGGGGTGCCGGGGTTGGGGAAGTAGGCGTCGAGGACGTACTGCCCCATTTTGGCCTGGGCCTCGTCGACGCCGTCGTAGTGGGTGATGCGCCCGTCCCGGTCCGGGCGCAGAGCGATGAGGCCGGCCGAATGCGAACGGGAGGCGCTCCGCTCGGGACGCCCGTGGACGACGGCACAGGCCCACTCCCGGTATAGATCGAAGTCGTTGGCGGCGGAGTAGAGGTCCCAGGTGCGGACGCCGGGGGGGCGGCAGCCGATCTCGCTGAACTTGAGACCCTTGGGCCCGAAGAACCACTCCATATGGGTGGCCGAGGTCTCGATGCCGAGAGCTTCTACCACTCTTTGTCCCATCACTTTGACTTCCCGATAGCTCTCGGCGCTGTCGATGCGGTTGCTGGTGATGAGCTGAGGAGAGATCCACCGGGTGCGCATCGCCTCGAGGACGTTCGGATAGTAGTGGGAGACGAAGTCGTGGACCACCTTTCCGTCGATGGTGAGGGTGTCGTAAAAGCCCTCGTGCCCCTCGATGAACTCTTCCACGGCGACGCCTCGGCCGTCGTAGACCCCGTACTCCCGGAGGGCAGCGTCGAGCTCGGCGAGGTTGTCACAGCGGGAGGTGCCTGAAGCTCCCGCCGCGTCCCGGGGCTTGACCACCAAAGGAAAGCCCACTTGTCTCGCGAAGTCCGCGATCTCTTTAGGGTCGTTCGAGCCGCAGGAGGCGGCGCTAGGGATACCCGCCTTACGCAGGGCGTCTTTCATGGCGGGTTTGTCGCGGCAAAGAAAGGTGGTCCGGTAACTGGTGCCGGGGATGCCGAGCTTCTCCCGCACGCGAGCGGCCGCGAGCATATGGGCTTCTACGACCGCTTCGAGTCGGTCTACCCGAACCTTGGTCTGAACGAAGGAGACCGCCTTGGCCAGCTGGTGCTCGTCCGTCACGTTGCCGATCTGCTCGTAGTGAAAGAGCCAGTGCCGAAGCTCGTCGTCCAGCGCCTCCCGAGGGCGCTCCCCGATGCCCGTCACCCGCGCCCCCACGGCGTGGAGAGCTCGGGCGAATTCACGCTGGTTGGCGGGGAAACAGGGCTCGATTAGGATAACGTCGACGGGCACGTCGGCAACTCTACATGAAGATCCTGTTCGTATCCCCCGAAGTCGCGCCGTTCGCCAAAGTGGGCGGCCTCGGTGACGTGGGGGCGGCCCTGCCTCGGCAGCTCCACGCCCTCGGTCACGACGTCCGCGTGTTCTTGCCCTTCTACCCGCGGGTCCTCGAGCACGCTCCCGACCCCGAAGTGGTCCTGCCGAGGCTCAGCTTCACGGTGGGCCCGCGCACCGTGCAGTGCTCGCTGCTCGCCACCGAGCTCCCGGGGACGAGCTGTCCCGTCTACCTGGTGAAATGTCCGGGGCTCTTCGAGCGCGAAGCGATCTACTCCAACGATCCGGACGAGCACCTTCGCTTTTCGGCCTTTGCCTGGGCTGCTCTCCTCGGGAGCAAGGCGCTCGACTTTGCGCCGGACATCGTCCACGTGAACGATTGGACCACCGGACTCATCCCTCTGATGCTCAAGGTGGGGTTCTCCAAGGACGCTCACCTCGGGACGGCGCGGTCCGTGCTCACCATCCACAATCTCGGTCACCAGGGCACCTTTCCTGCTTCCGTGCTCCCCGAGACCGGTCTCGCCCAGGCCCGCCACCTCTTTCATGAAGATCAGCTCAAGGAAGGGCGGCTCAGCTATCTCCTGACCGGCCTCATGTATGCCCACGCCATCACGACCGTCAGTCCCACCTACGCCCGGGAGATTCAAACCCCGGAGCAGGGTTTTGGTCTCGACTGGGCGCTGCGCGCGCGGCGCGACGTCCTCGTGGGCATCCTCAATGGGATCGATGAAGAAGAGTGGGATCCACGTACCGATACTCACCTCACCCATCACTTCGACGCCGACACCCTGGAGACCAAAGAGGAGAACAAGAAGGAGCTCTTAGCGGGCGCGGGCATGCCTTACCGGCCTGAGGTGCCGGTGATCGCGATGTGCAGTCGCCTCGTGTACCAAAAGGGCATCGACCTGTGCATGGAGGCTCTCCCTTCGCTGCTTCGACAACACCGCTTTCAGCTGGTGGTTCTCGGAAAGGGAGAGCCCAAGTATGAGGGTTTTTTCCGGGAGCTGCAGAAGGCCCACCGGGGCCAGGTCGAGTTCGATCCAACCTTCTCGGAGCGCAAGGCCCACGTGGTCGAGGCGGGGGCCGACATGCTGCTCATGCCGTCGATGTTCGAGCCGTGCGGACTCAATCAGATGTACTCCCTCCGCTACGGCACCGTGCCCATCGTCCATCGCACCGGGGGGCTGGCCGACACCGTCTGGAACTATGACGACGTGGCCGCGCCCCAGGGCACGGGCTTCCTCTTCGATCACCACGACGCCTCGGGGCTGACCTGGGCCGTGAAGCGGGCGCTGAAGGTCTGGGGTACCGGCCAGGGCGACGATCGAGAGCGCTGGCGACAGATCCAAAGAAACGGCATGAAGCTGCCCTTCGGGTGGCGGCACCGGGTCGGTCGCTACGTGGAGCTGTACGAACAGGTCGCGGCGAGGTGAGCTGAGGGCATGACCGCGACCGTCATGATGAACGGGGAGCTGTGCGCGCCCGAGGACGCGACCGTCTCCATCTTCGATCGGGGCTTTCTCTACGGCGACTCCGTCTACGAGGTGCTCCGGGTGTACGGCGGCGTGCCCTTCGAACTCGGGCGCCACCTCGAAAGGCTCGAAGCCTCCGCGGAGCGGATCGGCATGCGTCTGTCTGCCTCGCGTGAGGTCTTCGCCCGTGAAGTCCGAGACGCGGTGGCGGCGAGCGGGCGCTCCGAAGCCTATATCCGGGTGGTCGCGACCCGCGGCCAGGGGCCCATCGGGCTGGATCCGGGCCTCGCCGAGTCTCCGCTCCGCATCGTGGTGGTGATGTCCCCGCCCCTCCCGCCGCCCGAAGCCTACGTCGAGGGGGCCAAGGTGTCGGTGGTGGGGGTGCGACGGAACCTTCGGGAGGCCATCGACCCCCAGGCCAAGACCGGCAACTACCTCAACTCGGTGCTGGCCCTGGCCGAGGCGCGCCGGGCCGGAGCCTACGAAGCGATCATGCTCGACGCGCAGGGGCGGGTCACCGAAGGCGCGTCTTCGAACGTCTTCGCGGTCATGGGGCCGCTGGTGCTCACGCCCCCGCTGGAGGTGGGCCTCCTGGCCGGGATCACGCGGCGGGCGGTGATGGAGGTGTGTGCGGCAGAGGAGGTGAAGGTGCTCGAACTCCCCCTCACGGAGGAGAGCCTCCGCGCCGCCGACGAGCTCTTCATCACCTCCTCCATTCGAGAGATCGTCCCCGTCGTGCGCGTGGACGACCACGTCGTGGGCGACGGCCGCCCCGGCCCCCGCGTGACCGCGCTCCGCGAAGCCTTCGCGCGCCACGTCCGCGCCCGCTGCGCGCTCGGCGCCTGAACCGAATGCGGTATGTCGGCAGCATGTCGAACGTTCTGACCGCCGACGATCTCTTGCCGCTCGTACAAAAACTCACGCGCGACGAGCAGCTCCACCTGGCCCGACGAGCGCTCAAGATGGCCGCTCTTACCGACGCGGAAGCCTATCGAAGTCATCCTCCATCGGACGAAGAATTCAGTGCGGACAGCGGCAGTCTGGATTGGGATGCCGATGGATGGGAGCCCTTTGATGAGGCGCGGTGAGATTCGCTGGGACACTTTTCGAGAGCCTGACAAGCGACGCCCGGTTTCGCTGCTCACAAGGGACGAGATCATCGACGTCGTAAACGAGATCGTCGTTGCGCCTGCGACTCTGTACTCGCTTGGATTCGCGCCCTTCTGACCTCAATTCACTACCCTACCCTACTGTTGCTCTCGGCGCCTGAGCCCTCTGACCCGTTCGGGGTAGGCGCACTTAGAAGGGGGCGATGCTTCTAGATTCGCGCCCACGCCATGGGTAGGAGCGCGGCGGAGGCATCGGAGAGACGCGCGCACGTTCGGCCTTGCCGAGGTCGACGTGCATCGTTTAGTCTTTTCGGTCCGACCGTCGTCCTGAGGGCTCTCGTCTTTGGGACAGTGATGAGCGATCGCGCTCCTCCATCCCACGGTCGGTCACCAAATCTATGTTTGGAAGTGTTCGCGCCGTCTGGCAGATCATGCAACCCGCTCGCGCGCGCTACCTCATGGCCATAGCGGCCATGGTGGTAGGGACGTGCTTTCTCTATCTGGTTCCTCTGGTGCCCCAGGCCGTCATCGACGGCGTCCTGGATCCCCAGGCTTCGAAGCTCGACGACCCTTGGGTCGGCCTCCCCATCCGGTGGATGGGCGGCCGTCTCTTCGTGGCCGACAACCTCTGGGTTCCGGCGGTGACGGTGGCCGCGCTCAGCGCCCTCGCCGGCGTGGCCGTGTTCTTTCGGCAGCGGTGGGCAGCTGAGGCTTCGGAGACGATCATCCGCAACTTCCGAAACCAAATCTTCGATCACCTCCAGCGCCTCCCCTGTCGATACTTCGACTCCGCCCATACGGGAGACATCATTCAGCGGTGCACATCCGACGTCGAGACGGTGCGGCTGTTCCTCGCCACCCACGTGGTGGAGATCGCCCGCTCCGTGGTGATGTTCGTGGTGCCGCTGCCGCTGATGCTGCTCATCGATGTGCGCATGACGGTGGTGGCGGCGCTGCTCCTGCCCGCCATCGTGGTGTTCTCGACCTGGTTCTTCCTTCGGGTGCGCAAGCGCTTCGAGGAGGTCGACGAGGCGGAGGGCGAGCTCACCACCTCCATTCAGGAGAACCTCAGCGGCATCCGCGTGGTCCGCGCCTTCGGGCGCCATGACCACGAGGTGGTGCGCTTCGGCGAGCGCAACCGGACCTACCGCAGACTGGACAACGACCTCTTTCATCAGCTGGCCATCTTCTGGTCGATCTCGGACCTCCTCACTTTCCTCCAGCAGGCTCTGGTGGTGGGGGCGGGCATCTACTGGGTGACCGAAGGCTCCCTCTCGGTGGGGGCCTTCTTCTACTTTCTCACCGCGGTGGTGATGTTCATCTATCCGCTGCGGCAGATGGGGCGCATCCTCGCCGACCTGGGCAAGGCCACGGTGGCCCTCGACAGAGTGGGGACCATCCTCGCCGAGCCTAAGGAGGCCACGGCGGAGGACGCCGTGGCCCTCCCCGAGGTGGCTGGCGACGTCGTATTTGACGACGTCACCTTCAGCTACGGCGAGGGCGCGGCGGCAGCGCTCACGAACTTCTCCTTGCGCATCCCCGCCCGGTCCACGGTGGCCATCGTGGGACCCTCGGGCTCCGGCAAGACCACCCTGGTCAGCTTGCTCCTCCGGCTCTACGACCCGCAGGAGGGAGCGATCAGCATCGGCGGTCGGGACCTCCGGACCCTGGATCGCCACTCTCTGCGTCGCCACCTCTCGGTGGCCCTGCAGGAGCCCTTCTTGTTCAGCAAGACGGTGGACCAAAACCTTCGTCTCGGTCGCGCCGAGGCCACCTTCGACGAGGTGGAGGCGGCGGTGCGGGTGGCCGACGTCCACGCCACCATTCACGGGTTCGACCAGGGCTACGAGACCATGGTCGGGGAGCGCGGCGTGACGCTCTCCGGGGGACAGCGGCAGCGCGTGGCCCTGGCCCGGGCCCTGCTTCAGAAGCCGCAGGTTCTGATCATGGACGATGCGCTGTCGGCCGTGGACACGGCCACGGAGACGGAGATCCTCGGGGGCCTCCGGGAGCGCCGGGGTCAGCAGACGACCATCATCATCGCCCACCGCATGAGCACCCTGGCGCTGGCCGATCACATCGTCGTCCTCGACGACGGTCAGATCCGGCAGCAGGGCTCGCACCGCGAGCTCATGGGGCAGCCGGGACCCTACGCAGACTTGTGGCGGCTGCAGTCTGAGCAGTCCGCCACCTTGGAGGCTTCGTGAATCATCCCTGGGACGACGACGACATCAACGTACCGACGGCCGTGAATCTGGCCCTGTGGCGCCGGATCGTAGCCCACGCGTTCCCCTACCGGCGGCCGGCGCTGGGCTTGGCCCTGGCCGGCCTGGTGGTGGCCCTGGCCGACACCGCGATGCCCCTCATCACCGCGCGACTCATCGACGCGGCAGTACGGGGGCAGCCCTTCTCGGAGCTCTCGATGTGGGGGGTGGCCTACTTGGTCGCCTTCACCGTCTTGGCCGCGATGATCTATCTCTTCATCCGCTTCGCTGGAGATGTTGCAACGGGGATGGCTTACGATCTCCGTCAAGAAGGGTTTCGGCGACTGCAAGACCTCGAGCTGGCCTTTCACGACCGTCATCCCTTGGGGTGGCTCGTGGCGCGGCTGACCTCGGACGTGGGCAAGGTCAGCGGGCTCTTGCCGTGGCTGCTCCTCGACTTCGTGTGGGGGCCGAGTCTGCTCCTCGGCATCATGGTGGCGATGTTCGCGATGCACCCCCCGCTGGCCCTCACCGTGATGATGATCGTGCCTCCGCTGGCCATCATGAGTCTCTTCTTCCAGCGGGTTTTGCTGCGCACGTCGCGGCTCATGCGGCGGGCGAACGCCCGCATCACCGCGTCCTTTAGCGAGTCCATCGCGGGGGTCCGCACGACCAAGATGCTCGCCCGTGAGGAGGAGAGCCTGGGGGAGTTCGACGAGCTTTCGCAGGACATGTTTCAGCACTCGATGCGGGCTGCGGTGCTCTCCGCCATCTATCTGCCGGCGGTGGTGCTGGCCGGAAACATCGGGCTCGGACTGGCGCTTTGGAAGGGAGGCCTCCTGGTGGAGAGCGAGGCCCTGTCCCTCGGGACCATGATCGCATTCATGCAGTACGCGACCTTGTTCGGGGTGCCGGTGCAGGACCTCGCGCGCCAGTTCACGAAGATGCAGGCGGCGCAGGCGGCGGCAGAGCGCGTGCAGAGCCTCCTCGACGCGGTCCCCACCATTCGCGACGCGGAGGTCACTCGCGTGCCGGAACCTTCGGAGGGGCTTCCCTCCGCAGCGAACGACTCGGAGGGCTTCGCCTCCGGCGCGGTCCCGGTGCGGTCGGTGGTCTTCGACGAGGTGCACTTTGCCTACAAGCCTGAGGAGCCGGTGCTCTCGGGGTGCAGCTTCTCGGCTTCGGCCGGCCAGACGGTGGCGCTGGTGGGGCCGACCGGCGGGGGCAAGACGACCATCGTCAAGCTGCTCTCGAGGTTCTACGACGTCAACGGAGGGTCGGTGCGCATCGACGGGGTGGACGTCCGGGAGCTGCCCATGGCCTGGCTGCAGAGGCGCTTCGGCATCGTGCTCCAGACGCCCCATCTCTTCAGCGGCAGCGTGGCGGACAACATCCGCTACGGTCGCCTGGATGCCACCCACGGCGAGATCGAGGAGGCGGCTCGGCTCACCCACGCCGACCGCTTCATTCGGAAGCTCCCGAAGGGCTACGACACCGAGGTAGGTGAGGGCGGGGCGACGCTGTCCACGGGGCAGCGCCAGCTCGTGTCCTTGGCCCGCGCCCTCCTCGCCAACCCCCAGATCTTCGTGATGGACGAGGCGACCTCCTCGGTCGACACGGAGACGGAGCAGGCCATCCAGGCGGGGGTGGAGGCGGTTCTTCAGGACCGCATCGCGTTCGTCATCGCCCACCGCCTGTCCACGGTGCGCAACGCGGACAAGATCCTGGTGGTGAAGGACGGAGGCATCGCAGAAAGCGGCTCTCACGCCGAACTCCTGGCTCAGGGCGGGCACTACGCACGCCTGGTGGCCTCGAACCGCGTGCCCGAGGCCGTCGCCTAACCCGTCACCCCTAAGCTCCAGGCCACTCCGGCCGCCGAGCCACCGGTGCGGTCGTGTCTTTAGGTCGAGAACGCGACCGCACCGGCCAACCCCCCTTCCCTTAGCCCCTTTTGTTCCGCTGCATGGACAATGGGGCTAGCCGAAGCTGGATTATCCCCATACGGAGACAATACCCCCTTATTTTAGGGGTGTCGTCTTCCATAACGAACGAATTGGCCTAGCGTTAGGGTGATAGCGTACGAATTTCATTGTGAGCCCTAAATCATATTGAGCTCCAAATGGTCCGAACCATTTGAGGTCCAACCTTCCTTTGTTCAAATTTGGTTTGCTCGACGGAGACGTCGCATACGGATTCGGTGCCCCTCGTCCGCTGAGGAGATGGGCGCGTGAGCGCTCATTCCGTCGTGCGTGTCGTCCGGGGACCGTGACCGTTCGTCGGATGTCCACCGCCGCTCGTCCGAGCGAAAGCCTGGTTTCGGAGGGACAGCGACAAGCTCTCGTGCATGAACACGAGCACACTCCTCGAGTCCTTCGACGCGGCGTGGGTCTTATGGCTCCTCGTCGCGCTCTCCGTCGCATCGATCGCGCTGTCGGTCGAGCGCGCCCTCTTCTTCTTCCGGAACCGTCTTCCTCGGAACGTCGATTCCGACTTTCAGACGCTCATCAAGGCGGCCGAGTTCACCCGGGCCGCTCGCTTGATGGACGGATCGCCAAGCCTCGAGGCCCAGGTGGTCGTGCAAGGTTTGGCTCAAGCTCACAAAGGCTGGGACTCCGTGGAGGAGAGCCTCCGCGGAGCCGAGGTCGAGCAGCGCGCCCGGTTCTCCGGGGGGCTGGCTTGGCTCGCGACCATCGGAAGTAACGCGCCCTTCATCGGCCTCTTTGGGACGGTGCTGGGCATCATGGAAGCCTTCGCGGCGCTGAGCGAGGGCGGAGGCCAGGCTGCCGGTCCTAGCGTCATGGCCGCCATCTCGGAAGCTCTCGAGGCGACCGCGGTGGGGCTCTTCGTCGCCATTCCCGCGCTCGTGGCCTTCAACTATTTCCAGGGTCTTCTCGAGAACCGAGTGGCCCGCGCCCAGGTCTTCGCCCAGCGATTCCTTTCGGAGCTCAAAGCCGATGTCTCACCCTCGACTCAGGAGGTGGGTTGAGATGGCGGCGAAGGTGAACGGCGGCGGTGTCGTCGCCGAGATCAATGTCACTCCTTTCGTAGATATCGTTCTCGTTCTCCTGATCATCTTCATGGTCACGAGCTCCCAACTCAGCGCCGGGGTCATGGAGCTTGATCTCCCCCAGGCGAGCGAGGTCGAGGCTAAGCCCGCCGAGGTCGTTCAGCTCGTGGTCAACGAGGGAGGTGCGCTGACCTTCGGCGACGAGAGGGTGTCCGCCGATCAGCTCGCGGACCGGCTCGCCGAGCTCTCAGCTCGACCCCATCCCCCCTCGGTGGTCGTCGCG
This sequence comes from Myxococcota bacterium, assembly GCA_039819565.1. GTDB lineage: Bacteria > Myxococcota > Kuafuiibacteriia > Kuafuiibacteriales > Kuafuiibacteriaceae > JAHQVK01. The sequence continues at coordinate 19,754 of JBCBRU010000026.1, read as the reverse complement.
GCTGACCGAGGAACAACCTACCAGGCGCTGGTTCAGGCCCTCGACGCGATCAAGGCTGCCGAGGTCTCGAGCTTTGCCCTCGAGCTGGAACCTCTCGGTCCACGGAAGGTGCAGCCGTGAAGGCGCGTCGCCGCAGGAAAGCGGGCCGCAGACTTCCTCCTCTGACGCTCACCCGTGGACTCGAACCCTCTCGAGGTCGAGCGCTCTGGGGCTGGGCCCTTTGTATCTCCCTAGGGATTCACGTCCTCCCGTTGATGGCCACCGCGGGAGGGATCACCGAGCCCGCAGAGCCGGCTCGGCGTCGACTCCAGATGGATTTCATCGAGCCGCCCCGACCGGCCCCCGCTCCGCCCCAAGAGGCGCGGGTCGAGGTCCCCTCCGCCCCGCCAGCGCCGTCCGCGCCGTCTCCGAAACGGCGTCGAAGCCGAACGCCGCCGCGCCGTTCTGCCTCGCCGCCTCCTCCCCCGGCCTCTGCTCCCCCCGCCCTAGCCCCGTCTCCGGTGGCGTCGGGAGCCCTTGATCCACGTCCGGCCGCGAAGCCCCGACGTGTGGGTTCTCTATCTTCCTCCTCCGGAGGGGGCACGCTGGCCGGGGCCTTCGGGTCAGCGGGGGGACGTGGCGCCCCAGGGGCAGAGGGCCCCGGGGCGGGGCGGAATCAGGCCTCCTCTCGCTTCGGCAACGGCGGGGCCGGCTCGAAATGGACCAAGCCTGAGCGCGTCTCACCTTTGCGGCCCATCTATCCGCCCGCGCTTCGCGCACAGCGGTTGGAAGGCAACGTGACGGTTCGGGTCCGCATCGACGCGATCGGCCAGGTGGTCGACGCGCGCATCGTGGCGGCCACACCCCCGGACACCTTCGAGGCGGCCGCGCTCGCGTCTGCACGACAGGAGAGATTTCGCCCTGCCACCCGTGACGGTCGTCCTGCTCCGTACACCCTAACCTTCACCTATCGATTTCGAATCGAGGACTGAGTCGTGAAACATCTATCCCAAGTACTGCTCCTCTCGACACTCCTAGGGGGATGCGCAGAAGAGTTCGAGCCCTACTCCCGCATCACGGGCTTTCGCGTCCTCGCGGTCCGTGCGGAACCTCCGTCGCCTCTTCCAGGTCAGACCGCCGTCTTTGACGTTCTCGTGGCCGGCGCCCCTGCGGAGGACGTACGGTTTCAATGGTCTTGGTGCCCGGTGCTCGGCGGCGCCGACAGGGACTTCGACTGCCTCGTGACCCCGGAGGATCTGGGCCTCAGCTCCGACCTCGGTCGGCGGCCGACCGCGAGCTTCAGCTTCGACGGCTCCGCCGCGCAGCTACAAAGCCTTTGTCGGCAGCTCCAGGCCTCACCCCTCGCCCTGTTCGCCGAGGTCCCAGACTGCGAGCAAGGCATCGAGATCTCCATCATTCTGGAGGCGGAGGCTTCGGATCGAAGGATTCGCTCCGTCAAGAGCCTCGAACTCCTCTTCGGCCTCGAAGATCAGGTGCCGAACCAAAATCCGGTCGTTGACGCCATCGTACTCCCGTCGGGGGCTGTCGACCGGGACACGGAGGTGCAGCTCTCCGCATCGATTCCCGAGAGCGAGAGCGAGACATACTTCGGGGTTCCGCGAAGCGACCCCGGAGGAGACCCTCGCGAGGTCCGCGAGCAGCTCTTCTTCAGCTGGTTCACCACCGGGGGAGGCTTCGACCCTGAGCGCCGAAGCTTCATCCCCGGAGAGACCACCTTCTCGACGGCGGCGGCGACGGCCCTCGAGGTGCCGCTGCAGGCCGACTTTCCAGCTTCCACCCTCGGGCTCTATCTCGTCGTCCGCGACGACCGAGGTGGTGTGAGCTGGACAGATGCTCTCATGCAGGTGAGGCCGTGAACGTCCCCATGGCCTTGGCCCTGGGATGGGCCATCTCTGCACAGACCGACCTCCAAGCCAAGGCTGGGTTCGTGCCTCCTCAGCTCGTGCAGGAGGTTCGGGCCGAGTACCCTCGGGAGGCCCAGGGGGCCTCTGCGGTCGTCACCCTCACGCTCGTGGTCTCCTCAACCGGTGCCGTCACCGTTCAGAGCGCGCGCGTGGAGAGCGAGGATGGCGTTCTCGTCGAGGCTGCCTTCGAGAGGTCCGCGATGGAGGCGGCCTCTCGGCTGCGCTTTCGGCCGGCGAGCGAGGCCGGAGCCCCGGTGCCGGTCGTCCTGGATTACGTGGTTCGTTTCGAACCGCCTGCCCCGCCGCCTCCATCGGAGAGATCCGGCCCGTCTGCGGCCAACTTCGTGGGGCGCATCACCGAGCGGGGCACCCGCCGCCCTCTTCCCGGGGCGCTGGTGACCGTGATCCGAGATGGTCCGGTCGAAGAAGCGTACGAGGACGTGAGCGACGAGGATGGGCGCTACCAGTTCTTCGACCTCGGCTCGGGCGCATGGACGCTACGCATCGACCTCGATGGCTACTTCAGCTCGGCGTCGACGGAAACCGTCGTCGAGGGTGAGGTGGTCGCCGTCGATGTCAAAGTCGAGCGTCGCAGCTACAACCCTTATGACGTCCTCGTCGAAGGCGAGCGGGTCGAGAAAGAGGTCACTCGCCGTACCCTCCGGCGAGCGGACATCGAGCGCATCCCGGGGCAGCTGTCGGACGCGGTGCGGGTCGTCGAGACGTTGCCGGGAGTGGCTCGACCCCCGGCCGGAAGCGGCGACATCATCGTGCGTGGCTCGGGTCCCGCCGACACCGGGGTCTTCGTCGACGGCCTCCAGATCCCTACCGTGTTCCACTTCGTCGGGCTCCGAAGCATCATCCCCACCGAGTTCGTCGATCAGGTCGACTTCACGCCAGGAAACTTCTCCGCCTACTACGGCCGGTTCACTGGAGGCGTCTTCGATATCGAGCTGAGGACCCTCGAACCCGAGCAGGTGACGGGGTCTGTCGACATCTCTCTACTCGACGCAGGACTCGTACTGGAGGTCCCGGTCGGAGAGCAGGCGGCGGTGGGCTTTGGGTTTCGAAGAAGCACCATCGATCTGGTCTTCGGAGCGGTGACGGACGCGGCCGACCTCTCGGTCCAAACCCCGCCCGTCTACTACGACGCCCAGATTCTCGCGAACTATCGACCCTCACCCGCTCACCTGTTCAAGCTCGCGGTGTTTGGGGCGGACGACGGCTTTGCCGCCGACCTCGACAACCCCGCCGAGTTCGGGACCGAGTTTACGAGCGGCAACTCGGAGCTCTCTGCGAGATTTGGTCGTGCCCGAGGTGAATACACCTTCACTCCCGGAGAGGGCTTCCGAAGTGAGACTAGCCTCGCGCTGGGCATCGATCAGAACCGCTTCTCCTTCGGGGGGCTCTTCGACATCGACACTGAAGACCTCATCATCCAAGGCCGTCAGCAGGTCGAGTTTCAAGTGGCCGAGTGGCTTCGTGTCGCCGTAGGTGCCGATGTCGAAGCTACGCGCTCCGTCGGTACCGTGGTCGCGGGGCGGCCGGATCGAGAAGGTGACCCCACCGGCGATGATGCCTCCGAGCCTCTGGCTACGGATTTCGATGAGTGGGCGAACAACCTCTCGGGGTACCTCGAGGCGGTCGTCGAGTTTGGGCCTCTCACCCTCGTGCCCGGTCTTCGGGTCGACTACTTCGGGCGACTCGAGGCTCTAACCCTCGATCCGCGGATCGTCGCTAAGTATCAGTGGTCGGAAGCCTGGGTGGTCAAGGCCGGGGTGGGCCTCACTCATCAGGCACCTCAACTCGTCGAGCTCGATGAGGTGTTCGGCAATCCCGCTTTGAGTCCCTTCCGAGCCACTCAGGTGTCGGGCGGAGTGGAGTGGAGGCCACTGCCCTTCTTTCGCATCGAGGCGACCGGCTTCTTCAAGGTTCTGGACGACGTCGTCGTCTCCTCGTCCCGGCTCATCGGCGCGGAGGATGGATTCGTACCGGAGGTTCTGGCAAACGACGGACGCGGCCGAATCTATGGCTTCGAGCTCTTCGTCGACCATCAGTTCAATGCGAACTTCAGGGGATGGCTCAGCTACACCTTGAGCCGCGCCGAGCGACAAGATGGGCCGGGCGAGGCGTATCGTCTCTTCGACTTCGACCAGACCCATATTCTGAGCGCGCAGGCATCGTATCAACTCCCCAAGAACTGGGAGGTGGGAGCCCGGATCCGACTGGTCTCGGGAAATCCTTCCACGCCCTTCACGGGAGGGGTCTTCTTCTCGGACAACGACGAGTACTTCGAGACGACGGGCTTGGTCAACTCAGAGCGGCTCCCCCTCTTCAACCAGTTCGACATCCGGGTCGACAAGCGGTGGATTTTTGATGAGTGGACCCTGTCCGCCTACCTGAGCCTCACCAACGCCCTCAACACTACGAACGCCGAAGGCCGGAGCTACAACTTCGACTTCACTGAGCGCGCCGATGAGGGAGGGCTCCCCATCTATCCCATCTTCGGGCTCCGCGGAGACTTCTGATATGTGCTTGCCATTGCTCATCTTGCTCGCCTCTTCGTCACCTGGCCCGGAGCCGGACGAGAACATGTCCGCGAGAGGAGGTCTCTATCTATCCGCCGGCCTCGGGGTCGGATTCGGGCTCACGGAGGGGGAGGCTGAACTCGGCGGTGGCCTCGATATCGCGACGAGAATCAGCGTGGGTCAGCAAATCGACTCCAGCCTGGGGGTAGGGCTGGTGGTTCACCTCCTCCAGCTCGACCGGGACGGCTTCTCGGGGTTCGGAGGGGGCCTGGGCCTGGAAGGACGATGGTCGCCTTTCTCGGGTCTCGGCCTCGATTTGACGCTCGGGGCCGCCTTCATGGCTCTCTCGCTCGAGCGCGGAGACGAGGCGGCCCGAAGCGAAGATGACCCCGAGGGGGGAGTCGCAGGGCGCCTCCACGTGAGTCTGGGCTGGGAGCTTCCTCTGCTCCGGGACCGGTCCTTGGGCATTCGACCCTACGTCGAGGCGTTCGTCCTGCCCGGAACGGACCTGCTAGGGGGCGGGGTGGTCGGGGGCCTCGAGCTTCGCTGGACCCTTTGAGTCCCTCGAAAGTCGATCGTCCGGAGGCCCTGACCGTTCGTCGGTAGACGCAGACCGCTCGTCCGATGGGGGCATTGCATCGCGAGGAGCGCGACTAGCCTCTCGCTATGAACGAAGTATCGTCCGAGACCCTACGGTCGCTTCCAGCCTCTCTCGCCCCGCTCGTGGCGCAGCCCCGTCGCTGGCCGTATCCGGCCTGGGGCGGGAGGCCGCTGACCTCCGTCCTCGCCACGCTCGTCGTCCTCGGCGCGGTGAGTCTGGCTCCCGGGACCGCCCGTGGCGGGGACCTCGAAGGTCGGCGTCCGAGGGGCAGCGCCTCGGCGCGGGTTCAGCACATCGCTGAGAGCCTCGCGGTCAACCCCAAGAGCTACCGATTCGAGGACCACCCGCAACTACTCGAGCGTATTCTCTCGACGCCGCACGCCTACTTTCGATTTACGAATACTCCTTTTCGACGCTGGGTCTGCAAGCACCTCGCCGATTTCATGGCGGAGGCGCCGGTCGTCAACCTTCATGGGGACGCTCACCTCGAACAGTATGCCGCCACCAACGAAGGGCGCGGGCTCACGGACTTTGACAACGCGTCGATGGGTCCCGGGGCCCTGGATCTCCTCCGATTTGGAGTGTCGATTCATCTCGCCCTCGGCGCCTACTCGCCGAGTCAGGACTCCGAGGCTGCGTTCGACACCTTTCTCCGAGGGTACCGACAAGCGCTCCGAGATCCGACCCTCGAGGCCCCGGAGCCGCGCTGGGTTGCGGGCGTGCGAAGGACCTTCTCCGGGGATCGCCGAGCCCTGCTGAGCAGTCTGGGGCGGTTCACCGCGGCGGTCGGCGCTCGACGACGGACCCAGCTCATCTCCTCTCTACAGGGCTACGTGGAGCTCATGCAGTCCAAGACCCCGGATCTGCCGGCGTGGTTCTTCGACGTGCGTCGGGTTGGGTTGCTCAGGATGGGCATCGGGTCAGCGCTTCAAGAGAAGTATCTGCTTCAGGTGGAGGGCGCCACGACCCAGAGCGAAGATGACGTCATTCTCGAGGTCAAGGCCGTCGGAGACCCACCAGGTGATGGATGCACGCTGAGCTCGAGGCGGTCCGATCCCTTTCCCATTCTCGTCGGGAGCTCGCATATCGCGTACTCACCGAACCCGTTCCTCGGATACCTGGACATCGAGCAACGCAGCTTCTGGGTTCATAGCTGGTCGGATCACTACGTCGAGCTTCCGCTAGAGGAGGTCATACGCGAAGGTCTTTTCGAGGAGGTCATCTTCGACGCCGGAGTGCAGCTCGGGCGGGGGCATCCGCGCTTCGCGTCGGATTTCGCCGCCGACCTCCGCCGCGCCCAGATCAGATTCCTCGATCGGAACGAAGCGACGCTGAGGTCGCTCGTTCCCGTCCTCGGCGAGGCTACGGTCCTCGCTCACCATCGGTTTCGGACGTCGGTCGAAGCAGGTTTCGACGTCGATCCGAGCCGAACTCACTAGAGGCCACTCTCGTGGCCTCTCCAGAAGAAGGAGAATACTATGTTTGGTCTAGGATCTTGGGAAATGGGAGTCATCGCCGCCGTCATCCTCGTGCTCGCGGGGCCGTCGGTTCTACCTCCTCTCACCCGGCGCTTAGGAGAGATCTTCGTCGGTGTGCGCAGCGCCGGGAGAGAGCTCGCGGAGACGGTTCATACCTCTGAGCACGACTAACCTGCGCTACCCACCCCCGGGGCCACCCCCTCGCAGGTCCGTAGGATGGAGCTCCCCGCTCCGAGGCACTTCGAGGCCTGCGCTCATCTCCGCGTTCATCTCCATTCACCCACCCCCGGATCGAGCGTCGAGGACGCCCCCAAGAGCCCCTCCCGTTCATCACCACCGGCTTGCCGCTCGTCAGCTCGTCGCTGCCGTTCATCGGACGGGAAAGGACGTTTCGCCCGGAGCTGAGCATATTTCCCCCATGCAACGACGCAGATTCCTCGAACTCTCCGCACCAGGAGCTCTCGCCCTCATCGGTGGCTCCTCCTTCTTCAGCACCCTCACGGGCTGCGGTGACGACGACCCTATCCTCCCTGGACCCATCCCCCCGGGAGGCGGCGGGGTGATGGACAACCCCCTCTTCGCGGGGGGGATAAGCACCTCACTACTGACCGAAAACGACTACATCACGGACCTCCGAGGGAGCCTTCCAGCCGGTCTACGGGGGAGCGTTCTCTACAAGAACGGACCCGGACTCTTCGAGCGCGACGGGGTGAGAAAGCGCGCCGTGGTGGACGGCGACGGGATGGTGAATGGCTACTTCTTTCAGCCCGACGGTTCTATCCGGTTCGTGAATCGGTTCGTCCGCACGGCCAAGTACAACCTCGAAGAAGACGCGGGGCGCTACCTGTATCCCACTTGGACGACTCCGGCCCCGGGACCCTTGGGACCGGAGGAAGCCGCGAACTCGTCCCAGGCGGGTGTCTCCGTCTGGAACATGTTCGGCAAGCTGCTCGCTTTCGACGAGAGCAACTTCCCGGAGTCGCTCGACTTCGATTCCCTAGAAACCCTGGGTACGGATGTCCTGGGCGTGAACCCAGGAGACACCGTCTTCTCCGCTCACCCCAAGATCGACGGGCGCACCGGCGAGGTCTCCATGTTCGGCATCGACTACCGGACGCAGGAGCTCGTGCTGACCGTATTCGCGTCGAGCGGCGCTCTCATTGAGCAGCAGCGGTATCCGATGAATCCGGTACGCTACATCCACGACTTCTTCGCCACCTCGCGCTACATCGTGGCTGCGGTTCACCCCGCAGTCTTGAGCTTCGAGCGCTTCATCGGCCAGGGCGAGTCCCTCCGTGACGCCCTCGAGTGGGACGCTGGCCTCGGCATGCGGTGGCTCGTCTTCGAGCGTGGTTCTCAGTCAGCGCCGGTCGAGATCGAAGCTCCGGCTCGATGGATGTGGCACACCGCCAACATGTATGAGTCCGGTGCGGAGCTCGTCTGCGACTGGATTGGCTATGACGACGCCCACTTCCTGAGCCCGGACTCCATCTGGCAGCGGGTCATGGAAGGTTCCGCGGAGAAGCTCTTGGGTTCGGGACGGGTGAGAAGAACCGTCATCGACCCCACCCGTGGAACCATCACCGCGGACGAGGTCCTGAGCGACGCGGGCAACTATGAATTCGCTCAGGTCCCCTATGCGCAGTGGGGCGCCCAGCACGAGAAGCTCTGGACGGCGGTCAGTCCTGCTGATGAGGCCCTGTGGACGGCGGTCCGCTCAGTGAACGTCCGCACGGGGGCCGAAGACACCTTCGACTTCGGCTCCGGACATGTGGTCACCGAGCCCAACCTCGCCGATGGATCCGACGGGCGCACCTACGCGCTCGTGGAGGTGGCCCGGGCCGCGACGGGGAGAAACTCGCTCGCCGTGTTCGACGCGGACCGGCTCGCGGATGGCCCGATCGTCGAGGCTGACCTCCGTCATCATCTTCCGGTCCGATTCCACGGGCACTGGTCCCGTCGCTAGCCCTCGCGAGCGCAGTCGGTCGGGCCGGCGCTCCCGCCCTTCCGACCCCCCCCTCCCTCACGCGCTGTGAAGTGAGGCGCCTCCCGGCGCCTCTCATCTTCTCCCTCCCCCTCCGAAATCTGAGTTGTCTCCCGGGAGACCCGAGGCCAGCGCTTCTCTTCGGGGCCCAGGTCGCGGCACGCGCGCCCATCCCCCAGAAGCGATCTCGCTACAGCAAGGGCCAGTTGACCTGAGCTCGCTCAGCTCGGCCCACGGCCGAGAACTGGCTACGCAGCTCGGCGCAGCCGAGCGAAGCGCAGTCGGTCGAGCTCAGCTCAACCGGTCACTGCTGTAAGGAGGCTACGGTATCGAGCTCGACGCTCGTCGCCTCCGTTCCGCCGCTCGTCCGTTCGTCCTGACCGCTCGTCCGACAGTTCCCGGAGATCTGGGGTTTCGCATCGATACTCCGGGGTATGCAGCGCAGCGGTGGTCAGTCGCGTAGCGAAACCCACCGCGTGCGGCATCCTCGGAACCAGATACCCATAAGGACTCAAGCCATGAACTCTCTTTTCCTCACCGCCTTTATGGTGGCTGCCAACCCTACGACCATCGAAGCCGATGGAGAAAGCAAGCCCGAGTCGAAGTCGGGCGTCGACGTGATGCTGCAACCCTTCGCGTGGCAAGAGCTGCTGCGTACGGACTACCGACCTCTCAGTCCGCTCACGGAGTACTCGAACGCCGTCAACGCGGTTGCCCCGCTCCCCTTCCTGCCGGGGCGCTCCGCGCTTCTCTTCAGCTACCGTCACGACGCTCTCGCCGATGACCTCGAGGGGGGCCTCGCCGTGCTCTCGGGGCGTAGCCTTCACGCGTTCGAGGTGGGTCTGCCCATGAACCTGCAGATCGCGGAGGACTGGGCGATCAATATCGACCCGAGGTTCATCTATAACGGCGACCTCGAGGCCGGTTCTACCGACGGCATCGACGGGTCCTTCCGCATCGGAGCGACGTGGCGACCGGCCCGTGACCTAGCCCTCAGTCTCGCCGTTCTTCCCCAGGTCAACGACCCCATCCCGGTTCCGGTGCTCGGCGTCTACTGGCGGCCGAACCCGGGCTTCCGCATCGACGCACTCCTTCCCCGCTACGCAGAGATCAGCGCCAACCTGATCGGGGACTTCTCATGGTTCGGGATGTTCCACTTCGAGGGGCGGCGTTGGGTCACCCCGGACCTCACTCAGGGCGACGAGGACAATGCCCCGCAGCTCGAGCTGCGCCGGACCGAGATCCGTCTGCAGACCGGTTTTCGGGCTCTCGTGTTCGGCCCGATTGGGTTCGAGGTCTCCGGCCAGTGGACCCCATGGCAGCAGCTCGGGATCGACGGGGGAGATACCATCGACCCTGATTCCCTCGATGACCTGTCGGTGACCGCAAGTATCGGCCTTCTCAACCTCTGAGCGAGGAAGGCCCTTCGAAACTCGATTCGAGAAAGGACGAGACATGAAACGCCTCATTCCCATGGCCGCGGCCTTGTCCGCGGTAGCATGTCAAAGCTCTCCTTCGCAGGCGCCCAAGACGCCGGCGCGGGTGGAGACGCTCACCCTGAGTGAGCAGACCGAATGGACTCAATCTCACCGCTTCTTGGGGCGGGTGAAGAACGGACAGCTCAGTACCCTCGGCTTCGAGGTGGGCGGCCAGGTCGAGACGGTGCTCGTCGAGGCGGGCCAGGTGGTGGCCAAGGGCGAGGCTCTCGCCTACCTCGACCGACGAAAGACGCGGGCCGGGATCCGAAGGGTCAAAGCGAGCCTGGGTCGGGCTCGCGCGCAGTACCAGCTCAACCTTCGGACGGACCGCCGCGTACGGAGTCTCGCCAAGGAACGCTTCGCTTCCGCCCAGAGAGCCGATGAGGCCCGCTTCGGGGCCGAGGTCGCGGGGCAGTCGGTGGAAGAGCTCGAGGCGAGCCTTCAGAGTCTCCAGATCGACCTCGAAAAGGCGGTCCTTCGCGCTCCCTACCGGGGACGCATCGCGCGACGTCTGCTCGACGAGGGCACCGTGGTCGGGGTGGGGACGCCCGTCTTCGAGCTCATGAGTAGGGAGGGTAAGGAGGTCTCGGTCGGAGTGACCCTTGAGGCTTTCCGAACCCTCGAGATCGGCGAGGAGCTCGAGGTCCGCATCGATGGGGTCCGAGGAGCGGGGCGCGTCACGCAACTCATCCACCAGATCGACCCACGCTCGCGGACCGCCCGCGTCATCCTCGCCCTTCCCGCTCAGGCCGACGCCACGGAGGGGCAGGTTGCCGACGTCGTCCTCCCGGTGCGGCATACGGATCCCGGGTTCTGGGTCCCCATCTCCGCACTTCGCCCGGGCCCCGAGGGCTTGTGGACGCTGCTCTTGGTCGAGGGGGCGAGCGCTCCCAACCGAGCCTGGCTGACGCCGCAGCCCATCTCGATTCTTCACTTCGACGGCGAGCGGGCGTACGCGGCTGGGCCTCTCGAGGACGGTCAATCCGTCGTCAAGTCGGGACATCATCGACTCGTCCCCGGCCAGTTGGTGGAACCGATCGCCGCTCTCGAGGTGACCCCGTGATCGGCCTGGTCGCAAACCCTCGGGTCCTCGCCACGTTGGTGGGGCTGGTGGTCGTGGCAGGCCTCGGCGCGGCTTCCACGATCGTCCGCCAGGAAGACCCTTCCATCACGAATGGCGTCGCGCTGATCATCACCCCATTTCCTGGAGCCAGCGCCGAGCGCGTGGAGAGCTTGGTGACCCAGAAGCTGGAGGATGAGCTCGAGACCATCCGGGAGATTCAGAACCTCAGCTCGACCTCGCTCGCCGAAGTCTCGGTGGTGACGGTCGAGATCGACGAGACCATTCTCGGCGACGAGCGCACCGCACCGGTGTTCGCCAAGGTGAGAGATGCCATCTCGGACGCCAGGGGAAAGTTCCCGCCCGGGGTCCTCGAACCCGTGTTCGACGATGAGCGATTCGGCTCGTATTCGATGATCTATGGCTTGCGGTGCAAGCCCACCGCCGAGAGCTCCTTCCCGCAGACATCGGACGTCGAGTTGGGGTGGACGAAGCGATACGCGGAGGCTCTCGAGAGCAAGCTGAGGGGCATCTTCGGTACCGACCATGTCTCCGTGTTCGGGACCTTCGGAGAGCACGTCGAGGTCCAGCTCGACCCCGAGCGGCTCAGCGCCGCCGGTCTGGACGAGGCGGCGGTGGCGCGACGCCTGTCTGCGGCGGACGCTAAGGGCGCGGCCGGAGTTCTTCGAGCGGGCGGAAACAACATTCTCCTCGAGCTCCCGACCTTCGAAAGCCTCGACGATATCCGAGATGTACCTCTCGGCCTCGGCGGGCAGGGGGAGGCCCTCGTACTCCGAGACGTGGCCAGTGTCCGGCTGAGGCTCGAGAACCCGCCTCGCGAGATGGTCAAGGTCGACGGGGTCCCCGGCTACCTGATCGCCACTCAGATGGCCGCCGGGCAGCGCTACGACCTCTGGGGTCCCGAGGTCCACGAGGCGGCGGAGCGCTTTCGGGCTCAACTCCCCGACGGCATGGAGCTCATTCAGGTTTTCGACCAGACCGAGTATACCGAGGCTCGCCTTCAGGATCTGCTCGGCAACCTGTTCACCGGTCTGGGGCTGGTGGTCGTGGTCCTCTTCTTCACCTTGGGACTACGGTCGGCGCTGATCGTCACGATTGCCATACCTCTCGTGGCCCTGAACGCCATCGCCGTGCTGAGGCTGCTCGGGGTGCCGATTCATCAGATGTCGGTGACCGGTCTCATCGTCGCTCTGGGGCTTCTCGTCGACAATGCCATCGTCGTCACGGATGCCGTTCAGTTTCGTAGGTCGGAAGGGATGCGCGGGTTCGCCGCCGTCCGCTACGTGGTTCGGACGCTTTGGGTTCCGCTCCTCGCCTCTACCCTCACCACGGTCCTGGCCTTCGTACCCATTCTCATCCTTCCCGGGCGGACGGGTGAGTTCGTGGGCACCATCGGTCTTTCGGTCATCGTGGCCCTCGTCAGCTCTTACGTGATGGCGTTGTTCGTAGTCGCGCCCATCGCGGGACGCTTCTCGAAGCCCCGAGAGCTACGCTCGACCACGTGGAACCGAGCCTTTGGTGCCACTCTGGACTGGAGCGTTCGTCATCCCTTTCTATCCATGGCCATGGCGACGGGCCTATCCGTGACCGGCTTCGCGCTGTCGGGCTCGCTCACGAACCAGTTCTTTCCTCCGGCGGACCGCGACCAATTCTACGTCGAGCTCTACATGCCGGCTTCCACGTCGATTCAGGCGACCGAAGCGGCGGCAGCGAAGGTGGAAGACATCCTGCGTGAAGAGGCGGGGGTCGAGGGAACCTACTGGACGCTCGGACGTTCGGCTCCGCCGTTCTACTACAACATGGTGCAAAATCAGGACGGCAACGCTGCCTTCGCCCAGGCTCTGGTTCTGCTCGACGAGCCGGGTGGCCTCGATCGGCTGTTCCCGCGCCTCCGAGATCAGCTCAGCCGGCGTGTACCCGAGGCTCAGGTGATTCTCCGCGAGCTGCTCCAAGGGCCCCCGGTCCCTGCCCCCGTCGAGTATCGCATCTATGGTCCCGATACCCGGGTGCTCCGCGAGCTCGGCGACGAGCTGCGCCTTCGGATGATGGAGTCGGAGTACCTGCTCGAGACCACCGCCTCCCTCACGGCGTCGTCTCCAAAGCTGCGTCTGGACCTGGACCGACGGACGGCTCTCGCAGCCGGTCTGAGCCCGAGCGCGATCGCGGCCGGGCTTCAGCTTCGACTGGAAGGGACGGTCGGCGGGTCGATACTTCAGGGGCCGAAGGACCTTCCGGTCCGGGTGCGTACCGAGGATGTTCTGCGGAAAGATCTGACGCGGCTTCAAAGCCTTCCGGTGGGTTGCGGAGACTGTCTGGCGCCGCTCAGCGCCCTGACCCAGGCTTCTTTGCGGCCCGTGCTCGACGGCATCCCTCGCCGGAACGGCGAACGAGTCAACATCGTTCGGGGGTTCACAAACGCAGGCGTCTTCCCGGAGACGGCCTTGGAGAGTCTCGAGGCGGTGCTGGCCGCGCATCCCATGGAGGTGCCTCCAGGCTACCGACTCGAGATGGGCGGAGACGCCGAGCAGCGCGACGACGCTTCGGGCGACCTGGCCGCGTCGATTCCGGTGCTCGTGCTGCTCATGGTGGCGGCGGTGGCACTGAGCCTGAACAGCTTCCGTCTCGCCGCGGTCATCTTCATCGTGGCTTTCCAAGCCGTGGGTTACGGACTCCTGAGTCTCGTCATCCTGCGCCTCCCCCTCGGCTTCAACTCGACGATCGGGCTGATCGGGCTCGTGGGGGTGGCCATCAACGCGGGCATCGTCATCTCCTCCGCGCTCCTGGCCGACCCGCGTGCGCGGTCCGGGGAGCGGAGCCGCATCTCCCACGTGGTGCTCAACGAGACGAGTAGACACATCATCTCGACGACGATCACGACCTTCGGTGGGTTCGTGCCTCTACTTTTGTCGAGCGGCGGCTTCTGGCCACCCTTTGCAGCTTCTATCGCGGGAGGAGTGGTGTTCTCTGCGGTAGGATCGTTCTACTTCGTACCTGCGGCCTTTCTGGTCCTGACACGAGCCCGAAACTTTGCGCCGGCCTCTCGCGCCAGCGAGCGAGACGCCTACGGGGAGACTGAGTGATGAACCTGCTAGCAACCTACATCGCGACATCGCTCGCCAGCGTCCCCTGGACCGCTGAACGTGTGGCGGAAAAGGCCGTCGAGCGGTCGCCGGAGATCATGGCCGCGGCGGCCGAACGACGCTCGGCGGGTGCCTCGACGGAGGCGGCCGAGAGTCTCCTTCTTCCCCGCGTTCAACTATCGGCGCGGTACACGCGTCTCAGCCGTATCGAGAACGATCCTCTGGTCGCGCTCGGAGTGGACTTTGACGCGGCCCGGGCCAACGTGGCCGGCATCGGTGACGTCAATACGCGGGATGCGTTGAAACAACAGATAGGGATTCTGGAGGGGTTGGACGGCGTGACGATCGGCGTCCCTACGGATCAGTATAGCCTCAACGCTTCGGTGACCCTGCCCATATCTCAGGTCTTGTTCGAAGCCCTTCCTGCTCTCCAGGCGGCCAAGCGGGGGGAGCAAGCGAGCGACCTGGAGATCGCGGCGGCGAGGCACGCGGTGGCTCTCGGCGCCGTCGAAGCCTACTACCAGCATTTCCTCGCGCAGCGGGCCTTGCGTATCGCCGAGCTCTCCGTCGCGTCCGCGACGACGGCGGAGGCGCAGGCGCGCTCGAGGGTCGCGGAAGGTTTGAGCACGGAAGCGGACCTCCTCCGATTCGTGGCTCGACGGGCCGAGGCGTCGCGTCTGCTGGCGGCGCGTCAGGCTGACGTCGATCGGAGTGCGGCCGCCGTCCGGGTTCTCGCGGGCATTGGTGGGGCCGGACCGCTCCCCCTTGCGCCCCTCCCTACGGTGCCCCGGGAGATGGCCGCCTCGGCTGAAGAGGCCATCCAACGCCGTCCGGAGCTCCGGGCGCTGCGAAAGGTCCTGGCCTCTCAGCGCGCCCGGGCGCGGGCCTTCGAGGGCGGGGTGCTCCCTCAGCTCTCTGCGTCCTTCGAGGTCATCAGTGCCGACCCCAATCCAAACTTCGTTCCGCCCCCAGACGGCTTCGATACCAATTGGCAGGCCACGGCGCTGCTGTCCTGGTCCCCGGACGGAGCGTGGCGAGCGTCTCGAAATGGAACTGCGGCTTGGCGTGAAGCGGATGCCCTCGCGGCTCGAGTGGAGGCACTCGAGGACGCGGTTCGAATCGAAGTGGCTTCCGAAGCGGCAGGCATGCGCGCGGCCCAGGCTCGGGTGCTCGCCGCAGAGGAAGGGGTGGAGGCAGCCAGGGAGGGCTGGGCATCCATCTCCAGAGGCTTCGAGCTCGGAGTCTTCGACGCGACGGACCTCATCGAGGCTCAGCTCGAGCTGGAGAGAGCCCGCCTTGCGCGTATAGATGCACGCGTGGCTCGGCGGATATCTGCAGCCCGCCTCTGGACGGCGCTGGGACACAGCGTGCTCAATCCCTAGATGCCGTCGACCGGATGGTCGGACCTCTCGGCGCACCTGATCGGGGGGTTGACCGGACATCTCAGATCGTTGCCGCGAATGGTACGATTTGCATCGCGACGCCCCGCGGTGAGGGCGCGACGTTGCTTCCCGGTGGAGTTCTCGAGAGGGCGCGGCTACGTTCCGCCCGCCGTGGCCGAGGCCACGACGGTTGACTCTCTATGTCTGGCGAGCGGCTCGAAATCCTTCCCAAAGGCTCGGCTTCGAAGCCCCTCCTCTTTCGAGAGGTCCTTCTCCTGATGATCCTTGGGCCCCCCGTCCTTGCGGTGCTCCTCCACGGTGACGAGGGTCTGGTCCCGGTGCTGCGAGACACGCTGGCCAACGTCTTTCCCTTCGTGGGGTTCGGTTCGGCGGCTTGGATGATCCTGACCAAGTTCACGCCTCGGGCGGAAGCGCGTCTCCCCGTGCTGACGACGAACATCGCGGCGAGGACGGCCTATCTCGTCGCTGCGGGCGTCGCCATGGCTCTTCTCGGAACCCTCATCATCGGCCCTCTCCACAACTTCATCGCGCACGACAAGGAAATGAGTCTCGCGACCTTTCTCGGGATTTCGGTGGTGCTGTGCGTGGGACTCAGCCTCACGCTCGACTTCTCGTTTCGGGCTCGGCAGCGCCTCTTCCTGGCCGAGCGGGTCCGGGACGCCGAGCAGCGCGCCCGCGTGGTCGCTCAGCTCCGTGCCCTCGAGGCTCGAACCCAGCCCCATTTCTTGTTCAACACGCTAAACACCATTGCGAGCCTTATTCACGATGACCCGGATTTGGCGGAGCGCACCGTGGAGCGCACCGCGGACATGCTGCGCTACGTCGTCGACGCCCCCAAGCGTAGCCTCGTCCCCCTGAGCGAGGAGCTTCGTCTGGTCTCGAACTATCTCGGGATTCAGCAAGCGCGATTCGGGGAGCGGCTAGAGTGGTCCATCGAGTGCGCGGACGAGCCCGATGATCTCTGGGTCCCGCCCATGTCCCTGCAGCCTCTGGTCGAGAACGCCATGCACCACGCCATCGCCCGCCGTCGAAAAGACGGTCGGCTCAGGGTTCAGCTCTCGCGGGAGCACGGAGAGCTGGTGTGCCGGGTCATCGACAACGGGCCCGACCCCAGTGGCAAGAAGCGGCTCTCCGACTCGAAGGGTACAGGTACCAGCATGAAGGAGCTCCGCCAGCGCCTGACCTTAATCTTTGGCGACCTCGCTCGCCTCGGAGGAGAGGTCAACGACCTCGGAGGGTTTACGGCGACGCTGCGCATCCCGGAGAGGAGCCTCCCGTGAGGGTCTTGATCGTCGACGACGAAGCTCCCGCTCAGAAGCGTCTCACCCGCCTACTGAAGAGTCTTCGACCTTCGGCCGAGGTGGAGGTCGCGGAGGACGTCGACTCCGCTGAGCGCGCGCTCGACGTAAACGACTTCGACCTCGTGCTGATGGACATCTCCATGCCGGGCGAGTCGGGGATGGAGCTCTACCTACGGAGGAATGATCTCCCCCCCGTCATCTTCATTACCGCACACTCGGAGCATGCGCTGGAGGCCTTCGAGACCCGGGCCATCGACTATCTCATGAAGCCCGTCTCCTACGAGCGCTTCGAGAAAGCCCTCGGGCGGTTCCAGGAGGGCTCGAAATCTCCACCTTCCCAGGCCAGCGCCTCCATGATCACGGCCCGTCGGTCCGGCAGCGTTCAGGTCTTCGCCGTCGACTCCATCGCGCGGTTTCGGGCCTCGAGTAAGTACACCTCCTTTGAGCACGAAGGGTTGGAGTTCCTGATTGAGGACTCGCTCAACCGACTTCAAGAGCGCTTTCCCCAGTTCATCCGTGTTCATCGAGCGGAGCTCGTACACGAACAGTACGTGCGTTCGGTCGATCGCCGCAGCGGGAGCGCGTTCGTGCGGCTGAGCACCGGTGAGGTCGTCAACGTGAGCCGAAGATACGTCAAGCCGCTCCTCGACCGACTCGGGGCCTGAGCCGCCGCGCCGGCTGTCCGCCGTCGCGGGCCCAAACCCGGCAGCATCGACGCGCTCAGCCCTCTCGCCGCTCCGCTCGTCGGCCGGACGCTACCGTTCGTCGGGCCAAAACCTGCTGGTCCTCCGTTGTGGGCGACACTCGCCATCAAGGACTTCCCGTCGCGCTTCTCCGAGGTCGCGAGCGGGAACGAGCCGAGGAACCGGTGACTCACATGGATCGCAAGAAGCTTGAAATCATGCCCGAGGCTCCGAGGATGGGCCAGATCCTCGGCCGTGACATTCTGCTTTTGATGGTGGCTGGGCCCCCGGTCTTGGCTTTGCTTCAGCATGGCGACGAGGGGCTTCTCCCGGTGCTTCGCGACGCTGCGGCGAACTATCTGCCTTTCGTCGGATTCACGGTGGCCTTTTGGCTCCTGTTTGATCGGGTCCTGCCCAGCTTGGAGACCCGACTTCCGCTCCTGAGCCGTAACCTCGCCTTGCGGGCCGCAGTGTTGGCGTTGATCTCGGTCGCCGTGGCCCTCTTGGGGACGCTCGCCGTGGGTCCGGCCCACAACTTGATCGCCCACCAAGTCGAAACGGGGCTGTCCACCTTCTTTGGAGTGTCAGCGGTCCTGTGCGTCGGGCTCAGCCTCACGCTGGACTTTTGGTTTCGCGCCCGGCGGCGCGTCTATCGGGCGGAGCGGGTCCGAGACGCCGAGCAACGCGCCCGGGTTGTCGCGCAGCTTCGCTCCTTGGAGGCTCGCACGCAACCTCACTTCTTATTCAACACGCTCAACACCATCGCCAGCCTAATCCACGACGACCCAGACCTCGCCGAGCGGACCGTGGAGCGCACCGCCGAAATGCTACGGTATTTGGTCGAGGCCCCTGAGCGTAGTCTCGTACCGCTCCACGAGGAGCTCCAGCTCGTCTCTAACTATCTGAGCATTCAGAAGGCGCGCTTCGGTGAGCGTCTCGCGTGGTCCATCACGTGCGACGAGGGCCCCGAGGACCTGTGGGTTCCCCCCATGTCCCTCCAGCCGCTGGTCGAGAACGCGATGCACCACGCCATCGCGCGGCGTCGACGAGGAGGGCGCCTCGAGGTTCAGCTATCCCGTGAGCACGGAGAGCTGGTGTGCCGAGTCTCTGACAACGGACCCGACGCGTCGAGTCAGGAGACGATCGCGTCCCCTACGGGCACCGGCACGAGCATGAACGAGCTGCGCCAGCGCCTCACCTTACTCTTTGGGGATCTGGCGCGTCTCCGCGGCGACGCGAACGACCTGGGAGGCTTCACCGCGACCCTCCGCATCCCCGAAAGGAGCGCAGTATCCAGCCGCTCGGGCGTGGCCTGACCCCAAGATGGAGGTCACCCGGCGCATTCTCTCGCAGGACGGCGAAGGGGGCGCGAGTCTCCGGTCAGAGGCGGCGGGATGAGAAAGCTCTTCGACTACGTGGGGCCGCCTGACCTCGTGGCTCGGGCTAGAGACGGCACGGGGGGCCTCGCGGTGGGCTCAGCGGTTCAACTCGAGGCGGCCCTCGCTTCTCTTGAGGCATCTATTTTGGAAGAGCATGGCTGGCTGACCTATACCGTTTCGTCAGCAGACGTTCTGCATCTCGCTCCCCGGAGAACCGAGCATGTCGAGTGTGCGCGGGGCGGGCCGGTATCGGCTGCGGGTGAGATACGCTTCGCCGCCGATGGTCGTCTTCTGGAGGTCACCAACAACTCTACAGGATTCTGTCCGGACGCGGTGTGCTGGGAGACCGTGGCGGATGTGCTGTCGAGGCTCGGCCTGGAGGTCCCGGAGCGATGGACCTTTGAGGCGATCTTCAGGTTGTGCAAGCAGTGCGGGCAGAGGAACTTGGTCAAGGATGACTGGTTCTACTGCCGCGCCTGCGACGCACCGCTTCCGGCCGAGTGGAACTTCGGTTCGGCCAAAGGGGGAGCTCCGTGACCTTTTGAGGTTCAAGGTCTAGGAGGGCTGACGTGGCCGACGGGAATCCGCCAGGTCCCGAGATGGTTCCGGCCGAACCCGTCGGTGAGAGCTCGTGGCGCCTGCTCCGTTCGCCCTTGTACGCGTCGGGGGTCGTCTCGGGCGATGTTGTTCGGATTCTGGATGACGCGATGGGAGTTCACGAGGTGATCTCGCGCGGTGGCAATGTGGGGGTTCAGTTCTATCTCGACGGCCTGACCGCGGGGCTCGCGATGTTCACGCTTCCGCTCCCGAAGAAGGGCTTCGAGGCCCTTGGCGACCTCCTCGATGCGGTCGCG
>JBCBRU010000025.1:0-31693 GCA_039819565.1 Myxococcota bacterium | reverse complement strand
GCTCCAGCCGAGAACACCGCCTTCATCACCTCACGTGGCCCGATCTATCTCACGGGGCAGCTCTCCATCGATGGAGCCTCGGAGGACATGCCCGGCGTCGCCTTCCGGGCCGCCAGGTGAGGTGGCTACTGAACGATCTCGATGAGCTCGACATCGAAAACGAGCATGCCCTGCGGAGCTCCGCGGGCGCCCTTGTAGGCGAGCTCTTCGGGAATCCAGAGGCGCGCCTTAGCGCCCTCCTTCAGCAGCTGCACACCCTCTGTCCAACCAGGAATGACCCGGTTGAGGGGAAAGACGATGGGTTGGCCCCGGACGACGGAGCTGTCGAACATCTTTCCGTCGGTGGTCCAGCCTGAGTAATGGACGCGTACCCGGCTTGCGGCCGTCGGCTTCTTGCCTTTGCCCTCCTTCAGGATCTTGTACGCCAATCCTGATTCGGTCTTTTTGGCGTCCTTCGGGGGAGCCGCAACGTCCTCGGGGGCCGGGATGGGCTTGGGCGCAGGGACGATGCTCTTGAGCTCGACGTCGAAGACGAGCATCCCGGCGGGCCGGCCGGGCATCCCACGGTAGGCGAGGTCCTCGGGGATCCAAAAGCGGGTCTTCTCGCCCACGACCATGAGCTGCAAGCCTTCCGTCCATCCCGCGATGACGCCATTGAGGGGGAACTTGGCGGTCTGGCCTCGGGTGATCGAGCTGTCGAACATCTTTCCGTCGGTGGTCCAGCCCGTGTAGTGCACCTCGACCTTGTCCTTCGGGCCGGGGTGGGTCGTCCCCGTACCTTTGCTCAGCACCTTGTAGGCCAGCCCCGACTCCGTCTTGGCTGCGTCGGCCGGGGGCGCCGCCACGTCGTCGGGGGCGGGCAGGGTCTTCTTCTCGGGGGCGGCCGGCGGGGCCTTGGCGGCGGCGCTCTTCGAAGCCGGGGTCTTGGCGGGCGTCGAGGGCTCAGCCGCCGACGACTCTTCGGGGCTGCGGCTGCAGGCGAAGAGCGCGAAGGCGAGGGCCAGAGCCCAGCGGGGAGTGACGTTCATGGCGGCGGAACCTAGTCCCCCCGAACGTAGTTCCCAACCGTTTTGAGGTCCGCCTTTCGCCCGATCTGTCCCGGCGGCGGTCGCACCCTGGTCCAGCCGGCTCCTCGACCGAGATTCACGTCAAGCTCCGATGAGCAGGATCAGCGCTGCCGTGACCGCCACGCCCACCGCCAAGCTCCACGAGAACCAGGAGGGAGGTGTTCGAGCCGGAAGCCTGGGGACCTCGACCGAGGTCAGCTTTCGCCGCTCGACGTCGATCAGCACCACCTCCTCCGCCTCGAAAACGAGTCCGTATTCGATGAGCTGTCGACGCGTAGGACCATGCTCGAGTCGGGCTACACGGGCTCCGGTCTTGGTCTCCCCCACGGCTCGCCTCCCTCCTCGGGAAAGGAGAAGATCGACCCGGACCTTGAAGGTGCGGGGCGCACCGTCGACCACCAGCGTGTAGCTCCTCTCGACCTGGCGCCCGAGGACCCGCCAGCCGTGTTGGCGCGCCAAGGTCTCCGCTGCGGCCTCTCCCCCTAGGGCCCGATGGGCGCGTTGGCGCCGACGAAGGCGATCTCGCCACCGTAGATGGCTCGAGGTCATCCACGCGCCGAGCACGACGCCCCCGGCCAGCAGGGCGAGGGGTGCGACATCCAATGCTTCAGCGCCTTCTCCGCAGGAGAACCAGCAGTCCGAGGAGTCCTAAGCCCAGGGGCGAAGAGCCTGTTGCATGCGTTCCCGCGGATGTACACCCACAGCCCGGACCCAAGGGACCTGGCTCGGGAGGTGCAGGTTCAACTTCATCGCAGGGAGGTTTGCGCTCGTTCGAGCAGGGTCCGTCGTGGCCAGGAGATGACGCCCACTCCGATTGCGTTCGGCGGACCCCTACCACGCAGAGATCGTCGAGCGTCCAGCCCCCAAAGTCGAGTCCAGCGTCGGCAGAGAGTTCGAAGGCGAGGACGACCTCGCGGTCGGAGTCCGCCCAACCCAAGTCGACGTCGTGAAAACGCCACTCTCGGTCCTCATGGTGGAGAGGTCGGTCGACGCTCCCCGCAGCGTTTTCCCACACCGCGACGCCATTGCTGAGGATCCGAGCCTGGTCGAAGCCGGCATCTTCCACGTTGAGCCATCTTCGGTATTGAAGCCTCACCGAGGCATAGCCGAGAGGCACCTGAATCGAGGGAGAGACCAAGGCGTTCGTCTTTCCGGCCTGGTAGCGACCGTTGAAGAGGCCCTGCCCGAGATCGTTTCCGACGACGTGGGTACCGGAGTGGGCAGAGCCCGGGTCTCCACTTCCAGGCTCACCCGCGGGTGGGCCCCACTGCCAGTCGTCGGCGCCGTTGCGGTCTTCGCCGTCCCGGAGCTCGTGGGTCCATCCGGCCTGCCATGGGTCGTCCTCGAAGTCGGTGCAGAAGAGCGGCTCGACCTCCCCGACGTAGTGCTCATACCAGGGTGACGCGGGGTTTAGCGGACGCTGGATCTGCTCTCCAGATTCGAGCTGGAGCTCGATCCGAACCTCGAGGACCGACCCGGGAGCTACGGAGGGCATGGGCGCCACGAGCTCGGAGCCGATGCGGCGCATGGCCTCGCTCCCGGTGCTGGAGCCGTCTCGGATCCGCCATGCCATCTCGGCTGATAAGACCTTGCCCCCTGGGCATGAAGGACCCTCGTGGCTGACCGCGACGCGAGCGTGGTTGCCGCCGAAGCGGATGGAACCCAGCTGGAGGCCTCCATGCGGCTCGGCCAGTCCATGTCGCGCGAAGGCGGTTTGGATCGCGCAACCGTGCGGGGTGCCGTTGGCGAGATTGCCATCGTCGTCGTCTGCGGCCAGGACCTCCGCATACACACTCGGGATGTCCGAGGCTCGAAGGAGGGCCGCAAACCAGAGGCGATCGGCCGCAAGTGTGCCTGATTCGAAACCCAGACTTCGAATCAGCTCCGAGCGGAGATCCCACAGGGCGCCGGCGAGAATGAGCCCAGTACTATGGGGGTCCCCAGCGACATCTTCTGGCCAGCGGGCTGGGTCCTCGGGGGCGAGATGTCGTAGGGGGCTGTCGTCCCGAAAAAAGCCCCGCCCCATTCCCGGATCGTCGGTCATAGCGGCAGCGAGGTAGTCGGAGAGAGCTTCCGAGAGGGCAGGGTCGAAGCGCCCAGCGCCCTCAATGAGAGAACCTCGATGCACAACGTGACCGTATTCGTGAGCCACGACGTCGAAGATCCGAGCGGTGTTTTCGCAGCGTTCGCTCCCTCGGAAAAAATGCAGGCCCTCACCGTCGAAGAACGCGTTGCACTCGCCTTCCACGTTGACCTCCGCGACGACGGGAGAGGTCAGCACGGGGCTTTCAGGAGCAACCCGCTCGATGTAGCGACTGACGCGGTCAATGCTCGCGAAAGCCCCCAGCTGAGCGTCAACGAGAGCATCATCGGGTGCACCGAGAACGACGCTGGCGTCGGCGTCGGCCACGTACCGGCCGCGAAAGTTGGGACCTGCGGCGTTGATCACCCGGGCCCGGCGGCCGCTCAACCGCGCTTCGAGGGTGGGGGCGGTGGAGCCCTCAGGCCACCTCAGTCTCCCGTCGGTGTCGGTGGGTTGGATGGTTCCGTCGACGAGAACGTCCATCTCCGAGGCGGGGACCGTCTCGCGCCCTCGACCCGGATGCCGACGAGGCACGTCCACGGAGAGGAAGGCTTGCGAGAAGCGGAGATGGGTTCGCCTCCCCACGACGGCCCCCGAAAGAGCGTCGACGAAGACGGACCAGCGGCCGAAGGGTAAGGCGCTTTCGAGCTCGACTTCGAAGACCAGGGGCTGAGCGGAAACGCCCTCTTCCGACATGAGCGGCAACACGAACGGGCCGGTTGTCTTCACGACACTGAGGGTCGCCTGCGGGGCTGCCGTTGCGAGGTGCGTGAACGCGCGTTTGCTGGCCCCGTCGGATGAGAGAAGGGTCGAGACGGTCGCTCGCCGCGCTGCGGGCGCCGCCGTAGAGGCGATCACGATGATACGATCCTCGCGGATCCGGACCCCGATCGATGCTCCCCGCACGACGTAGCCCCCGCTTCGTTGGGCGAAGTTGACCGTTCTGAGGGTCTCGTCGAGATCGATATGATTCGCAGAGAGCTCGAAGTCTCCGGACCTCGCGCCAGGCGCCAGGAGGTCCAGGTGAGCGTCGAGGACGGACCGCGCCGCGGCTTCCCCGCGTGCGGCGTCCTTCGTGGCCCCCGGCACCGCGATACCGCCCCCATACACACGCAGTGGAACCCCCGTGTCGTGATCCCACACGGCCCGCCAATCTCCGTTCGGATGCTCTCGCCGGAAACGATGCCACGCCCTCGAGGCCACCGCGGGGGGGGTAGAACGGGTGCGGGGCTGCTTCCGTAACGTCGACCCGTCCAGCCGTTTCCAGCCCCCGTGCCATAGCGAGGATTTGGGGGTGTCGACGGCATGTGCCGCGGGGACTCGAGCCAGGACCACCGTAAACAGGGCGAGGGTGATGAGGCGCAGACTCGTCCGGGGCATGAGTCGGTATTTATCTTACTAAAACATCTATATGCCTACACTCTCGGTCCCGAGCTCGTCTTGCGTGTTCCGAAATGGGGCTGAGTCATCCCTTGCGCGCTGCGCTCGGCTTGGCGTCTCGCGGTGGGTCGGCATGCCGAGCGGTGTTTTCGAGGTTGGCGCTGGCATGGCCTGTGCCTGGGGTGGGTCCGCGGGCTTTCTCGCAGGAGCCTTCGTCAGTAGACGCGCCCGCGATGGGCCGCCGGGTTCTACCCGCGGTCCGCAGACCTTCGGTCGCTGCGGGAGCGGGCGAGGGGACTTGGTATGCATGGTTGTCGAGGCGCGGGAGGGCACGGAGTCCTTCCGCGCCTCTTTTTTTGCTGGTGGCGAGACCTTAAGCGCTCCTCGGGTGCAACTTCTGCCGGCGTGTCCGAAGGGGAATAGAGACGTGAGCAGCTCCTTCGCCATGCGCGCGTCCGCCGCGCCGCGCCCTGTGGTCGCCAGCCAGGCGATGCTGCGGGTGTTTTCGACGCTGGAGCGGGTAGCCGCCTCGGTGGTGCCGGTGCTCATCCTTGGCGAGACCGGCACCGGCAAAGAGGTCGTCGCCCGGGCGATCCACGACGGAGGGCCTCGGGCGCCTTCTCCGTTTCGCTGCGTCAATTGCGGAGGGCTGGCGGAGAGCCTCGTGGAGTCCACTCTCTTTGGGCACGAAAGGGGCGCGTTCACGGGGGCCGAGGAGCGCAAGGTGGGCGTCTTCGAGTCCGGACAAGGAGGCACCGTCTTTCTCGACGAGATCGGGGAGCTGCCTTCGTCAGCGCAAGCTGCCCTGCTACGTGTGCTCGAAACCAAGCGGGTCACCCGAGTGGGGGGGGTCGACGAGATTCCCGTCGACGTTCGCATCCTGGCCGCGACCCATCGAAATCTCGTCCAGATGTGTGAGGACGGCGACTTTCGCTGGGACCTTTACTATCGACTGAACGTCGTAAGCCTGACCCTTCCCCCCCTTAGGGAGCGCCGGGAGGAGATTCCGCTCCTGGCCGAGCGTTTTGCGGAAGAGGCGGCCCAAGCGAATGGTCGTCCTTCGCGTGTCCTGAGCGAAGTCGCCCTCGCTCGTCTGTGTGCCCACGATTGGCCCGGGAATGTGCGGGAGCTCAAAAACGTGGTGGAGCGCGCCGTGGTGATCGCGGCCGGGCCCCGCATCGACGGCGACGATCTCCCCGCGGCGATTCTTAGCTCGAGTTCGGCACGCGAAGATTTCGTCGCGACCCCGGCGAGCCCTCTGATCGCGCACCCCAAAGACCCGTGCATCCAGCCAGGTCAGCTTCCTCACCAGCCGGAGGTCGAGGCGGAGGCGACCGAGGACCTCGGTCACCACGGACCCATCCTCGATTTCAAGACCCAGATGCAGCAGGCGGAGCGTCGGGTGCTGTTGGCTGCCTTGGAGCGAGCGGGGCTCAATCAGACGGAGGCGGCCAAGCTGCTGCAGATGCCGCTGCGGACACTGGTTCACAAGATCAAGGTGCTCGGCCTCCGCGACGAGCTCGCGCGACTCAAAGCGTCGCGTGGTCGCACCTGAAGCGAGCTTTGCCGGGGAGGAACAAAGGACTCGACCCCGAACTATGCCCGTGTTGAGACCTGGCTCAGTCGTCGCTAGGAGAGACCCATGAGCCAGCCCATCCGCTCGGGATCGAGCCAGAGCGTTGCCGAGGTCGCCCGCCAAAACCTCGATTTCGTCGAGCACCTCTACGACGCATGGAAGGCGGATCCAAACTCGGTGTCGCCCGAGTGGGCAGATTGGTTTCAGGCCGAGGCTGTCGAGGAATCGCCTTCTGAGGGCCCGACAGCTCTCGGAGACGGTCCTAGCTTCCGGGCCCGTAGCATCTTCAACGCTGGCGCCGGAGCGAATGGACACACCGCGACCAGCGCAGCGTCTCTTCCTCGCTATGAGGGACGCTCCGCCGAAGCCCGGGTTCCCTTCCTCGCCGAAGTCACTATCTTCCGGGGCCTTTCGCAGGAGGACTTGCTGGAAGTTGCTCGCATAGCCGAAGAGATCGACCTCGGCGACGGCGATCTGGTGATGCGCACGGGAGAAATCGGACGCGAAGTCTTCGTCGTGACCGAAGGCAATGTGTTGATCACCCGAGATGGACGTATGCTCGCGACCCTCAGCCCGGGTGAAGTCATCGGGGAGATGTCCGTCCTCGATGAGCAGCCTCGCTCCGCGGATGCCGTGGCCCGGGGCCCCGCGCGGGTGCTGCGCCTCGGGGCGGAGCGTTTGCGCGGACTTTTCGAGGCCCGAGCGGCTCTCGCGCTGGGCATCGTCCAGGTTTTGACGCGAAGGCTCCGCGAGACGAACACTCGGCAGGACAAGGTCGACCAGCTCATTCGGGCCTACCGCGTTCGAGGACATCTGCTGGCCGACTTAGATCCCCTCGGTCGGCCCAAGGAGATCTATCCCGAGCTGAATCCCACCTACTACGGGTTCAGTGAAGCGGAGATGGATATCGTCTTTTCCTCAACGACGATTCCTGGCCGCCACACGATGACGCTCAAGAATATCCTCGAGCATCTTCGTTCTACCTACTGCCGTTCGATCGGCGTGCAGTTCATGCACATCGACGATTTAAAGGTGAAGTCTTGGCTCCAAGACCGCATGGAGAGCACCCGCAACACGCGCGCCCTCTCGACGGAAGAGCAGATTCGCATCCTCACCAAGCTCACCGATGCCGAGATCTTCGAGCAGTTCATCCACAAGAAGTTCATTGGAGCCAAGCGGTTCAGCTTGGAGGGGGCGGAGTCGATCATTCCGCTTCTCGACCTCGCCATCGAAACCGCGGGGCAGTACGGCCTGAAGGAGGTCGTCATCGGGATGGCTCACCGAGGCCGCCTAAACGTCCTCGCGAACATTCTAGATAAGCCCCCTCAGCAGATCTTTCGAGAGTTCGATGATCAAAACGCCGACATCATGATGGGTCGAGGCGACGTCAAGTATCATCTCGGCTACTCGAATGATCGTCTGACCGCGAGCGGCAACAAGGTTCATCTGTCTTTGGCCTTCAACCCGAGCCACCTCGAGTTCGTGAGTCCAGTGGTCAACGGCCGCATCCGTGCCAAACAAGACCGGCACGGAGACGCACTTCGAAGCACCGGGATGGGCATCGCGATACACGGTGACGCGGCGTTTGCCGGCCAGGGCGTGGTTCAAGAGACTCTGAATCTCTCAAATCTCGAGGGCTACACGACGGGCGGGACCCTGCATCTCATCGTCAATAACCAGATCGGCTTCACAACGCTTCCTGAGCAGTCTCGCTCCACGCAGTACGCGACGGATGTGGCCAAGATGCTCCAGGTTCCGATTTTCCACGTCAACGGTGAGAATCCCGAGGCGGTGGCCCAGGCGGTGGGTCTAGCTATGGAGTTTCGCGAGGAGTTTCGTAGTGATGTCATCATCGACATGTATTGCTACCGTCGATACGGCCATAACGAGGGTGACGAGCCGGCGTTCACGCAGCCCGAAATGTACAAGATCATTAGGGCTCGAGAGTCGGTTCGCGAGCGCTACGTGGCCAATCTCGAGGGTCTGGGAGGCATTACCAAAGATCAAGCCGAACAGATCGCGATCTCCCGCCGCGAAGTGCTCGAAAGGTCGCTAGACGAAGCTCGGGCGACCGAAACCAAGCAGCTCGGGTTCTCCACCGGTCTTGGATACTGGCAAGGGTACCGGGGAGGCCTGGATGCAGAGACGCCGAACGTGGCCACCAAGGTCCCGCACGCCCGACTGGAAGACATGCTCGGTGCGCTCGTACAGCTCCCGGCTGGCTTTAAGCCCCATCCCAAGTTCTCCCGGTTCATGAAGCAGCGCGAGGAAATGCGCAGCGGGAAACGGCCCCTCGATTGGTCCGCGGGAGAGGCGCTCGCCTTTGCTTCTCTCATCTCCGAGGGACGTCGGATCCGGCTCACGGGACAGGACGCCGAGCGCGGAACCTTTAGTCACCGTCACGCCGTCCTTCACGACTACGAGACGGGCGGTACCCACAACGTCTACGCTTCCACCGCGCAGTCGGGAGGCGGGATCATGGAGGTCCACAACTCGCCGCTGTCCGAAGTGGCCGTCCTGGCCTTCGAGTATGGGTACAGCCTCGACTTCCCCGAAGCGCTATGCATCTGGGAGGCTCAGTTTGGGGACTTCGCCAACGTCGCTCAGGTCATCATCGACCAGTTCATTACCAGCGGTGAGGATAAGTGGAGCCGGCTCTCCGGGCTCGTGATGCTCCTTCCCCACGGTTTCGAAGGTCAGGGACCGGAACACTCTAGCGCTCGACTCGAGCGCTTCTTGGTCGCGGCCGCCGAAGACAACATCCAGGTGTGCAATCTCACCACCCCGGCCCAGATCTTTCACGCTTTGCGCCGTCAGGTCGTGCGACCGCTCCGCAAGCCCATGGTGGTGATGTCTCCGAAGAGTCTTCTTCGCCACCCGCGGGCCGTGAGTACCCTCGAAGATCTATCGGAGGGCGGCTTTCAACGCATCATTCCCGACGTGGCCCCGCAGGCGACGCCGGACAAGGTGCGACGTGTGCTGCTGACCACGGGGAAGGTCTACTACGAGCTCGAGGAAGAGCGGGAGCGCCGCGAAGCCTGGGACGTAGCCATCATCCGCATCGAGCAGCTTTATCCCATCTACGACGAGGAGCTCCGCGAGGTGCTCTCCCCGTACGCCGAGAACGTCCCTGTCCTCTGGGTTCAAGAGGAACCCCTCAATATGGGAGCCTGGGGCTTTCTGCAGCTTCGCTACGGAAGCGAGCTTCTCGGCCGTCATCCTCTCGCCTGCGCCTCACGTCCGGTGTCGGCGAGCCCTGCTACCGGCTCCGCTACCGCCCACAAGGTGGAGCAGACCAAGATCTTGGAGCGCGCATTCGCGGAGGACTAATCCCACCGCCTCCAAGGGGAACCATCCATGACCGAGCTGAAAGTACCGTCCGCTGGCGAATCGATTACGGAAGTCACCATCGTCGAGTGGCTCAAGAAGGAAGGGGCCTGGGTTGCCCTCGACGAGACCATCGCGGTCATCGAGACCGACAAGGCCAACGTCGAGGTCAACGCCCCCATCGCCGGCGTGATCACCCAGATCATCAAAGGAGAAGGGGAAGAGGCCACGGTGGGCGAGGTGATCGGCCATATGGAGGCCAAAGATCAGCCCGCTGAAGGAGCCGCTCCTCCCGCGGCTGAGGCAACCCCTGCTCCCAAGCCCGCAGCCACGGCCGCCCCGCCGGCCCCGCCTCCCGCTGCGAGTAGCCCTGCTCCGAACGCGGCAGGGCCCCTTCCGGAAGGGGTACGAGCGCCACCTTCGGTGCGGCGGCTGGTGCGGGAGGGGAAGATCTCCCCGGACCAGGTTCGCGGCCCGGGGCTGTCCGGCCTGACTGAGGGGGCCGTGGGGGCGCGCGCCGTACCCACGGAGGCGGCGGTTCGCGAGGAGGAGCGGGTCAAGATGACCCGCCTTCGTCGGACCATTGCGACGAGGCTTGTCGAGGCTCAGCAGACCGCGGCCATCCTCACCACCTTCAACGAGGTGGATATGGGTCCGGTCATGGCGCTCCGCAAAGAGTACAAGGAGGCGTTCATCGAGCGCCACGGAGTCAAGCTAGGCTTCATGTCCTTCTTCGTGAAGGCCGCCATCGAGGCCCTCAAGGACATCCCTCAGATCAACGCCGCGATCGAGGATGACCAGATCGTCTACCGTAACTACTACGATATAGGAGTTGCGGTGGGGGGAGGGCGCGGCCTCGTCGTGCCGATCATCCGGAACGCCGAACGACTCAACTTCGCTCAGATTGAGCAGACCATCGGCGACTTCGGAAGCCGGGCCAAGGACAACAAGATTTCGCCCGAAGAGCTTCAGGGCGGGACCTTCACCATCTCTAACGGAGGTGTCTACGGCAGCATGATGTCCACGCCGATCCTGAACCCGCCCCAGAGCGGTATCCTCGGGCTACACGCTATCAAGGAGCGGGCGATGGTGGTCAAAGGACAGGTGGTCGTTGCCCCCATGATGTACCTGGCTTTGAGCTACGACCACCGGATCGTCGATGGTCGAGAGGCCGTCACGTTCCTCGTCCGCATCAAGGACGTCATCGAGAACCCCACCCGGATGCTCCTCGAGGTCTGAGGACGCCGGCCTGGCTCAGTCGAGGTGGCCCGGCGCCATGGCCTGGGCCGCCAAAATCAGCACCATGATCACGACCATCGGGGCGAAGTCCGCCCCGGCCCGCTCAGGATCCACGACCGCATGAACCGGCCGATAGAGGGGGAGAGTGAGGCGGCGCAGGAAGCGCCCGGGCGGGCTGTCCGAACGGACGAATTGGACGAGGGTGTCGAGCACGACCACCCCCGCCACGAGGCGCATGACCACGATCAGTGCGTCCATCACCGAGGCCATGCCTAACATGACTGACGGCTGCCTACGGCGGCTCTAGACGCGCTAACGACGGGTTCGCGTCGACCTGGGGTTTTGAGTGCGCCAATATCGCGCTGTCGCCCGTTCAGAGCTGCCGGCGTGAGTCACCGTAGAACGGAGCACGGACGATTTGCGCCGAGAGCTACAGATTGCCCGAACGCAGGTCGAATCAGCGCAGTAACCACTGCAGACCTGCAAGGAGCCCCCGATGTCGCATGCTCAAAGCGGACCCAAGTCCAAGGTTCAAATTCTTCAAGAGTTCTCCATCCCGCTCATTGCGGGCGTGGTCCTCGCCGTCCTGTGGGCCAACGTTGACCCACATGGCTACCACCACGTGATTCACTGGTCGCCCTTCGCAGCGGAAGGCGCGGGCCACGGTCACGGCGGCGGCTTCCTCTCTCATCTCAACCTCCACTTCCTGATGAACGACATCTTCATGGCGTTGTTCTTCGGGCTGGCCGCCAAGGAGATCACCGAGGCCTGTCTTCCCGGTGGGGATCTCAACCCGCCGAAGAAAGCCATCAACCCGCTGCTCGGAACCTTGGGCGGCGTCATCGGTCCGATTGGCGTGTATCTCGGCTACGTCGCGCTCGTCGGTCAGCCCGAGCTTACGAACGGGTGGGGGATTCCCACCGCAACCGATATCGCGCTGGCATGGCTCGTGGCTCGACTGGTGTTCGGAGCGACGCACCCTGCGGTGTCCTTTCTGCTGCTGCTTGCGGTGGCGGACGACGGCCTCGGTCTGGGGATCATCGCGGTCTTCTACCCGGACCCCAACAACCCAGTTCAGCCCATGTTCCTCCTGCTGGTGATCGCGGCGGCCGCGCTATCCTTTGCCTTGCGATCGGCTCGCGTTCAGAACTTCTGGCCCTATCTCATCGCGGGCGGCGTCCTCAGCTGGCTGGGGCTCTTCTCCGCTCACCTTCATCCCGCCCTGGCCCTCGTCCCCATCGTGCCCTTCATGCCCTCCGCGGAGACGGACAAAGGCATGTACGCCGAGTACGGCGACGGCCAAGCCTACGAGGATACCCTCAACCGCTTCGAGCACTTCTTCAAGCTCCCGGTCGATCTCGGCCTGTTCGGGTTTGGCCTGGCCAACGCGGGCGTCGAGTTCTCGAGCGTCGGAGGCGCGACCTGGGCGGTTTTGGCTGGGCTCATCGTGGGCAAGACGGTGGGCATCTTCGGGTTCTCAGCGGTTGGGCATGTGCTCGGCTTCAAGCTGCCGGATGGCATGGACTTCCGCTCCCTCGTGGTTGCCGGACTCACGGCGAGCCTCGGGCTCACGGTGGCCCTGTTCGTGGCGGGCGTGGCCTTCACGGACCCTGTACTTCAGGGTTCAGCCAAGATGGGCGCGCTCTTCTCGGCCGTGGCGGCACCGATGGTCTTCATCCTCGGGCGCATGCTCGGCGTGAAGCAGGAGGAGGGCGCGGCGGCAGGCAGCAAGAGCGGTGGAAGCCTCGACGCCCCGGGCTTCACCGGGGATATGGCGCCAGCCAACGTCAACACCGTCCGCATGGCCAAGGGCGACGAGTAGCTTCGACTCGATACATCCCTTGCACCGTCGGGCGGGAGGTCCGGTTCTCCGGCGACCTCGACGGTGACCCTCTTGCGCCCTTCGCCTAAGCTCGGGCCGCATGTCCCAACGCTCTTCTCTTTCCGGCCTCCGCGTCCTCGTCACCGGGGCGAGCCGCGGTATCGGTCGGGCCACTACTCTGGCGCTGCTCCGCGGCGGAGCCGCGGTCTTGGCCACCGCCCGCGATGCCGAGCGCCTAGCTTCGCTCGAGCGCGAAGTCTCTTCGGCGGATCTCGAGACCCTGGCGGTCGACCTCCTCGACGACGCGGGCGGGGCCCGGCTGATCGGAGCGGCGACCGCTCGACCTCTTGATGGGGTGGTGCACTCTGCGGGTGTATGCCGTCTCGGCTCCGTAGAGGACACATCCGCGGAAGCTCTCGATCTGAACTGGCAGGTCAACTTTCGCGAGCCCTATCTTCTCACTCAGGCTCTCCTCCCATCCCTTCGCGCGCAGCGAGGACTCGTCGTCTTCATTAACAGCGGCGCGGGCGTTCAGGCCGGCCCGGGTTGGTCCGCCTACGCAGCCTCTAAGCATGCGCTTCGAGCCTTGGCGAACAGCCTTCGTAGCGAGGAGGCAGGGACGGTTCGGGTCTCGACGGTGTATCCGGGCCGGACCGCGTCGGACATGCAGGCCGCGGTCCGTCAGCATGAGGGGAAGACGTACGACCCGGCCGCCTTTGTACAGCCGGAGGACGTCGCGGCCGGCGTGTGTCTGGCCTTCCAGACGGCCGCCCCCGCGGTCGTCGAGGAGATCTCCATCCGACCCTCCGGCTGAGCACGCTCGCCCTTTGCGGCACAGGTCGAGTACAACCTCCCTGCGAATCACGATGACTGAAGCTAATCCTCTCCTAAACCTCGATCCCGCCTCGGAGCTTCCGTTTTCGAGCGTTCGCGCCGAGCACGTTCGGCCTGGCCTCGAGACTCTCCTCGAACGAGCTCGAAAGGCGATCGCCAACCTGGCCGTCGACGCCGGCGCTCCTACTTGGGAGGGCATCTTCGAAGGCCTCGAACAGGCGACCGAACCGCTGGAGATTGCGTACGCCCTGGTGACTCACCTCGAATCCGTGCGGACCACGCCCGAGTTCCGGGAAGCCTACAACGCCGTCAAACCGGAAGTGAGCGCCTTCTTCGCCTCCATCTCGCTCGATGAAGGACTCTTCGCCCGACTTCAAGAGCTGTCGGAGGCTGACGGCACGGAACTTTCGGAAGCGAGGGCGCGCGCTCTCGAGCGGACCCTCGACAGCTTCCGCCGCCATGGGGCGGGGCTCGGCTCCGAAGACAAGGCGAAGCTGCAGGACATGACCCGTGACCTGGCAGCGCTTACCGCTCGGTTCGGGCAGAACGTTCTGGATGCTACGTCGGCGTGGACCCACCTCGTAGAGGACGAAAAGCAGCTGGCCGGACTTCCAGAGAGCGCTCGTCGTGGCGCTCGCGCGGCCGCTGAGGCCGCCGGTCTCAAGGGTTGGCAGCTAAGCTTGCATGCGCCAAGTCTGGTGCCCGCTCTGACCTATCTCGATGACCGCGGTCTCCGCGAGAAGATCTATCGAGCCTACTACGCACGAGCCTCGGGCGGCGAGCAGGACAATGGCACTCTCGCCGGAAAGATCCTCGCGCTCCGGCGGCAGCAAGCTGAGCTGCTGGGTTACGACAACTTCGCTGACTTCATTCTGGAGCCGCGTATGGCCGGAGATGGAGCTTCGGCTCGCGCCTTCGTACGAGAGTTGGCAGAAAAGACTCGTCCCGCCTTCGAGCGTGAAACAGAGGAGCTGGACGCGTTCAGGAAAGAGCAGGGGGACGGAGTCACGCCCCTCGAGCCATGGGACGTGGCTTATTGGGCCGAGAAGCTGCGCCGGGAGCGCTACGATTTCGACGAGGAAGAGCTCCGACCCTGGTTCGAAGTCCAGCGGGTCATGAGCGGGCTCTTCGAGATCGCCGAGCGCCTGTACGGACTCCGCATCGTCGAGGACGAGCGGGCCGAGGGGTGGCACCCGGAAGTGCGGGCGTTTCGAGTCCTGGAGGGCGATGAGCTCCTCGGGAGATTTCTGACCGATCTTCATCCTCGCGAAGACAAACGAGGTGGAGCGTGGATGCACGGTCTCAGTTCGGGCGTGCTGCGGGGCTCGGCGCTCGATCGGCCCCATTTCGGCCTCTTTGCCGCCAACCTCACGGCTTCGGTGGGAGGACGACCCGCCCTCCTAACACACGACGAAGTGCAAACCATCTTTCATGAGTTCGGTCACCTCCTGCACCACCTGCTCTCGCGGACCGAGGTGCGGAGCCAAGCTGGGACCCGAGTGGCTTGGGACTTCGTTGAGCTGCCGTCACAGATTATGGAGAACTGGTGCTGGTCGCGCCCCGCGCTGGACCTCTTCGCACGACACGTGGAGACGGGTGAGCCCATCCCGGAGTCCCTCTTCGAAAAAATGAAGGCAGCCCGGACTTTCCGTTCGGCGACGGCGATGATGCGGCAGCTCGGGTTCGCTGAGGTCGATCTTGCCCTCCACCTCGACTTCGACGCCTCGTCCGGGCACGACCCGGTCCGGTTTTCGCGTGGCATCCTCGAAGCTTATGCACCCGTGGCCTACTACGAGGGGTGGGCTTTCCTGAATGGATTCACGCATTTGTTCGCGAGCGCAACCGGCTACGCAGCCGGATACTACAGCTATAAGTGGGCGGAGGTGCTCGATGCGGACGCCTTCGGTCGCTTCGAGCGGGAAGGCGTGTTGAGTCATCAGGTAGGGCAGGCCTTCCGGCAAGAGGTGCTCGAGCGTGGAGATTCCGTTGCTCCTGAGCGAGCCTTCGAGAGCTTCATGGGCCGTCCCCCCCGGGTCGAGGCGCTCCTGGAGCGTTCCGGCCTGGTGTCGGCGTAGGTCTCTGGAACCACGTGCGGGGCGACGAACCCCCCGCATGACCGGTTGCGCGGAGAGATCGGTCTTTGTATGTTCACGTCGGCTCGTCAGGGGACGTTTCCGGCATCGTCCGCCGGGCCCCTGAACATCTTTTCGGGGGTGACATGGATAAACATCGAGACGGCGCTCGAAAGGGCCCGTCGGAGCCTCGTTGGCGAGATGCGCTGGCGAAGCTCGGAGGTCGTGACGACGCGGTCGATCGGCTTCAAGAGGCGCTGGGTGCGGAGAATGCTCTGCGTTTGCGCTACCACATCAATCTACGTGAATCGCGGCTGAGGGACCGACTCATCATCGACCTCTTTACGGAAGGGCCAGAAGGACCACGGCCCTTTCAACTGCGTGATGGCGACACCTCGCGTCTATCCGCGGCGGATCGAGATATCGTGAGCCTCCTTTTTGGCGCTCAAGGCGAAGACCGCGCACGAGGAAGGCACGCACCCGAGGGGTCACTCGGGCGCTGTGCGGTGCGGCCCGGTCTGTATCGCCTCCTCCTTCCGCAGTTGGTCCGCACCGAACTGCTTTTCGCGGATCTCGCACTGCCGGAGGTTGCGCCGGACGGGCCCCT
The DNA here is from genome assembly GCA_039819565.1 of Myxococcota bacterium. Taxonomy (GTDB): domain Bacteria; phylum Myxococcota; class Kuafuiibacteriia; order Kuafuiibacteriales; family Kuafuiibacteriaceae; genus JAHQVK01. The sequence continues at coordinate 15,686 of JBCBRU010000025.1, read as the reverse complement.
GGAGTTCGGGAGGTCGAATCCGTTCGACGTGCGCCTCGTAGTGGAGAGCGCCGGTGATGACCGGTTCCGAATGTGGGGTGCTCTGGTGAGGGAGCGGGAGCGCTACGCTCTCGAGGCTCCCCGTCTCTTACTCTCGGACGGGCTCGCCCTCGTCGACCGTCGACTTTTGCTCGTAGCCGCGGACGCCCGCCTCGAGTGGGCTCTCCGCCTTCGTCGACACGGGGCGGTGGAGTTCCCGTCCACCGCGAAAGACGGCTTTCTTCTCGAGTTGGCGCAGATGCCCGACGTCCCGGAGCTAGAGTTGCCCCCCGAGCTTCACTGGTCTCAGGTCTCTATGCCGCCCCAACCAAGGGTGGTTTTCTCGGTGGACGACAGTGACGAAGAAGTCACTGCGCGTGAGGCCGTGAGTCTATCTCCGTACGTTCGAGCGCGCGTGGTCTTCGACTACGGCGGGACGACGGTGGCCGTGAACTCCCGCGAGACGGCGGTGGTGGATGAGAACGGTCGTCGTCTCTTTCGGCGAGATCTGGCGGTGGAGCGACAGCACCTCGAGCGCTTGCGCCCCCTCGACCTCGATTTGGAGGGCCGGGGGGTAGGGGAGCTTCGGCTACCGAAGCGCGGTCTGGCTGAGGTGGTCAAAGCCCTGGTCGAGGCCGAGTGGTCCGTCGAAACCGACGGAGCGGAGCTTAGAGCGCACGCCCAGCTGCGAACGAAGGTGAAGTCCGGCATCGACTGGTTCGACCTCGACGGGGTGCTGGAGTTTACTTCCGAGGCGACAGTCAAGTTGCCGGAGCTTCTCCGGGCCGCTCAGGCGGGCCGGTCTTTCGTGCGCTTGGCCGATGGTTCGAGGGGATTGGTACCCGATTGGGTTAAGGGCTACGCCCAACTGGCTCGCTTCGGGCGGACCGTGGGAGGGTCCCTCAGGTTCCTCCCCTCGCAAGCGGGGGTGATCGATGCGCTCCTGGCCGGCCACGACGAGGCGGACGTGGATGTTCGTTTTGAGAACCTTCGGGACCAGTTGGATCGGGCCGCAACTCCCGAACAGGTCCTAGAGCCTGAAGGCTTTCACGGAAAACTCCGTGATTATCAGAGGGGGGGCGTGGCTTGGATGCGCTTTCTCGCACGTCACAACTACGGTGGCTGTCTCGCCGACGACATGGGGCTGGGCAAGACCGTGCAAGTGCTTTGTCTCTTGCAGGGACTACATCCCCCGCAAGGGTCGGCATCGGCCCCGTCGGTGGTGGTGGTACCCAAAAGTCTTGTCCACAACTGGGTTGCGGAGGCCGCGAAGTTCACAACCCTCCGAGTGCTGGACTTTACCGGCAGCAAACGAGAAGGAGCTCATCTCGAGGGCCACGACGTGGTCGTCACAACCTACGGGACGCTGCGTAAGGAAATCTTGCGCTTCACGGAGTTTCGTTTCAACGCGCTCATCCTCGATGAGGCCCAGGCGATCAAGAATCCTCGCTCCCAAGCCGCAAAGGCTTGTCGCCTCGTTCAGGCGGACCATCGTTTGGCGATCAGCGGGACTCCGATCGAAAACGGCTTAGACGAACTGTGGTCCCTATTCGAGTTTCTCAACCCAGGAATGTTGGGTGGCCTCGGGGAGTTCGCAGCGCCCGGGAGAGACAAAGACGACGAGTGGCTCGAGAGCCTCTCGCGAGCGCTGAAGCCCTTCATGCTCCGTCGGACCAAGAGCCAGGTCCTCCACGAACTGCCCGAGAAGCAAGAGCAGCTGTGGGAGATCCCGCTCGGAGAGGAGGAGCGCACGCGCTACGACGAGCTTCGAGAGTACTATCGAGGTGCGCTGCAGGGCGTTCTCGAGGGGCGTGAGATCGATGCCAAGTCACGCATCCATGTACTGGAGGCTCTGCTTAGACTTCGCCAGGCAGCTTGTCATCCGGGACTTATCGACCCCACCCAGCTGGACGCGCCTAGCGCCAAGATCGATGCGCTCTTTGAGAAGCTCCATCAGATCGTTCCGCGCGGACATAAGGCGCTGGTGTTCTCACAGTTCACGACTTTGCTCGAGATCGTGCGCCGGCGGCTGGCCCGCGACGGTATCGGCCACGCCTATCTGGATGGGGGCACGGCCGATCGAAGCAAGACGGTGCGGGCATTCACTGAGGATCCTGACTGCGGCGTCTTCCTCATCAGCCTCAAGGCAGGAGGCTGCGGGCTCAACCTGACCGAGAGCGATTACGTTTTCATTCTCGATCCCTGGTGGAACCCCGCGATCGAAGCTCAAGCCGTCGATCGGGCCCACCGCATGGGGCAGAAGAACAGGGTCTTCGCCTACAAGATGATCACGACAGACACCGTGGAGCAGAAGATCGTCGCCCTCCAAGGCGAGAAACGGCGCCTTGCCGACGCGATCGTCACGGCCGACACCGGGCCCCTCGCGGGCCTGCGGGTCGAAGACCTCTCAGCCTTGCTCGAACGGGTGCCGATGACCGAGAGCCATTCCCGATGATCGTTCTCGAGCGCCTCGGTTGGTTGAAACTCTTGCTTACGATGCGGGGGAGCGTCCTCCCTCGTATTGCCGGACGGCTCGCTTGCGTTTTCGTCTTTGCCTGTCTGGTCGAAGCTTTCGATCTCTTCAGGGGATCAGTTCTCGATCTGACCCTCATCCCGTTCACCCTGATCGGGCTCGCACTTTCCATCTTCCTCGGTTTTCGAAACAACACTTCCTACGACCGGTTCTGGGAGGGACGAAAGCTCTGGGGACGGATGATCAACGCCAACCGGACCTGGTCGAGGCAGGTCCTCACCCTCATGGATGCCAATCCCCAGCAACCCACCGAGCGGCAGGAGAGGTTGGTTCGAGCCATGGTGGGCTACGTACATGCCTTTCGAGCCTGGCTGCGTCGCGAGAATGCTCCGGCTGTGGCTGGTCCGTGGATTCCCGAGGCGTGGCATCAGGGGGTCAAGCGGAGCTCGAACCCGCCCGCTCGGATTCTCCAGGAGATCGGTCATGAGGTGGTCGCGGCGAGTCGGAGCGGGAGTTTGGATCCGATCCATGTCCTTGCCTTGGATGGTACGCTCACGGAGATCATGTCGATCCAGGGGGGCTGCGAGCGGATTCGGAATACGCCCATTCCCTTTGCCTATACCGCTCTGATGCACCGCATCGTAGCTGCCTATTGTCTCGCGCTTCCATTTGGAATCGCCCATTCGGTGGGGCTGGCTAGCCCCCTTGTGGTGCTCTTCGTGAGCTATGCATTTCTCGGGCTCGATGCCATCGGTGACGAGATCGAGGAGCCCTTCGGCACCGATGCCAACGACCTCCCTCTTTCCCAGCTGTCTCGAGTCATGGAACGGGATGCGCTCTCGGCGCTCGATGTCGAGGATCTTCCCCCCGCGGCGGAGCCGGTCGACGGTGTCCTCAGTTGAGCGTCACCCGCAGAGCAGATTGACACCTCCAGGGTATTGCTCCTGGCAGGCTCGCATGACGTCGAGGCTACATTCGCGAGCGCCCTCCAGACACGCCACGTAGCCTTCCATCTGTGCTCGTTGTCCAGGCGTGCAGTCCTTTATCTTGGCCTCGCAAGTCGGATCCACGCTCACAGCGAGACGTCCCGCACAGCGATCGGTGAGAAACCGGGCCTTCCTCTCGCATAGGCCGGGTCCGGCGCAGGCAGTAGCGAGGCCGAGAACACTGGCGCCGAAGATGAGGCGAAGACGGGCAACGCGGGACGGCATGGCGGGCAGGTCAGCACCGCACGGCGAGGACGTCAACGCGTGATCCAGGTCATGGTGAGCATGACCTTGGCCATGGTGAGCATGACCTTGGCCATGGTGAGCATGACCTTGGCCATGGTGAGCATGACCTTGGCCATGGTGAGCATGACCTTGGCCATGGTGAGCATGGTGGGCACGACCTTGGTCATGCTTGACGGGTTGACGGTTCGAAGCGATCCGGGCAACCGGAGGGCATGTCCGACGAAGACCCACCCCCGCGGCGGTATGTGGTCGTCGAGGGGGTCATTGGTGTGGGGAAGACGACCCTCGTGCATCGGTTAGGAGAGGTCTTCGGAGCACGGACGGTGCTGGAGCGGTTCGAGGACAATCCTTTTCTTCCAGGGTTCTATCGAGACCGGGACGCTCACGCGCTTTCGACCCAACTGTTCTTCCTGATGTCCCGCTACCGGCAGCAGGCGGAGCTCAGCCAACCGGATCTCTTCCGGCCGTTTACGCTCGCGGATTATCTCTTCGACAAAGACCAGATCTTTGCCGGGCTGACGCTTTCCTCGGACGAGCGTCGCCTTTATGACCAGCTGTTCGCCGTCCTCTCTCCTCAGGTTCCGCGCCCGGATCTCGTCATCTACCTTCGGGCAGGGGTTGCGGTCTTGTCCGAGCGCATCCGGATCAGGGGCCGAAGCTATGAGAAAGACCTGGATCCTGGATACCTCCGGGACCTCGCGGCCGCTTACGACCGGTTCTTTGCCCGGTGGCGCGGGGCGCCGGTGGTGACCGTCGACGTAGGACGTCTCGATCTTCGCCGCGATGGACCGGTGTACGCCACCCTGGTCGAAAAGGCACGGAGCGGGGAAGGGCCGAGCTTCATCGGTGCGGATGGAGATCTCTTCACGGGGGCGGGCAGCTAAGGCGCAAGCGAAGCGCGGGGCTTCGCCGGTCGCGGGGTGCGGGCAGACTTGAGAGGCGGGAGCCGAAGTGTCATGAGCGCAGCGATGCGTTTGGACATCGACGGCCGCCGGCGGCGCGGCCGCGGGCTTCGAACCACCGCGACGCTCGTCCTCCTCGCGGCTGTCGCTGCGTCGGCGGTGATCCTGTTCCGCGTAGGAGAGGAGCCTACGGTTGAGCTCGAGCCGGGTTTGCCCGCGCTGGGACCTCGCACCCCGGTAGCGGTGCGCGCGGCCTCCGCGGGACGGGGCCTCACCTCGGTCCTGGTCCGGCTTCGACAAGGGGACGCCCTCAAGGTGCTCCATGAGGAGAGCTTTGAGCCTCGGCCACCTTGGGCCTTCTGGGGAAATGCGAAGGAGTCCCTAAAGCTGGACCTCGTGGTGGAGAAATCCGACCTGCCTCGACCACGAGACAGCACCGCGACGCTCGAAGTGGTGGCTCAGGGAGCAGGGACGCTCTTGTTCGGGGCTCCGACTTCCAGCGTCGCCCAGGTATTGGAGGTCAGGCTTCAGCCGCCTCGACTCGCGGTTCTGAGTGACAACGTCTTCGTCGCTCAGGGGGGCTCAGAGGCGGTTGTGTATACCGTCAGCGATACCGCCAAGAGGCACGGGGTACGCGCCGGCGCGTATTTCTTTCCAGGATACCCTCTGCCCGGAGGGAGCCCTCGGGAGTTCTTTGCTCTCTTCGCGATTCCCTACGATCAAAGCGAAGCTCGCGGCGTGGCTCTCGAGGCGGAGGATGACGTGGGAAACCTAGGCACCGCCGCCTTCATCGATCGGTTCTCACCGCGGCCACTGAAGACGGACACGATCAAAGTGACCGATCGGTTCATGGAGGTCGTCGTTCCCCGGATCCTGGCCAAGACTCCAGATCTCGAGGACAAGGGCAGCCTGCTCGAAAACTACGTGTCCATCAATTCTGAGCTCCGGCTCAGGAACGGTGAGATCCTCCTAGAGCTGGCTCGAGACAGCACCCCAAAGTTCTATTGGAATCGCGCCTTCGTCCAGATGCCAGCCAAGGTCGTCTCTGCCTTCGCAGATCGGCGCACGTATCTTTACGAGGGTAGGAAGATCGACCAGCAGGACCATCTTGGCTTCGATCTTGCGTCCGTTCGGAAGGCTCCAGTGCCGGCCGCCAACGAGGGAAGGGTCATCTTCGCCGAGTACCTCGGCATCTATGGGAACACCGTCGTCTTGGACCACGGGTACGGTCTTCAGAGCCTCTACGCTCATCTTTCCAAGATCGTCGTGTCGGTCGGCGACGAGGTTGAGCGCGGACAGACCCTCGGAAACACGGGCGCGACAGGGCTGGCGCTGGGAGATCATCTCCACTTTACGCTTATGCTTCACGGGTTAGCCGTCAATCCTCTCGAGTGGTGGGACGACCACTGGATACAAGATCGGCTTGCCTTGAAACTTGGGGACGCTCTCGGGTATCGAGCCGGGGGAAACTAACGTGAGCGGAAGTCGGGCCTCGGCCCAAAAAAAGAAGAAGAAAAAGAAGAAGTCGGCCGGGCGACGGGTGACCCGAGCGGAGCGCGCGGACCTCTTCGAGCTGTACGAGAGGTCAGTGCAAGCTCCCGAGGTCGACGTGGAGTTCTTTGATGCCCTGTACGTCGAGCGCTTCGGAGAGAGCCCGGTGAGCCTTCGCGAGGACTTCTGCGGTTCGGCTGCCCTGTGCCGGGCTTGGGCTGCGTCCTCCGCGGAACGCACGGCGGTGGGGGTAGATCTCGATAAAGAGACCCTCGATTGGGCGCGATCTCGCCTCCAGCGCGAGCTCGGGACCGAGGCCGAGCGCGTGCAGCTCACCGAGGGCGACGTTCGAACTACGGGCGGAGAATCCGTGGATGTCCTGTGTGCTCAAAACTTTTCTTACTTCGTGTTTGAGGAAAGAAAGGAGCTCCGATCGTACTTCGAGCGCTGTCGAGAGCGGGTCGCCGAGCCCGGTATTTTCATCGTCGATCTCTTCGGGGGCTACGAGTCGATCGAGGACGAGCGGGAAGATGTGACCGATCACGGCGACTTCGAGTACGTATGGGAGCAGCATCGCTACGACCCGATCAACGCCCACGGCATCTACAAAATTCACTTTCGTTTCCCAGACGGGAGCACCCTCCTGGACGCCTTCGTGTATGAGTGGCGCCTATGGACGATCCCTGAGGTGCGTGAGTTGATGCTCGAGGCGGGCTTTGCAGCGGCCGACGTCTACTGGGAGGACGAAGATCCAGACACCGGAGAAGGCCTCGGCAGCTACAGTCTCCAGACTTCTGCCGCCTGCGATCCGGCCTGGAACGCCTACGTGGTAGGGCGCCGATGAGGGAACTCCTCGAAAGCCTCCCAGGACTGACCCTCGCCCATCTCCGCCTCTCTCTCACCGCCCTCGCGCTCGGTACCGCTATCAGCCTGCCTCTCGGAGTCTGGGCCCATCGACAGGATAAATTGCGCGGTCTGCTTCTTGGTGGGGTGGGGATCCTCCAGACCATTCCCTCGCTGGCCCTTCTCGCTTTCATGGTGCCCGCCATCGGAGCCCTTGCGCCCCTCATTGAAGCGTCTACGGGCGTTCGCCCGAGCGCGATCGGCGAAGGGCCAGCGTTGATGGCCCTGACCGTCTACGGGCTCCTTCCGGTCCTCCAGAACACCGTGGCGGGTCTGGCCGGAGTGGATCCTGCGGCCGTCGAAGCCGCTCGGGGGGTGGGCATGACGGATCGTCAGCGTCTTCTTCAGGTGGAGCTACCGTTGGCTCTCCCCGTGATCGTGGCTGGACTGCGCACCTCGGCGGTGTGGACGGTCGGGACCGCGGTTTTGGCTACCCCCATCGGTGCAGCGAGCTTGGGAGCCTTTATCTTCGTGGGTCTACAGACTCGCAATCATGCCTCGATCGCCGTCGGCTGCGCGGCCTCGGCCCTGCTCGCGCTGGGCTTGGATGCCTGGATTCGCGGATTTCAGGGGGCGCTGGAGCGGAGAGCTCGAGGCACCATGCGCGTCATGGCGGCCCTTTCTGTCTCGGTATGGTTGGCTGTCTTGGCTCCCGTTGTCTGGCCCTCAGGGAGCGACGGTCGGCCCAAGGTCCGCGTGGGGGCGAAGGCGTTTACCGAAGGCTATCTCTTCGCCGAGATCTTTGGCGCTCGTCTCGCGGAGGCCGGATTTGAGGTCGACCAGATCGGCTCCTTGGGTTCGACGGTGATCTTTGACGCCCTCGTCAGCGGCGATGTGGACGTCTATCTGGACTTCTCGGGCACGATCCTTGCCAACGTCATGAAGGAAGAGGTGGGCCCGGGGGGACGCGAGGGCGTGCTCGAGAGGATTCGCACCTGGCTCGATAAAACCCACGATATTCGGGTAGCGGCGGTGCTTGGCTACGAAAACCGGTACGCCTTCGCCCTACGCAAGGCTCAGGCGGAGAGCTTGGGGGTGCGGACGCTGTCGGATCTGGCGGAACGGGAAGGAGGACTGTCGCTCGTGGCCAGCTACGAGTTCTTCGATCGACCAGAATGGGCAAGCGTACAGGCTTCCTACGCCTTCGACTTCGCCGAGCGGACGATCATGGAGCAGGCCCTCGCATATGACGCGGTTCATTCGGGGGCCCGCGACGTGGTGGTCGCCTATTCGACGGACGCCCGCATCGTGACTTTCGACCTCGCCGTGCTCGACGACGACAAGGGGGCGATCCCTCCCTACGAGGCCATTGCTCTCGTCCGCGGCGCTTTCGCCGATGCCCACCCCAAGGCGCTCGAGGCCTTAGCTCCCCTGGCCGGCGCTTTTGATGAGCCGGCTGTACGTCGTCTCAACCGCGCCGTCGACGAGGAAGGAACGAGTCCCGCTCAAGCCGCCCATGATTGGTTGCGTTCGTTCGATGCCGAGAGAGATTAGCCCTTTTATCCACCCTTGAATCGGGGGATGGGTGAGCTGTCATGTCTGATAGGAGACGGCGGTGCGGGCGCTCGGGGGGTATTGTCCCGGCGCTTGCCCTCGCAGGTGCAGCAACCCTCGCGGGCTGCTCGGGGCAGCTCCGCCGCTTCCCCCTGGCGGAGGTGATCTGGGAGGACGATGACCGCGCCCCGATCCCTAAGCCTCCGGAAAGCTTCTACTCTCCGTACATATGGGACGGTGCCGACCAGGCGGTGTTCCGTCCCTTGGCTAAGGGATTCGGTCTGTACGACCGCCAGGGAGAAGCAGAAAACGTCAACGCGCTCGACGAAGTTCCAAACTCGAGCTGGTACACGAATCGGATCAGCCGTCGGCTGATGACTCCACTCGAGGTCGCTCGCGGAGCGTGTGACGACCTCAACGACGATATTCCGACCCCTTGGACCATTACCGGAGGCAAGCCTGACGGCAGCAATCCGGGGTTCTTTATCAAAGACGGGGAGGGGAGGCGCTACCTGCTCAAAACGGACGGTGAGATGCAGCAGGAGCGCCCCACGGGCTCGGACGTCGTGGGAGCAAGCATCTACCACTCCGCGGGTTACTTCGCGCCTTGTAACCGAGTTGTCACAATCACCCGAGAAAAGCTGGTCCTCGATGAGGAGGCGGAGGTGAAGCTGACCTCGGGCCAGCGGGAGAAGATGACCGATCGACACGTCGAGCAGGTTTTGGAAAAAGCCACATCACTCGGCGAGGGAAGGTTTCGAGCGAGCGTGAGTCAGTTCATCGATGGGCGCCCCATCAGTCCCTGGCTCTACGAAGGGACTCGGAAAGATGATCCGAATGACGTCATTCCTCACGCGTTTCGGCGCGAAGTGAGAGGCATGTACATCCTCGCCGCCTGGACGGATCACATCGACTCTCGGCAAGAGAACACCCTGGCTGCATGGGTCAAGACTGGCCCGGGTGACGCCGGCTACGTACGGCACTACATGATCGACTTCGGAGACACTCTCGGAATTACCTTTATCTGGGATAGTCTCGCGCAGCGCTTTGGCCACAGCGGTTACTTCGACGTGCCCCACATGGCGCAGGATTACATCACCCTGGGGCTGCTCGATCGCCCCTGGCATCACGCTCGGTACGGAGAGGCCGGCAAGGAGCTCGGATATTATGACGGCCGCCGCTTTCAACCCGACAAGTGGAGACCAGGCTACCCTAATCCAGCCTTTCAGCGGCACACGGAGCACGACGCGGCCTGGATGACCCGAATCCTCGCTCGCTTCGAGCCCGAGCACATCGCCGCGCTCGCAGAACGCGGTCGGTGGACCAAACCCATCATTGCGTCCGAGCTCACCCGTATTCTCATCGAACGCCGCCGGCGCATCCTCGAGCGCTACCTGACCAAGCTATCGCCGCTCACGTGGCCCGAGATCGACGAGAGGGGGAGCCTTTGTATGCAGGATCTGGCCGTATGGACGGGCATTCGCGCTGAGGGTTCTCGCCAGTACGAGGCTCGCGCCTGGGGCGGCTCAAAGTTGGCCTCGGTCGAGATGGGGGCGCCCACCGTCGGCGACCGAGGCACCGTGTGCGTCGACTTGCCGGCCCCCCCGCCAACCTCTGAGCCCGAATACATGGTCGTAGACCTTCGAGGCTTCACCCCCGGCAAGGACGATCCTGGCCCAGCTCGGGTGCACTTCTGGATTAAAGACGGCAAGGCCACGTTGGTCGGCCTCGAGCGGCCCAGTGGCAAAGGAGCACCCAAGTCATGAGACGCCTTGAGTGGTGCTTGGTGGCGGCAGCCGTCGGAGGGCATCTCCTCACGACCGCTCCTGCCTACGCCGAGGAGACCAAGGAGGTTCGGACCGCCACCGCGACGTCGTCCGCACGGGTCGCCGCAAGCCGGACCTCATCGATCGCGGTTCGGACCGAAAAGCGAGCGCTTCCGAACCTCGACGGACGTGCTCCGGAGGGCCCGGACGCCGGTGATGTCTTGATATGGGTCCCAAGAGCTCTGCTTTCCCCCCTTCATCTCGTTTTCGAGTGGGGAATCCGCAAGCCGTTGGGCGCCATCCTCACGGTCGCGGAGCGCGATCAGTGGGCGAATGTCCTTCTCGACTTCCTCACCGCCGACGAGAGGAAGATAGGCATCGTCCCGACCTTTTTCGTTGATTTCAACTTTCGACCGAGTGTCGGCGTATATGTCTTTCTCAATGAAGTCTTCGTGAAGGAGCACAGCATTCGTATCGCGGCCGGGTTCGGAGGGGCGGACTGGCGACGCGTTGCGATCTCAGATCGGTGGCAGCTCGGCCCGAGCGCGCGGCTCGAGTTCGGCGTCGAGTTCAATGAACGACCCGACTGGATCTATACCGGAGAAGGGATCAGCACCGACCCGGACGTGCGCAGTCGTTACAACGATGAAGCCGTGGGAGGGGACGTGGCTTTGCGCGTCGATTTCTGGCGCGGGAGCGAGTTCAGGCTCGAAGCCGGAGTGAATCGGCATCGATTCGACGACGGGGACGCGAGCGATGAGGACGACATTGCTCTCACAGAAGCGGTCGCACAAGGGGCATTCGCGGAGCCGGCCGCCTTCACCGGCGGCTACTTTGCGAGCTTCCAGCAGGTGCTCCTGCGGCTCGACACTCGCCAACCTCGCCCGGTTAGCCAGACGGGCTTTACCGCCACCGGCTACGCACGACACGGTTGGGACATCGACGATCCTGACGCCTTTCACTGGTTTGGCTACGGAGGGAGCCTGACCGGTCATCTTGATTTGGGGCATTTCCGCACCTTGAGCCTGGGGGGCCAGGTGAATCTGGTCGATCCTGTCGGAGACGCCGAGGTTCCCTTCACGGAGCTCTTCGTCCTGGGACGGCGCCCGCAAGATCTCTCGGGCTTTCTCCCCGGCATTCTCCGAGGTCGAAGCGCTGCCGTAGCTACCCTCGAATACACCTATCCGGTGTGGATCTTCATGGACGCGGCCTTCCAAGCCTCCGTCGGCAACGGCTTTGCCCCGAACTTCGAAGACTTCAGCCTAGACGCACTCCGCGCTTCGCTAGGACTAGGGCTGAAGGCCACTCAGGACGACGACAATCAGTTCACCCTGCTGTTCGCCTTCGGGACCTCGCGCTTCGACCAGCCGTTTTCCATCGACACTTTTCGCTTCGTTTTCGGGACTCAAACCGGATTCTGATCGAACTGCGGTTTTTCGAGATCCTTCGGGTGGATGACCCGTTCGAAGGTACATGAAGCAAATCTACCCGGCCATTGCGGTCGGCTCTGGACTCCTCTTCCTATCGGCCTGCGCCGTTTTGGAGGCGAGCGTGCCGGCCAGTCGAGAGGCTTCTGAGCGGACCGGTTCTCGAGCCGGGGCGGTCGGCGAGGTTCGAGACGAGGAAGAGCTTACAGTGGTTCATCTCGACGACGATCCGGTCGGTGAGATCGCGGCGGACGCTGCTCCAGCCGCAGTCGTGCCTGCGCCTTCCTCCGGATCCTCGCGCCCCGAAGTCCCGGCGCGACCCGCGAAACGCGCCACCGAGATTGAAGAGGCGTCCGAGGCTCCGGCTCCCGCTCCGCGCCGCGCTCGACAGCCCCGGAGATCGGGCGTTCAGGCTGGAGCTTCCGACGACAACCTCCAGTTTCACGCCTTTCTCGATTTCGTGCGAGAGAATGCGCAACTAGGATTGCCCTTTAATGTCGATGATCGGGTGGTGCTGAAGGTCGTTGACGCCGACGGAAAGCCGGTTCCCGATGCTCAGGTGGGGCTCGGCGGTCAGAACCGGCGCACAACCTATGCCGATGGGCGAGCTCTTCTTCATCCGCGACGTTGGGGACTTCAGGGCCGGCAGCTCGACCTCCAGGTGGAGGGCCTCGGAGTGACGGCTCGAGCGCACCTGGGGGCTGCCAGAGGTCGCCATCTCGAGGTTCGGCTCGACGCTCGACGGGTCAACTATCAGGGCGTACCGATGGACATCGCTTTCGTGCTCGATACCACGGGGAGTATGGGGGACGAGCTCGCTCGGCTGCGCGAGACCTTCGACGCCATTACCTATCAGGTCTCCCAGCTTCATCCTCGCCCCCAGGTCCGGTTCGGGATGGTTCTCTATCGAGACCGCGGGGACGCCTACGTCACTCGAACGATCCCCTTCACGGAGGATGTTCAAGCCTTCGCTCGAGCCCTTGCCTCCGTGAGCGCAGGAGGGGGAGGGGATACGCCTGAAGATGTTCAGGAGGGACTACGAGTGGCCATGAAGGAGCTACAGTGGCGTACCAAGGGGGTCAGGCTCGCCTTCCTCGTCGGAGATGCCTCTCCCCATCTGGACTACGGTCAGTCTTACACCTATGTCGACGCTCTCGAAGAGGCAGCCCGGAGGGGGATCAAGGTCACGACGGTAGGCGCTTCGGGTCTTGATAGGAGGGGAGAGCTCATCTGGCGTCAGATCGCTCAGGCCACAACAGCCCCCTTCGTATTTCTCACCTATGGGGAGACCGGGGATAGCGAGGGCTCAGCGTCGTCGGTGAGTCACCACGTTGGCTCGAACTGGACGGCCGCTCCGCTCGACGCGATCATCGTACGCATGGTGAAGCAGGAGCTGGCTCACTACGGAGATCGGCCGCCATCTCGCCGTGAGGACTGGTTTTCTGCAGCTCCGAGCTCTTCCGCCTCGGTCGAGGAGGTTCTCGAAGAGCTGTTCGATCGCTCGACGCGACAGCTCGTAGACTACGCGGTGGAGCCGCTCGAGGCGCGTACGCCGACGGTGCTATTTCCCATCGCCGGCGAGGGGGGAGCTGGGGTCGAGCGCCTCCACCGTCGCCTCGCTCTGGGCCTCGCTCGGAAACCACAGTTTCAGTTGCTGGAGACGGACGCCCGCTCTGAGCTTCTGTCGGAGGTCTCGCGGCAGATGCGTATGGGCTACGACGAGTCGAAGATGGTGAATGTGGGTAGGTTGGTGCCCGCCAAGCTCGCAGTGCTCGGGCAACTTGACGGAGGTCCCGGCGAGCGCGAGATGCTCCTGAAGCTCGTTCGTTTGGAGACCGGAGAGATTCTCTCGCTCTCGTTGCTCAAGATCGACCGACGGCTTCTCTGAGGACAGTGTCCGTCTCGACCGCCTCGGCGGGCTGAGCCACCGGAAGCGTCAGCCAGAAGATTGAGCCGCGAGGAAAGGCGGGCTCGACGCCCACCCGCCCTCGCATGGACTCGGCGAAGTGCTTCACAATGGCCAGACCCAAACCCGTGCCCCCCATGTCTCTCGAGCGCCCCGGGTCGATGCGATAGAAGCGTTCGAAGATGCGGGCGCGGTGCTCGGGTTTTATACCGGGACCGTCGTCCTGCACCTCGATGCGCACCTGCTCACCGAGTTCCTCCGCCCGAACTGCGATGTGTCCACCGTCCGGCGTATACTTAATCGCGTTTTCCAGAAGGTTGAGGAGGACCTGCTCCAGCGCTTTGGGGTCGGCGCGAACCTCCTGACTGTCCGGCACCGAGATTTCAATCTGCTGATCGCGCGAACGAGCCCGCGCGTTCACGGCTTCAACCGCGTGCTCGATAGACTCGGCAACGTCGACGGTCGCCATCTCGAATCGATAGCGACCCGCCTCGAGTCGAGAGAGATCCAGGAGGTCCGCGATGATTCGAGACAGGCGCTCGGCGTTTCGATGAAGAGCCTCGACGAAGGTGCGTGCCCGCTTCGGATCCGCCAGGGCCCCATCGAGGAGAGTCTCGGCGTTGGCCTGTACGATACTTACGGGCGTTCGCAGCTCGTGAGATACGTTGGCGACGAAGTCCTTTCGAATGTTCTCGAGGCGCCGCACGTCGGTGACGTCGTGCATGACCACCACCGCGCCCCCCGAATCTCGAAAAGGCGTGGCCCGGGCCAGCACCGAGAGCGGGCGCTCGCCCGGCACTACGAACTCCGCTTCGGCCCGCCCTTGCGCCGCCGCCCGAACAAGCTCCCGTAGCTCGAGCGGACAGACGGTATCCTCGATAGGCAGCCCCATCGGCGGTTCCGGGAGATGGAGGAGACGCATGGTCTCGGGGTTGACGAGGATGACTCGCCCCACTTCGTCGACGACGAGCACCCCTTCCCCCATGCTGTCCAGGATCGCCTCGAACCGGGCCCGCTCGGTGGCCAGTGCCGCGAGGGTGCCCTCGAGCTCCTCGGCGAGCTGATTGAAGCTGCCCGCAAGGTGGCCGATTTCGTCCGTGGACAGAATGTCGATGCGGTGCCCCTGACCGCTCACGAGCACGCGCGCGTGGTCGACGAGCTGGCGAAGGGCGCGCGAGAGGAAGTGCGAGGCCAGAAGACTCATGACCACGGCGAGGCCCAGCCCGAGGAGGGCTGCTACGGCCAGGAGCAGCCGCAACTGGTGAATGACGTGGTCCACGATCGCAAGGGGGGTTGCGGCTCGGACGGCCCCGCCACGATGGGCGACCGCCACGTAGAGCATGCTGGTTTCGATGGTGTCGCTATAGCGCCGAGCTAGGCCGAGCCCTTCCGCCACGGCCTGGATCACCTCAGGGCGGGTCCCGTGGTTGTCGAGGCGGTCGAGCTCAGCGAAGGGAACGTCCGAATCGGCTAAGACCAGACCGTCTCCGTCGATGACCGTGATGCGAGTTTGGGTCGTGGCGGCGAGCCGTCCCACGAGCTCGTCGAGCGCCGGGGAGGAGGTTGAAGATCGTAGGAGCGTGAGGCTCTCCCGGACCGTCCGGGCGTGCTCGGTGAGCTGCACCTCGACGCGCTCCTCGAGGAAGCCGCGTAGACTCCACTCCAGGTAGGCCGCGCACAGCCCGCCCACCACCACCATGAGAGACAGCGAGGCTGTGAATAGCTTCGTGCGAACGCCCGGGCGCATAACCCGTCTACTCAGCGTGGGGTCGGAATCGGTAGCCCACGCCACGGAGGGTCTCGATGAACTCTCCGGCTTCGCCTAGCTTATGCCGGAGACGTTTGACGTGAGTATCGACGGTGCGGGTGCTGACGTCGGCCTGGATGCCCCAGACGTCGTCCAGGAGCTGCTTTCGCGACTGCACGCGGCCCTTCCGGCTCAGCAGCGTGGTGAGGAGCTTGAACTCTAGGGCAGTCAGGACGATTTCGGATTCGCCCAGCCACACCTGATGAGCCTCGGGATCGACCCGCAGATCCCCGAAGGTCAGGTCCTTGCCCGGCTCGGGTTCGGCGG
>JBCBRU010000024.1:0-31724 GCA_039819565.1 Myxococcota bacterium | reverse complement strand
TCCCCTCCACTAGGCTCTTCGTACCTTTGGGCCCTCCCCGCGGCTATTTGTTGGTAGGTTGGCCACCTTCTCGGTGCCGCCCTCCCGGCGGGTAACGCCATCCGCCTGCACCTTTCCCCCGAGCTCGATCTTCACGTCGATGTCCGCAGGGACCTCGAACCGAAAGACGTCACGCGCCGAAGCGTCTCCCCCGGTCCAGATGTGAGGAACCTGCTCGTCGAGATCGAGCTCGGGGGAAAGATGCAGGCGGATGTCGTTCGCCGCGGGGAGGGCGGCACCGAGAAGGTGGCCTACGTCCCTCCTCTTCGCGGCTGGGAGGGCGCTCTGCCCCGAGGTCGGTATCAACTCGAGGTCCATCCCCTCCGTCGCGATCGCGGTGTTCCCTACTCGCTGGCCGTCCGCGCAGTGCAGCTCGTGGTGGGGCGTACGTGGAGGGTGCGGGCGCCCGTCTCCCTCGAGCTCGCTCTGGGTGCGGAGGAGAGAGTCGAGATCGCTTCCTTCGGCGAGGCCGACGTGGAGGCTAGGTTGCGGGATAGCGAAGGGCGACTCGTGGCTCAGAGCGACGATCGGCCCGACGACTGGAACTTCTTCATCGCCCGTCGACTCTCGCCCGGGCGCTACCGCCTGGACCTCCGCCCGGTCGGGAAGAGGCGAGCTCGCACGGAAGTCAAAGTCTCCACCCGCCCGGAGGAGAGGGCGCCAGCCCTGGCCCTCGGCGCCCGGAAGACCTTTGCGGCGGGGAACAAGAAGTGGGTCTTTCCGCTCGAGGTCGGACGCGAGGAGCTCCTCGTGGCTTGGGCTCGCTCCGCGGAAACGATGGGGGTGGCGCTCTCCCGCAAGAAGGCCTCGTCGAAAGAGGGGAGTGCGCCTTGGATCACGGTGGCCGAACACGTGGGGCGGCCAGCTCGGGTCGAAGTTCCGGTGATGGAAGGGGGCGAGTACCGCCTCGAAGTGTGGTCGGTGGATAAACGCAACTCGCCCGTCACTCTGGACGTCCACGGAGTCCAAGCGACGAGCCTCACCGAAGCCGAACTGGCTCGAGGGGTCTCGACCAAGCCCGCGCTCTCAGGCGTGCCGATCTCGCTCCTGAAGGTGCGCCTCGCTCGGCCCGGGGCCTTTCGCTTCGAGGAAGAGGTGCGCTGGTCCTCGAGCCCTCTCGGCGCCCTCGCGCCGCTGCGCCGAGGTCTCGCGCACGCCTCGACCGACACCCTGTGGATCGCCCGGCCGGAGCGGCGGGGGAAGTTGACGGGCCGCCGCGTGGTCTTGGGGGACGATCGCCTCTCTCTGTCCGTAGGCAGGTCCCCGATCCGGGTAGACCTCGGGGGCCGAGGCTACGCCTTGGCCAGCGCGAGGGCGACCCAGGCGGTTCCGGGGCTCGCCTTGCTCGAGCCCTCCGAGACCCCCACCGCCCGGCACTACGACGTGACCGAAGCCGGTCGAGCCACCGCGGTTCGGTTCGGCGGAGAGGGGCTTGCGGCCCACGTCTTCTCCGCCTCCCGAGGGGCCGAGGGCTTCGAGACTTCGCTCTCCGTCCGGCGATTTGCCCGCGCTGACGCCCGCCCCCTGGAGGGCAGCCAGCGCGGCATCCTGGCCGCGGGCGAAGCGGTCGAGTTTGGGCTGGACGAGGGGCTGTATCGCTTTCGTTTGGCCATGGACGCGGGAGCGGTCGCGGCCGCCGGGGTCGACGCCGTCGAACGGGTGGTGGTGGCGGATGGTGTGGTCGAGCGCTTCGACGCGCGGGCGCAGCGGGTTCTCCTGCTCAACCCTACTCCAGCCCCCATCGCCTATGCGGTCGAGGCTGCGCCCACATCTCAGCTTCGCACCCTTCCCTACGAGGCTGTCGAGGGCGGCCAGGGTCGGGTCGAGCTGAAGGTCCCCCCCGCGACGGGGCCGCGGACGCTGCGGGTTCGGGGTGGACGCAACGTGACCTTCATGGGCGCGGACGGCCAGGTCCAGCGAGGGGCGGATATCTCCGTGGGTCGAAGGGGCGGGGTGGTGAGGATCCGCCACGGGTCGGGGCCGCTTCTCGCGTGGCTCGATGCGGGAGCTCCTCTCGAGGGGCTCTTCAGCGCAAGTTCCGCCCGCCCCCGCCGGGTGCGTCCGGGGCTCGTGAGTCTCGAGGGGCGCGAGGCGGTGCTCGAGCTCGAAGCCGACGCTCCCCGTCTCTATTCGGTGCGGGTAGGGGCCCCGTACGTGGCGCGATGGCAGGCGGGGGGGGAAACGCCGCAGATCACGGTCGCCTCCCGGGGCGCGGAGCTCCCGCTCTTTCTCGGAGGCGGTACCGGTCAACTTCGTTTGCGGGCGGTAGCCGGGGCTTCGCTGCCGGACACACTCTCGGTCGCTGAGGTCTCGGTGCCTCGCCTCGCGGAGGGCGTGGGGCCGGAGTTCATCGTGGGCCCGGGGCAGGCTCGAGCGTTCAGGATTGTGGTCCCGGACGAGCGCGCCATCGGGGTGGGGCTCCGAGCGAGCTCCGCGGAGGTCACGGCCGAGCTTCGCACATCTGAGGGCCGCCTGGTGGGGCGGGGGGTGGCTCAGATGAAGACCTTGGCGCCCGGCACCTACGTACTCGTCGTCACCTCACCCGCGGATGGGCCGGTGGCGCGGGCTCGCCTCGCGGTGGTGGGGCTGGACACGCCCCCCACTGGACCCCCCCCCGAAACCCTCGAGAGCTATCTATCTAAGGCTGGCTATACGGAGGCGCCGTGAAACGCTTGTTCATCCCCGGGGTGCGGGTCGCCTCGCTGTCCCTCACTCTCGCCGCGCTCACCCTCGGCCACCTCTCCTTCGCCCAGCCCTCGACCTCGCGGGGCACGGTGGTGGTGCCGGAGCGCTTTCTCCGCAGTTGGGATCCGATCACCGTGTTCTTCCCAAAGGCGGTGGGGCCACGCAATGGAGGGCCGGAAGACGCTCCGGAGCGCTTCGTGGTGGTCGAGCCCCGGCACCCGGGCGCGTTCACCTGGCTGGACGCGAAGACCCTTCAGTTTCGTCCCGCGGAGCCGTGGCCCGCCCTCACGCGCTATTCCGTGCAGCCTCGTTCCGGCGTCAAGACGTCCGTCGTGACCCTGATGAGTCCACCTTCTCGGACGCTCCCTGCCGATCGGGCGGACGATCTCGAGCCGGTGGATGCCCTCACTCTGACCTTTCCTCGTCCGCTTCCCCCCGCGGCCCTGGCCGCCATGACCCGCATCGAGCTCCGTCCGCGCCCGGGGCTGGATGCTGCGCACGCTCGGTGGCTCGACAAGGAAGACTTCGAGGTCAAGTCGATGGAGCGTCGGTCCGCAGGGGCTCCGGCGACGTACGTCCTGCGGCTCGAGGAGCCCATTCCGGAGAGCACCCGGGCCACCGTTCACTTTCGACTCTCTCTCGACGACGAGCACGAGGGATCTTTTGCCCAGCTCTCCTTTTCGACCCTCGATGCCTTCCGCCTCACGTCCTTCGGATGTGCGGCTCAGAGGCTCCCCGTGACCCCCGAGGGTTCTCTGTACGCTGCGGAGCAGGCGATCCGATGCCCGAGCGGGCGAAGGCCGCAGGTTGACCTCGTCTTCTCGAGCGAGCCGTCGGCTCTGGACCCGGTCACTCTCGCAAACCTCGTTCGACTCACCCCCGCCGTGGAAGGGCTCTCCTTCGAACGCAGCGGCCGGGTGCTGTCGGTGCGGGGCGGGTTCGAGGCGGATAAGCGGTACGAGCTCTCGGTGCATCCCACCGCGCTCACGGACGTCAAGGGTCGACCCTTGGACGTGCGGGGCGTGAGCCGGATGTCCTTCTCCTTTCCGCGCCAGGCCAAGCAGCTGTCGTGGGTTCGCTCGCGAGGGACCGTCGAGCGCTACGGACCCCAAACCGTGCCTCTCCGAGGTCGCGGCTTCGATCGGGTAGACCTCCGCATCCACCGCATCGACCCCCTGGATCGGCGGTTCTGGCCTTTCTCCACCTCTCCGGTGGCGGTGGACGAGAGCCGACGCCCGCCGGGCCCGGGGGAGGAGCCCGAGAGGGGCGTGCCTCCCCACTCTCGGCCCACGCCGGAGAGCTTGCGGGCCCACCTCAGCACCCTCGGCTCTGCCGACGTCTCCCGGATCGTGGATCTCCCGCTGTCCGCCACCGGAGGAGCGGCGAGTTTCGGCCTCGATCTCGGGCCTCATCTCGACGGGGCGATGGGGGTCGACCAACCCGGAACCTATCTGGTGGGGGTGCGTAGGCTCGACGGCTCGACGACCCGGCACTGGACCCGCCTCCAGGTCACGGACCTGGCCCTCTCCACGGTCGAGGAGCCGCACGCGGTGCGCTTCTATGTCACGAGCTTGCGGACGGGCCGCCCTCTGGCCCGGGCTGAGGTCCGGGTCGAAGGAGTGGAGAAGAAGGCGTGGGTGACGTTCTTTTCGGGGCGCACCGACGAGGCCGGAGCGATCGCGTGGCGCCCGCGCGGACCCCGCCCTCGGGGCCGCCTCCGGCGGGTGGTGGTGACCCTCGGGGAGGATAGGTTGGTCCTCGACCCGAGCCGAGGTCCCGAGCGCTACGCCCGCTCCCGCTGGCAAGAGGGCGGCGGAGACTGGCTGGCTTGGACCCTCCGTAACAACGCCCCCCGCGGCGAGCAGGAGAAGAGCTTGTGCCATATCTTCTCGGAGCGCCCCGTGTATCGGCCAGAGGAGACCGTCCACCTCAAAGGCTACGTGCGCCGCCGCCATGAGGGGGTGATCCGGGCCCCGGGGGCCTCGCCGCTCTCTCTGGAGATTCGAGGGGCGGGAAACCTCAAAGTCGAGCATCCGATCGCGCTCAGCGAGGCGGGGAGCTTCTATCGAAGCTTCGCCGAGAAGAACCTTCCCACCGGGATCTATTCCGCCCGGGTGCTCACCAAGAAGCGACAGTCCCTGTGCGAGGTGAGCTTCCGCATGGAAGCCTATCGCGTGCCCAAGTTCGAGCTGTCTTTGCTCGGACCCTCGTCCACGCCCATCGACCGCGCCTTCCAGGTCAAGGCGGTGGGCTCTTACTATGCGGGTGGACCGGTCTCCGGCCGACCCCTCCGCTGGAGAGTCACCCAGTTTCCCTACGACTGGACTCCCCCCAACAAGAGGAAGGGCTTCTTTTACTCCACCGGGAGTCGCTACTCCCGAAACGGGCCTTTCCGGGCCATGCCCAACCTGGGCCGCTCCGGCGAGACGGACGACTCGGGCGCGGCGGAGCTCGATCTCAATCCGGCCCTCGAGGCCACCGCCCAGCCCCGCACCTATGTCGTCGAGGCGACCCTCACCGGCGCCGACGACCAGACGGTCTCGGCCACGAAGCAGATCCGAGCTCTACCGCCCTTCGTTTTGGGGCTCAAAGTGCCGAGATTCATCGAGAGGGCCAAGAGCATCGACGCCGAGGTCATCGCCCAAAACCCCGAGGGCGATCTCCTCGGGGGGCGAGAGGTCACGGTCCGGCTCGTGCACCGAACCTGGCACTCGCATCTGGAGGCGAGTGACTTCTCGGACGGGGTGGCCAAGTACGTCACCGACGTCGTCGAGACCCCGGTCTCGGAGGAGACCCTCACCACGCAGAAGCGACCGGTGAAGCTGCGCCTGCCCCTCGCCACCGGGGGGGTGTACGTGGTGGAGCTCGTGGCGCGGGACCGGCTCGGGCGGGCCCAGGTGGTGGCCGTGGATCTCTTCGCCGGCGGGGACACCGCGGTGAGCTGGAAGAAGCCTGAGCGCAAGGTCTTCGAAGCCTCCACCGACAAGTCCTCCTACGCTCCCGGCGACACCGCCCAGCTGCTGCTTCAAAGCCCCGTGAAGGAGGCCCGAGCGCTGGCCGTGATCGAGGCGCCGGAGGGCAACATCTATCGATGGGTCGACGTGAAGGGTGGGGTGGGGCAACTGCGCTTGCCCATCGCCGCGGCCTACGTCCCCAGGCTTCCCGTCCACTTCGTGCTGATGCGGGGACGGAGCGGGGCTCCGCCGGAGCGCTCGGAAGCTCCGGACCTCGGAAAGCCCGTCACGATGGCCGCCACCACCTGGCTCTCGGTGGCGCCGGTCGAACACGAGCTCGCGGTAGGCCTCGAGCATCCGGAACGGGCTCAACCCGGCGATACCGTGAAGGTGAAGATCCGCCTTGCGGACCGGGCCGGGCGGCCTCGCTCGGGGGAGGTGACGCTGTGGCTGGTGGATCAGGCGGTGCTGGCGCTCGGACGAGAGGCTCGTCTGGATCCCCTCGCGAACTTCATCACCCCGGTCGAGAGCTACGCGTCGGTGACGGACACCCGCAACGAGGTCTACGGACGGCTGCCCTTCGCGGACAACCCAGGGGGCGACGCCCCCGCCAAGGAAGCCTCGAAGCGGGGGGCCGAAGGCCTTCTGGACAAGGTCACGGTGCGGAAGAACATTCAGGCCGTACCGGTCTTTCGTCCTCGCATTGCCGTGCCCGCGAGCGGTGAGGTCACCGTCGAGGTTCCCCTCCCCGACAACCTCACGAATTTCGCGGTCCGGGCCAAAGCGGTGAGCGGGTGGGATCGCTTCGGCTTCGCGAAGAGCCGGATCGAGGTGCGCCTGCCCGTGCTCGTACAGCCCGTCGCTCCCCGCTTCGTACGCGCCGGAGACCGCTTCAAGCTCGGGGGCTTGGCCCGGGTGGTCGAGGGGCCGGGGGGCCCGGGGCGCGTCGAGCTTGCCCTCGAGGGGGCTCGCGTGGCGGCCGGGGCCGGACGAAGGGTCGAGCTCGACCCCCAGCGACCGACCTCGATTCTCTTCGACGCCGAGGTCCTCACGCCCGCCCCGCTGCGGGGGGCGCCGGCGCCGGAGCTGAGGCTCACCCTCGCCGTGGCCCGAGACGCGGACGGAGCGAAGGATGCCTTTCAGACGGAGCTGCCGCTTCGGCCGGATCGAGCCCGCGAGACCCGCCGCATCCTGAAGACTCTCGCTCCCGGAGAGACACTGTCCGTCGAGGCCCTCCCCGAGCCGGCGCGGCCGGGAACGTCACGGCGGACCATCTTCGTCGCCAACGACCCTGGTCTCGTGCACATGGCGTCCGGCCTGGACGCCCTCCGGGACTATCCTCACGGGAGCACCGAGGCTCGGGTCAGCCGCGCCCGGGCGCTCTTAGCCACCCGCAGCTTCCGAGAGCTTCTTCACCAACCCGTGGACGAGGACGGCGACCGTCGCGGAGTGGAGGAGACTCTCGCCTGGCTCGAAGGGGCGGACGACGGAAGCGGCCTCTTCGGCTACTGGCCCGGGAGCCGGGGCTACGTCTGGCTCACCGCGGACGCGCTGGAGCTGATGGTCCAGGCCCGCAAGGCAGGCTTCGACGTGGACCCCAACCGCTTCGACCGGACCGTCTCGGTCCTCGGGCGCGCGCTGCGCTCCGACTTTGGCGCCTTCGTGGACGGAGCGGAGTGGAGCGAGCGGGTGGCCTCCCTTCGCGCGCTCGCGGTCGCGGCTCGTTTCGAGTCGGCCTACGGAGCGGAGCTCGCCAACAAAGCCCAATACCTCGACACCGAGGCCAAGGCCCGGGTGGCGCAGGCCTTCCTGGCCGCTTCGGTCCGCGACCTCCCGGTCCTCGAGCGTATTCAGACTCAGCTGCTCGAAGACGTCGTGTTTCGACTCCACCAAGGGCGCGAGATCTACGGTGGGCTCCAGGCGCGACACGGCCCCCGACCCTCGCTGATCCTTCCCAGCGAGACGCGGACCCTGGCTGAGATCGTGCGCGCCCTCTACCGGTTGAATCCGGCCGAGTCGAAGCTCGAGCTCCTCACGGACGCCCTGGTGACCCTCGGTCGCGGCGACGGATGGGGCAGCACCAACGCCAACGCCGCCGCCCTCGCCGCTCTCACCGAACGAATGACGGGAGCGCCGGGGAGCCACGGGGACGCAGGACGTATTGACGTACGAGGGAAATCGGCGCGCCGCGTGTCGGTGGGCGGAGAGACGCCCACCGGGTTCGTGGAGACGGAGGACCTCTCCGCCCTGACCCTGGTGTCCCGGGGGCCGAACCCGGTAGTGGTTCGGGTGGAGACATCCTACGTGCCGGCCTCTTCGGGGGCGGGCGTCGAGGCCCGGTCCGCGGGCTTCGTGGTCAGCCGTAGACAGCTCGGGGTGCGGGAGGGGCAGCCGCCCCGGCCGCAAGCCCTGGACGCCCCTGCCCTCGAGATTCGACGGTCCGTGGGCGACGTGGTGGAGGAGCACGTGCAGGTCGTGAACCCCAAGCCGAGGACCTTCGTGGCGGTTCGGGTGCCGCTGGCCGCGGGCCTGGAGCCCATGAACCCCGCCCTCGCGACCGCCCCCCGCGAGGCGCGCCCGAGCGGACGTGACACTTTGGATCCGACCTACCGGGCCTTCCTCGACGACGAGGTCACGTACTATTTCGACGTCCTCCCGAAGGGGACGTTCGACTTCTATTTTCGCACCCGGGCGGTGACCGAGGGGCGTTTCACCCAGCCCCCAGCCCGAGCCGAGATGCTCTACGATCCGACGGTCACGGGGCGCTCTCCGGGGGCTCGGGTGGTGGTGACGCGGAGCCCGGCGGAGCCTTGACGGCGCGGCACCTCAAGGGGGCCAGCGCTCCCGTGGCGCTCGTCCTCGCCGGGGTCCTGGGGCTCCTGCTCGCGGCCTATCGGGACGCCGAGTCGCTGGCGGCGCCTGCCGCCACGGTGCTCGTGGTGGACCGGCAAGAGCGCTTTTTGAGCGAGCTCGACGGGGGAGACGCGCCGATCGGGTTTTGGCCCCTCTCGAGCGTGCCTCCGCGGGTGGCGGCGGCGCTGGTGGGCATCGAAGACCAGCGTTTTTGGCAGCACCCGGGAGTGGATCTCCAGGCCGTGGCGCGGGCGCTCGTCTCGAACTACCGAGCGGGTCGAGCGGTGTCCGGAGCGTCCACCCTTGCGATGCAGGTGGCGCGCATGCAGAAGCCCGGGCCCCGCACCTACGCCAAAAAGCTTCGAGAAGCCTTGACCGCGCTGTTCCTGGTGGCCCGGCACGGCCGGGAGGCGGTGCTGGCGCACTACCTCCGCATCGCTCCCTACGGCAACCGCCTCCGGGGCATCGCTTTCGCCGCGCGGCGATACTTCGACAAGCCGGTCGAGGATCTGAGCTACGCGGAGATCGCGTTTCTCTCTGCGCTCCCCCAGTCGCCCTCCCGTATGAACCCCTACGATGGGCAAGGAAGATTGCGGGCGATTCGGCGGGGAGAGCGGATCCTCGACGCTCTTTTCGAGCGGGGGGTCCTCGACGAGGTCGACCTAGCGCTGGCGCGGCGGCAGATCGTGGACCTCGTGGTGCGCCCCCAGCCGCTGCGTCCGAGCGCAACCCTACATGCGTTCGAGTACTTCCGGGGCCTGACGCGACAGGGATCCGGGCCTCGCTGGCGTGCCTCGATCGATCTCGAGCTCACCGCGGAGCTCCAGTCCATTCTGGACGACGCCGTATTCCGCCTCAGCGACCGAGGGGTCGAAAACGGAGCCGTGGTGGTGCTGGAGCGGGCCCGCCACGAGGTGCTCGCCTACGTGGGTTCGACCGACTATTTCGACGCATCCCGGACGGGGGCCATCGACTTTGCCGCGACCCTTCGGCCCTCCGGGAGCACTCTCAAGCCCTTCGTATACGCCGCCGCGTTGGACCGCGGCCTCATCACCCCCGCGACCATCCTCGACGATCTCTTTCGAGGTCCCGGCAGCATCGAGAATGCCGATCGACGATTCCTCGGGCCGATGCTGCCCCGGACGGCGCTCGCGAACTCACGGAATGTCCCCGCCGCTCAGCTCGTGCACGAGCTCGGGCTCGGCCCGACCTACGATGGCTTGCGCGCGCTCCGCCTCCACAACCGCGAAAAGCCGGCGACCCACTACGGCTTAGGGCTCGCTCTGGGGCTCTTGCCGGTCCGACTGATCGACCTCGTCACGGCCTACGCCGCGCTCGCGGACGACGGTCGCTATGCGCCGCCCCGCTTCTTCGTCGACGAAGCCTGTACCGACTGCGCCGAGCGCGTCCTCAGCGCGGCGTCCTCGCGTCAGGTCACGGATTTTCTCTCGGATCCTCTCGCTCGACTCCCCACCTTCGTGCGCATGGGACCCACCGAGTACCCGTTCGGCGTGGCGCTGAAGACGGGCACCTCCCAAGGCTATCGCGACGCCTGGACGGTGCTGTACACCGAGCGCCACGTCCTTGGGGTATGGCTCGGGCGCCCCGATGCCCAGCCCATGCGCCAGGTGGGAGGCGCCACCTCGGCTGCCGTCGCGAAGGTGATGTTGCAAAAGCTCGAGCCCGAGGACATGCGCGGCCTCTCGGATCTCGGCTTTGCCCCTCCGGAGGGCCACACCCCCACCGCCATCTGCGCCTGGTCCGGCGGCCGCGCGACCCCCCGCTGCGATCAGCATTTCGTGGAGCACTTCGCCCCGGGGCAGGCCCCTACCCACGACTGCTCGGTGCACGTGGCCCGGGCGGTGGGCGCCGAGGTCCGAACCTTGGTCGACCTTCCCCCGCGCTACGCGAGCTGGGCAAAGTCCCGCGGTCTCGACGTGCTGCCCCAGCGCGCCGTGGATACTTCGGAGCCGAGCCCGCCGAGAGTGCTTCGGCCCGTCGCCGGAACGCGGGTCATGCAAGACCCTGAGATGCCCAAGTCTGCAGGCACGATGGCGCTCCTGGCCGAGGTGGAGGGCACGAGAGATCCCCTGGTGTGGTACGTGGACGGCGTGCCCTTTGCCGTCGTGGCGTATCCCTACGCCGCCCGGTGGCCCCTCGAAACGGGGGAGCACACCTTCGTGGCTCGAGTGCACGGGCGCAGCTCCGAGCCGGTCAAAGTCATCGTCGATCCGTAGCCCCTGGTCTGAGGAGGGTTCACGGCCGGGTGAGAAGGCTCTGACAAGGCTCGGAGACTTCGACCTTGGACGCGAGCTCCGCGCATAGCGCCTTGGCGCGTTCGGGTTGACCGAGGCGCGCCCACGATGCGGCGAGCCGACCGGTGGCTCCGGGGTGCAAGGGAACCAGCGCCACCACCCGCTCGTACCACTGCTGGGCCTGGCGGGGCGCGCCGAGTCTCTCGTGGAGCTGGCCGATGGCCACGCCCAGCTCCGCGGGCCACTGCCCCACCCGCTGCGGCTCCGTGGGATAGGCGTCGAGCATGAGGGCAAAGGCGCGCTCGAAGTGCTCGAGGCCCCCCTCCAGGTCGTCGGCCAGGACCCGGAGCTCGCCCAGATTGATATGGGGCGCGTAGGCCCGCGGATCCGCCTCGATGGCGAGGCGGTACTGGACTTCGGCGGCCTCGATCTCGCCGCTGGCCGCGAGCACCAGGCCGAGGGCCTTGCGGGTGCGACCGCTCGAGGGCTCGAGTTCGACCGCGGTCTCCGCGAAGCCGCGGGCCCGCCCCAGCTCCGCCCGCGCGGCGGGGCTTTGGTGAAGACCCGCGGCCAAGGCCTCGGAGATGGAGAGCGCCCCCCGATCCGGCTCCCCCGGCCGGCCGGGCCACCGAACCACCCGCTGGACGAGCGCGTTGGCCGCCCCCGAGAGCGCCGCCGCGTTCTCAGGCCGCGCTCGGACGGCCGCCTCGTAGAGGGCCAGCGCCGCCTCGTTGTCGGCACGGCGAAAGCGCATGTAGAGGTCATCCGCCCGCGCGAGGGAGGTCGCGGACGAGGTGGGGACGGCCGGACCCCAGTCCCATCCGGCCCACCCGGCCCCGGCCAGCGTCCCGATGACGACGGCGCCGGCGAGGACCAGGGCGGGGCGGCGGGTCCGCACGCGCGTCGACGCTCCTGCGGATGTCGCCGCGGGGGGGCCGGGCGGAAGCTCGGTGCGGACCTCCGCGATGAGCCGGTACCCCCGGGTGGGGATGGTCTCCACGAACACGGGGCGCTTGGGATCGTCGCCCAGGGCCCTGCGTAGCTTGGAGACCACCCGAGCCAGGGTGTCCTCGCCCACCGTGACGTCCGGCCACAGCGCTGCGAAGAGGGCTTCCCGCCGCACCACTTCGCCCCGGGACTCGGCGAGTCGAACGAGGAGCGTCATCACCTTCGGCTCGAGGCGGCGGACCGTCTCTCCGCGACGGAGCGACAGGTCCTCGGGGTCCACCACCCAGTCCCCCACGCATATCCTCACGCTTGTCGGCCTCTCTCCGAAGGCGCAGAATTCCAAGCCTTTTCGGTCCGACAGGAAAGCGTCAGGACATCGGGAGGGGCTCGCCCTAGCCGAGCCGGTCCCCCCCGGGCACCCCTCCGCCCATGTCCTGCTTTCGTCCCTGGATTCTTGCCGCCGCGGGCTTGCTCAGCGCCGCCGCTCCGACTCGCCATGATCCGGAGTCCCTGCGCGCGGACCTCGACCACCTCTATCGCGGCCTCGAGGCCGCTCACTTCGATCTGTACGCTCACCGCAGTCGGTCCCAGTACGACGCCGAGTATCGGCGGGTCCGCGCCGAGCTCACGCGGCCCCTCACGGCCGACCAGGCGCGGGTGCGATTTCAGCGCTTCGCGGCCTACGGAAGGGTGGCCCACGCGACCTTCGCCGATGTCTCCAAGGCTTTTCTCCTCTTCTTGGAGCGGGGAGGCCGGTCCTGGAGCGTGGACGTGCGGCTCGACAGGGGAGAGGTGTACGTGGCTCGAGCGCATGCGGGTCTCGAGAGGGGCGACCGGCTGGTGACCCTCGACGGCGAACCGATAGGCGAGGTGCGAGCGCGGCTCGCCGCCCACGTGTCGGCGGACAACGACCGTCTCGCGGACTCTCTCCTCGAGCGCGCCTTTCCTCTCTTCGTTTGGCTCGAGTACGGAGAGAGGTCCCGATTCGTGCTCGAAGTCGAAAGGGCAGGTGGGGTTCGCAAGACGCACGACGTCGCGGCTCAGACCCGGGCCGAGGCCCGAACCTCCTCTGGCTCGCAATCTGGGTTTCAGCTAGATCCGATGGAGCGGGTGGCCCAGGTGCTCCCCGGCGGCATCGCCTACCTGCGGCCAGGGCCCTTCATCGAACTCGAAAGGGGAGACGCGGGCATGTATGACAATCGGGACTTCGTCAAGTTCGTCGATGGCGCCTTCCAGCGCTTCCTCGCCGAGAGATGCCACGTGCTCATCGTGGACCTGCGCAACAACCCCGGAGGCGACCACTCGTTTAGCGATCCGATGATCTCGTGGTTTGCCGACCAGCCCTTCGCCTTCGCGAAGCGCTTCGAAGTGCGTTCGAGCCCCCAAGCGGCCGCCTCCAACCGCGCCCGGCTCGAGGCGAACCCCTCCCTCCGGGGGGGCATCTCAGGGGTGCTCGCGCAGCGGTACGAGGAGACGCCCCCGGGGGAAACCTTCGAGATCGCGCTTCCCCCGGCGGCTCCCCGCAAGGGTCGTCGCTTTACGGGCTCGGTCTATGCCTTGATCGACCGCTACTCCTACTCGAACGCCGTCAACGTAGCCGCCGTCATTCAGGACTATGGATTCGGCACCGTGGTGGGGGAGAAGACCGCCGACCTCGCCACGACCTTCGGCGCCATGGAGTCCTTTCGGCTCCCCCGCACCGGCCTCCAGGTTCACTTCCCGAAAGCCCGTATCGTGCGTCCCAGCGGGGCCCTGGAGCCGGACGGCGTCACGCCCGACCTCCCGATTCCGAGCCCTCGCTTTCCCACCCGCGACGTCGTGCTCGAGAAGCTTCTCGCTCGTATCCGCAGCCGACCCTAGCTTGGCACGAGAGAGCAGTACGCTTCGGCTGCATCTATGCACGGTGGAGCTGCAAGCTTGCCCGTTGTGGAAACGGAGGTCTCGCCCCCAGAGTCTTTGCGCAACCTGAACGGCAGCGCTGTTCACCAAGAGAGGATTACGCAATGACTCGATTCGCCGCTCCCCTATTGCTCACCGGCCTGCTCACCGCGTGCTCGACCCCGTCCCTCGCGGGACCTAACCCAAAGGCCGCTCGGGCCGCTTACGATGCCATGCCCATCTCGTCCCTCACCTCGGCCCCTCGCCGCGTGACCACGAAGGTGAGATTGACGCGACCGGTGGCGGAGGTCTGGGCCTACCTCGGCAATCACCAAAATCTCCTCGAATACTCGGACGGCGTGCTCGGGAAAGTCACCGTCGACGACTCCCAGGCTGACTCGCCCCAGGGGGTTGGAACCGCCCGTCAGTGCGTCACCGGAGACGGAAAAGATCGCTTCGTAGAGAAGGTGGTCTACTACCGCGCCCCCTACGCCTTCGCCTACTCGGCGGTGGAGAACACCTGGGGCTTGAAGGATCACCTCGCCACCGTCAGCCTCACTCCCGACGGAGAAGGGGGCACGGTGGTACAGTGGGATCAGTACTTCAACCACATGATGCCGGAGATGACCTCAAAGGTCGCTACCAACATCGGGGGGATGCTCAACGGGAAGATCCTCCCCTTCCTGGCCAAGAAGTTCGGCGGGGAAGTCTTGGTCGCAGGGCGCTGACATGAACCCGGCGGCGGCGGCCTCGGGGGTCCTGTTCTATATCCCGGTCGCCGTCGCGGCGGCGGGGTGTGCCCCGGGCTCCGCCGCCTCGCCACCGCCGGAGGTCTGGTACGATCGCCCGCTCCCGATGACCACGGAGACGGCCCGGCTGGCCAGCGAAGGGCCGGTCGTCGAGCTGAGCTTTGGCATCATCGGCAGCGAGCGCTGCCGGGCGCAGCCCACCCCCTGTCCGCTGCTCATCCTGCTTCCAGGGGGGGCGCAGAACATAAACATGATGCAGGAGACGGCGCGCCCTTGGGCCGACGGCTGGAAGCGAGGGGGATGGTTGGTGCTGGCGCCCGCCGCTCCCTACGCAGGGCCAACCTTCTACGAGGCTCACTCTCCGGCGCTCGCGGCGTGGTACCGGTATGTCCTCACGACCTATGCCCCTCGAAGTCCGCCCGCGCTCCTCGGGGTGAGCAACGGCGGGATCGCCGCCTTTCGACTGCTCGCCTCCCGCATCCCTCGCCCCGCTCGCACCATCGTCGCGCCGGGCTATCTCCCCTCGAGTCTCGGCCCCCTGCCGGCAGGCCTTCACATCGATCTCGTCGTGGGCGCCGAGGACGCATGGCGGACCGAGGTCGAAAAGACCTTCGAGACCCTATGCGCGAGCGGCCACACCGCGCGGTGGTTCCTGATACCAGGGACAGGGCACGCCCTCGTGGATCTGGCACCCGAGGCCATGGTCGATCCTCAGGTGCTGTCTCCCGGGCGAGCCTGCACGCCCTGACGGTATCCGCCTCTCCTCCTGAGCGCAGAGAGGCGCCGCGCCGCCTCAGTCCCACGAGATGCGTTCAAAGCGGGCGCGGAGCTTAGCTCCTCGGGCCGGATCAACCATCTCGGCGAAGCTGATCTGACCAAGCAGGTGGGCTCGAAAGTCGGGGTGCTGCTCCCGATTGTGCGCATCCGGTCCATCCAGCGCGCACTGGTGCAGAATGGCCTTGAGACGGTCGAAGCGCCGCCGTGGCAGCGCCACCTGCTCGTTGACGACGAGCCCGGTGACGGTCTGTCGTCGCCCCTGTCCCATGCACAAGGTTTTGTTGGTGCGCACCGTGAAGCCCTCGGCCTCGACGATGTCCGTGACCCCGCCGAGAAAGCGACCTCCTCGCAGGGCTCCGCCGCCGCTGAAGGTGAGGTCGTCCGCATAGCGGGAGTAGTGGGCGCCCCAAGCCTCCGCGAAGCCGGCGAGGCGCGCGTCCATGCGAAAGGCGACGAGGTTGGCCAGCGCCGGCGAGGTCGGGGCTCCCTGAGGGAGATGACGCTGGCGCAGGAGATCGGCGAGAAAAGGATCGGTGCTCGGGGGAAGAGCATCCGCGGGGGTGATCGTGGTGGAGAGCCCAGTGAGGGTGTCCGCGACGTCCTCGGGATAGCCGCCATAGGCGAAGAGGCCATGCACGCGACCGGCGCTTATCGACGAGAAAAAGGCGCGGAGATCCACGCGGAGGACAACTCGCTGACCCACGTGGCGCTCGGCGTGGCTTCGGATGGAGCGGCCCCTCACGAATCCATGAGCGGCATCGTGGAGGGGGATGCGATTCAGGATGGCGCGGAGGATCCAGCTCTGCATCTTCTTCAGCTGCTCCTTCGGGGCTTCGAGGAGTCGTCCCCCGCTCCGGCCCGGGACCCAGGTTCGTCGATAATGCTGTCGGGAGTCCGAACGAATACGGCCGAGCCAACCCCGGGCATCGGCCCATCCCTCCAAGGTCGTCGTGGGGACCCCGAGTCGGCTCGCGAGCTCCCTATGCGTCGAGATCTCGGGAAGATCCCACCCCTCCGCTCGGGGGCCAGCTTCGAAACGCGGCTCGAGAGCTGGGAAGACGCTTCGGTTCAGGCAAGGAGACTTGCGCCAGCTCCGCCGTCGAGTGAGCCGAGCCATGCGATCCCGGTAGTCCTCGTCGAACACTCGGTCTTCTTCCAGCATCCTTCGAAGAGACTCACGACGAGGGCGCGGAGGACGTTCCCCGAAGTGGGCGAGGACGCGCTCGACGAGGCTTGGCCAGAAGGGGGTGCGGCCGTCGCTGTTTCGGTCGAGCACCGCGACCATTGGATCGAAAGCCCAGGGGACGGAGAGGAGCGCTCGGGCGAGCCTGCGAGCTTCGAAGGTACGCTGCCGTGACCTCATGACGAAAAAGGTGAGGCTGCCGACCTTCCAGTGCGCTTGGGGGTATCGTCCGGCGGTAGCCGGACCGCGCCCCCAGTGCGGGAGATGCCAGGTCTGGACAGGTCTCCGGGGGTCCCCCGGAGCGAGGTCGATGTCCCTCTGTTCTCGGCGAGCCTCGCCTAGAGGAAAGCCTGGCACGGGACACTAGGTCAACCATCCTCGGCCCGTCGCGGGATCGCTTGAGGTCGCCAGAGAGCACGCCGCGGGTCCTGGCCCTCGGCCAGATCACCGCGTCGGGGCCCGCCCAAGTCGCCTGTGCTTGCAATCACACTTTCGAGTGGCCAAGCCTCTCTCCTCACCACCTCCGAGACCGCGAACGTCGGATTGCGTTGCCCCCCTCGTACCCATCACTTCTTCTCTCGGGCGTGCTGAGATCCGCTCTTTTAACCTCCCTCGCTGTCGCAGCTGGCCCCGGCTCGGCGGCGGCGCGGCCGTTTACCCTCGACAACTCCGTATCTACGGTGGCGTTTCGAGCCCACCAGGACCTCCTTGGTCACACCGACGGACTATTCCAGCGCTTCGACGCCACCTTCAACCTCGACGAGCAAGACCTCTCTTCATCGCGCTTCGAGGTTCGCGTCGATACCGCAAGCATCGATACGAACAACGGTAAACGAGATGATCATCTCCGCAAGGAGGATTTCTTCGACGTCGAACGCCACCCGACCGCGATCTTCAGCGCCAGCGCCGTCCATGTGACCGAGGGTGGAGTCAAGGTCACCGGCGAGTTCACCCTGAAGGGGAAGTCGGTGCCCCTAGAGCTGCCGCTCGAACTCGAGTGGTCGACCACGCGCAAGCGCCGCTGGGTGCGGGCTCGAGGAAGCTTCGTCGTCGATCGCTTCGCGATCGGGATCGGATACAAGACCCCCTTCTACATCCCGAACGTCGACAAGGAGGTCGAGATCAATATCGACGTCCGCGCTTGGGCTCCGATCGAAGCCAAAACGGCCACGGTCTCGGGCACTCGAGCTACTCGCGGGTAGAGATCACGACATGCCGCCGACCGAGGAAGGCATCGACTCGGTCCGCTTTCTCGCTGGCGGTGAGCGCCGTGATCTCCCCGTCCGGGAGTTGGGCGATCCGTCGCATCTCCTGTCCCTCCCACGTCCAGAGCCAGCCTCCCCCGGCCCCGAACAGCCGCCCTCTCGACTTAGCGAAGCGATCGATGCGGAGATCCTGGGGCTGCCAGTCGGAGGCGGCCGCTTCCGTCGTGAGATACAGTTCGCCGCCGATGCTGGCCAGCCAGTGCCCGCAATCGACCGGGGACTGGACGAGGGCGGTGAACCCGGTCGTGCGGGTGGCAGGCAACCAGTCCCACGCGGCGGCCCCGGCACCGGGTCGTCCCGTCCAGAGTCGGCCCTGGTCGTCGATGGACAGTGAGCGGCGAGGGCGCTCCTCGCTCAGGACGAACCGACGCCATCGGAACGGAGCCTCGGAGAGCGCTCTGAACGTGAACCCACCGTCCCAGCTAAGCGCCGTACCGTACTCACCTCCCAGTGCAATCAGACCTTCGCCATACTCGGACAGGCTAAACGCGTCTCCTGCGAGAACGGCTTGCCAATCGGTCCACTCGCCTTCACCCGTCCGCTGCGAGAGGAGCACCCCGTGCGAAGTCGCAGCCAAGAGGTGACCCGGCTCGCTTCGCAGCCGGCGGAGGTCTCGGAGGGCTTCACCGGGCGGGAGCGGGAGACGTTGAGGGCGGCCCTCTTCGGCCACCACCGTCACTGCGGAAGCGGTGCCCACGAAGAGCTCGTCCTCGGCGAAGTCGATTACGCTCACTGGGTTGGGCCAGTTGGCTTGCTCCACGCGGGCACGGCGTGAAACCTCGATGGGGTGAGGCAGACGGCTGGTGGTGACCTCGTTGTCGACCGAGACCGTCACCTCACCTTCAGCCATGAGGGGAGGTCTGGCTCTCGCCTTGGTCGCAGAGGCGTACTCCATTTCCACCGCGGTCCGGTCGCCGAAACGGACCTTCATGCCCCGTTCGAACCCTCGTCCTTCCAGCTCGAGCCAGGATCCTGAAGCCTCGACCGACGAGAGATGCAAGTTGGGGTCTTTCGCGGCGGAGGGTCGTGGTCGGAACCGATCCCGGCAGCTCTCGCCGAGATAAGGCCATTTAGGCACCTCTCCGGGCGTGAGGGCTGGAGGCTGGAGCCGAGACGGGCCGGGGTCGATCTCTTCGATGTCGAGGTTCACGGAGCTCCCGGCCCATACGGGCGGGGGCTCGGGCTGTCCCTGGGCATCGAAGGTTTGGGGGGCGGTCCGCGCCGAGGTGATGAGGACCGGAGCGGTGAGGGGTTCGAAGTCCGGCCGCTCGAGCTCGAAGAGGACCCCCGTCCGGAGACCATGACCCACGCGAAAGCCGCACCGCGTCAGCTTCTGCTCCTCCGCGTCCGTACGCAGCAGGGCATCCGGAGCGGGGTGTATCCCGAAGCAGAACTCGGTCGACACGGCGTCCGTGGGATGAAGGAAGTGGCCGAAGGCGCGGAGTCGGAAGCGCCGTCGCGACCGGCCCTCGTCGAGCTCCACCGGGAACCACACCTCGCCATCCGCCCGCCAGACCACCGAGCCGGGCGGCACGAAGCTCTGCGGATCATCACCGCAGCCGCCCACCGCAAGCGCGGAGGCGAGGACCCAGCGCCCATCCCACATGGAGAGCGGTCATAGCGGTCCGTCGGCGCCAGGGCATGTGCCAGTCGGCCTAGATACGCGGCGACTAGTAGGGCAGCCCGGGGATGGGCCACGCCCTGACCTGCTTCAGGGCTCGGCGCTCGGTGATGTAGAGGGTCCGGTGGTCCTCTCCTCCGAACGCCACGTTGGTGACCCCGGAGGCCCCCGAGACCCGTCCGATCCGTTCTCCATCGGGGCCGAAAACGACAACCCCTCTTTCGGGTACGGCCAGGTATAGATTCCCGGCGCAGTCCATCGTCACGCCGTCGGCGGCGGCGTCGCGACCTTGCATCAGCACCTCGGGCGCGCCCACGGATCCGTCTGAATGGAGAGACAGACGCCAGAAGGTCCGCGCGTCGCGCTCGCTGAAGTAGAGCCATCCTTCGTCCGGAGAGAGGGTAATGCCGTTGGGTCGACGCCCGTGCGCCAGCCGCTCGAGGGAA
This sequence comes from Myxococcota bacterium, assembly GCA_039819565.1. Lineage (GTDB taxonomy): Bacteria > Myxococcota > Kuafuiibacteriia > Kuafuiibacteriales > Kuafuiibacteriaceae > JAHQVK01. Next base: position 12,071 of record JBCBRU010000024.1, on the reverse strand, counting down.
CCATCCGGGCGCCATCTATAGACGCCTTCTTTGTCCAGCTCTCGTTCGCGGCCATCGAGCTGACCGTTGTAGGCGGGGTCGGTGAAGTAGATCGTCCCGTTGCTCGCCACAACCAAGTCATTGGTGGTGTTGAAGCGCCGACCCTCGAAGCGGTCCACGAGCACGGCGCGCGCGGCGGATTGGGGATCCAGGCGAGACACGCCCCGGACGTCGTGGGTGGCGGCTACGACACGCCCCATCTCGTCTACGGCGAGGCCGTTGCTTCTCACCTGGCCCGAGGCGCTGAAGACCTCGAGCCGGCCCGTCGAGGCGTGGAGGGCGTGGATGATGGTCGGGGGGCCAAGCTCGTCGGCGGCGAGAGAGCCGGATGTGACGAGGTCGCTGAAGAGGAGCAGGCCGAGCTCGGTCAGCCACACCGGGCCCTCGAGGAAATCAAACGCCCGGCCTTCGACCCCGTAGCTGTCGGCCACGAGCTCCGCCGGGCCGGGGAGCGTCAAGGCGGGATAAGAAGGCTCGGAGCACACCCGGTCTCGTAGGGAGGGCGCTCCGCTTCCGACATTGATGTCAAGATATCCTGCATCGAGGTCGAGCTCGCCGTCGGCCGGGGGAGGGGAACCCAGGTCGACCGTAGAGGCATCGCTCGCGTCCTGGGCCCGGCCGGCGTCGAGGAGCACCCGACCGGGTGAGGGGGCCTCGCCGGTATCTCCACCCGCGCTCAGCGGGGACGGCGGGGCCAGATAGCCGCCGCAGGAGCACGAGGCCAAGATGACGACTCGGAGACTGCGAAGCACCGAGGGGAAGTGGCGCCTCGGGACCTGCGCGGCTCACCGCTTCGGTGGGCCCCGTCCGCTCGCTCACCGTCCGAGGGACGGCGACAATCGACCTTGGTCCTTCGAAGTGAAATGATGGGCCATGGTCGCGGCCGCCCATCCCCCCTATCCCATCGGCACCCCCGGTGAGCCCTGGGGCTCCGCGGAGCGGGCGCGGTGGCTCGAGCGGCAGGTCATCCGTCGCTCCTACCGCCAGGACGTCCTCGAGCGCCTGGACCGCCTTCCGTCTCACTTCGCCATCGAAAGCTACGGTGCCCTCCCGTCGGACCCGGAGCGTTATCCTCTCCATGCCGTGCGGGTGGGAGACGGCGCCGCCTCCAAGCCCACGGTCTTGGTCACCGGGGGCGTGCACGGCTACGAGACGAGTGGTGTGCATGGTGCTTTGCGCTTTCTCGAGACGGAGGCCGAGGGCTATGCCGACCGTCTCCACGTCGTCGTCGTGCCCTGCGTGAGCCCTTGGGGATACGAGACCATCAATCGATGGAACCCAGGCGCCGTCGACCCCAACCGCTCCTTCTTCACGGGCTCGGGTAGTCCTGAAGCCACTTTGCTCATGGCCTACGCGGCGGAGGCTCTCCCTCCGGCGAAAGTCCATTTCGATCTCCATGAGACCACGGACACCGACAATACGGAGTTTCGTCCGGCCTTGAACGCTCGCGAAGGGAAGCGGCCCGAGGCGCTCAGCCCGATTCCTCATGGTTTTTACACCGTGGCCCCCACCCGAAGCCCCGAGCTGGGTTTTCAGCAGGCGGTCATCGCCGCCGTCGAGAAGGTGACACCCATCGCGGCCCCGGACGAAGCCGCAAATATCATCGGCTGTCCGATTCAGGGGCCCGGCATCATCTTTTACGACAAGCGCGCTCTCCACCTGTGCGGCGGATTCACGGAGGCGCGGTACGTGACGACGACCGAAGTTTACCCGGATAGTCCCGACACTACCCCCGAGATCTGCATCCGAGCTCAGGTCGCGGCGGTGCGCGGAGGTCTCGATCATCTCCTCGAGAAAGGGCTGCTCACCCGGTGAGCCCGCCCGTCGCCGGAGGGATTCGGCATTCGGCGGTGTTCAGGCTATGAGAGACCTCGAGAAGCTCTCATGACCGTCTATCTCGTATCCCGACTCACCATCCACGACCGAAGCGAGTACTCGAAGTACGAGGACAAGTTCATGGACGTCTTCAATCGCTTCGACGGCAAGCTGCTGAGCGTCGACGAGGAGCCGATGGTGCTCGCGGGCGAGTGGACTGCCACCCGCTCGGTGCTCATCGAGTTCCCATCCAAGCGGAGCGCCCTCACGTGGCTGACCTCCGATGCCTATCGCGAGATCTCCACGCATCGCGAGGCGGGGAGCGTCGCCGAGTCCATCCTCGTGAAGGCCCTCGAGCCCGAGGAAGACGCGTAGACCGGGGCCGCGGAGAACGCACATTTCGACGCCGGGCACGGCGGCGGGTCCGGCGTAGACGCCCCGTCTCCAGCCCGATGGCCCGCATCCGATAGGGGACACGTGGCCGCGATCGCTTCAGCCGAGCGGGTGCTCTCCGCTCTGGCGAGGTCTGACACCGAGGCGGCCCTGGACGCCCAGCGAGCGCTGACCACTCAGGGCCTGAGGGTGGAGGCCCTCGTCGAGCTGGCTTCCGCCTGGCGCCACGCCCGGGTGCTGCTGGTGGCCCGGGCCTTGGCCGAGGCCGCCCGCGAGCGATGCCCCGAGCATCCGGGGGCGCTCAACGAGCTCGGGCTTACGCTGCACGGGTTGGGTGACCTTCACGGAGCCCTGGAGCCGCTTCTGGAGGGGCGTCGACGGTACCCGGAGGCGGCCGAGTTTTGCGTCAGCTTAGCCTGCGTGCATCAGTCCCTGAGAGATCTCTCATCGGCCCGACGCGAGCTCGAGCGGGCGCTCGAGCTGGCCCCGGGACAGGGCCTCGCTCTGCGCAACCTCGCCCTCGTGGCGCTCGCCGAACACGATCTCCCGAGGGCCGTGTCGGCCGCTGAAGCGGCGCTCGCGGCCGGTCCGCGCGATCTCGACTCGCGCCGTATCCTCATCGAGGCCGCGCGCCTGCAGGGCCAGCGCGAGCGGGCCCGGGGTCTCATCGCTGAGAACCTACGAGAGGACCCCGGCCACGCCGGCACCCTCTTCGAGCGCGGGCATTTGGAGCAGCGTGAAGCGCACTACGCAGCCGCCGAGAAGACCTTCGCGGAGGCCAACGCGGCGGCCCGGCCTCCGAATCTCGAGCCCTTCTCGGCTTTTCGTGCGCGACTGGATCCGCTTTGGGCGGTGTACGACGCGATCGCGAAGAAGACGGATCGCCCCTCCTACCCCCCCGTGGACAGAAACGCTCCGGTTCTGATCGTCGGGGCACCGCGATCCGGGACGACCCTGCTCGAGCGCATGTTGGATCTCCACCCCGCCCTCCACGGCGAGGAAGAGCCGATGTGGCTCCAAAGTCTCCTCCAACAGGTCTCGATGATGGCCGGGCGGCCGGTCGGGCCCGAGCTCCTTCTCGAGGAGCTTTGGGTGCGGGGCAATCAGCCTTTACTGGAGGCGCTTCGTCGGAGGTATCGAGATCTGGTCGGGATGACCCGGGCCGCGGAGGCCGGCCTCTGGCCCATCGACAAGCTCCCCGCCAACGTCTTCTACCTGGGCATCTTCGCCGCCCTGGTGCCCGGTGTTGCCGTGGTGCACATCATTCGGGATGGGCGTGAGGTGGCTTGGTCGTCGTACACTCAAGCCTTTCACTTTCCGCTGAGTCACGCGTTCGACCCGTTGGATGCGATCGCTCACTGGAAGCAAGGTATCCTGCATGCGCGTCGCTCTGCGGAGATCTTTCCCGTGCGCTATCTCGAGATTCGCTACGAGTCTCTGGTGGACGACCCGGAGGCTGTGCTGCGCCGAGTGCTCGAGCATCTCGACTTGCAGTTCGATGCGCGCTGTTTGACGCCTGAGGCGAGCCGGAAGGCCTCCGCTACGATGAGCCACGCTCAGGTGAGAGAAGGCGTCCACCGTCGATCGCTTCGAAAGGCCGTGCACTACCCGGAGGTGTATGCGGCGATGACGGACGCCGAGGGGCCTCTCCTCCGGGAGCTCGGCTACGAAGCCTGGGACGGTTCGAAAAAGTGAATCCGCGATGACCCCCGACCGCGTCAGAAGAGCATGAACAACACGGCATCTCTCGCTTCCTCTGACCGTCTCTGGAGCCTGGGGCTGGCCGCGACGGCCGCCGTCGTTGCCCTCTCGACGGCGGGTCTGGCGGCGCGCTCGAGCTCCACGTCCCCGGCCGTTCCCGGGCTCGGCACCGTAGAGATCGACTACGGTGCGGACGGTCACGTCGAGGACGTGGTCCAGGTCCCGGTGGCGGTGATCGACGCCGGCAGGAGCGGTATGGTCGCGACCCTCGGACCCGCCGCCTCCAAGCGCTAGGTTCGCTCTGCTCTGCGCGTCGACCACGAGCAGGGCCCCCTCCGCGCTCGGGCTGACGAGCTCCCCACCCGCCCTGAGGTTTTGGCGCCGCTTCACAAAAGTCTCCGCGGCAAGGAGCGGCTGCTTCCGCCCCGGAGCTTTCCGTGTCGTGTTTTTCGAGTCTTTTGCGGCTGAAGATACGACCGATGCTGAACGCTCACCCCCTCCAAGGTCGCGCGCGGGAAGGCCGCCGGTTCCTCGTCGCCCTGGTGGTGCTGTTCGGCCTCTACTTCTCCGCCCTCCCTTGGATGCGGAGGGCACTCGTCGGAGCGGTGGACAGCGTGGTCGTCAGCGTTCCTTTCTTCCTCGGCTGGCTGGCGGCAGCCCAGCTCTTCTTGATCCTCAGTCGGCATTTGCCGCGTCCGCGTCTGGGGCACCGAGAGCTCACTCGCCCGGACCTCCTCGCGGCGGCGGTGATCACTCTGGGCCTCATGGGGGCAGCCGCGACGACCCACGCCGCTCTCCTTCGCGCGGGGGTGGAGGTGCCGACCGCTCCTCATGCGCCGTGGGCGGTCGCGCTCTATGCGCTGTTCGTCCCGGTACAGGAATACATGGCTCGCGGGGTCCTCCTGGGGGGCCTACTCGAGTACGCGCAGGGCTCGTGGGGACCGGCTTTGAGCTGCGTGGTTTGCGCCGGCCTCTACGCGAGTCTCCATCTCTATCTCGGAGTGAGTATCGCGCTGGTCGTGTTCATTCCCGGGCTTCTCTGGTCGTATCTGTACTATCGAAGCCGATCGGTGTTGCTCGTGAGCGCTTCTCATCTCGCATGCGGGCTCTTCTACCTCTACGTCCTGGGAGTTTGAGCGGATGTCGACGCCGGACTATCCCCGATGGACGCGCGCCCTGGAGGTCTTGGCCCTGGGGGCCTTTTCGGTTCTTGCCGGGAGTTTTGCTCTCTCGCTGATCCTCGATCGGAACCTCTCCCTCGCGGCGGCGGTCGCGACGGTCGGCCTCGGCTTTTTCGCCGCAGACCTCATCTCGGGCCTCGCGCACTTCTGGTGTGACCACGTGGGGCGGGTGGAGACCCCTTTTGTGGGCCCGGTGTTCGTGCGTCACTTCCTCGCTCATCACGCCGACCCCGAGAGCATCGCCGGGCACGACTTCGTCGAGACCAACGGCAACAACTTCCTCGGCAGCACCGTGCTTCTGTTGCCCAGCTGGTATTGGTGGGCCTACGAGGGCGCGGCTCCCGCGGCCGCTCTCTTCGCGCTTTCCACGTGCTGCTTTTTGGCTCTCACCAACCAGAGCCACAAGTGGGCGCATCTCGAGCCGAGTCAGGTTCCGGGTTGGGTGCGCTGGGCGCAGCGGCGGGGTCTGCTTCTGTGCCCTCAGGCCCACGCTCGGCACCACCGTGGCCGCTTCGACGAGAGCTTCTGCATCACCTCCGGGGCGTTGAATCCACTGCTGGATCGAGCGGGGGTTTTTCCGATCCTGGTGAGGCTATGGGGCGGGCGCAAGGGAGGCCAAGGCGGTCCGAGCGACGTCCTCTAGGGTCTCCCGAGGGATCCCCGCCCGGCTCAGGCTGCTTATCCCGGCCAGGGCTGCGATAAGCAGGCGTGCTTGCGCAAGGGTCTCCCCGTTCGATGCGCCGCCGCGCAATTTGGCGACCGTATGGTCGAAGAACTGCTCGAGGCGTCCGAGCTCCGCCCGGACCGCGGCTGCGGCCGCGCGGTCCAGGGCGGGAAGCTCAGCGGAGGCGTTGAGGAGCAGGCAGCCCCGCTGTCCCGGCTGGGCGCGTTCGATGTGCTGAGCAAACCATCCCTCCAAAAGGCGGCGGGGATCCTTCTCCCGAGCCGCGAGGCCGGCAATTTCACTTGCATAGCGCTCGAGGGCAGCCAGGAATAAACCCTCCTTGTTCCCAAAGGCGGCATAGAGGCTTCCCGGACCGAGACCGGTGGACGCTCGCAGTCGCTGAAGCGAAGCCCCCTGGTAGCCCGCCGACCAGAACACCTCCATGGCCGCGGCCACAACCGCGTCGCGTTCGAACCGGGCGGTGCGTCCCACCCCGTCAGCCTAGCAAACGGGGAGGTCGTCTCGAGAACCTCAGGAACGATCGATACAGAAATTTGTTGATCGATCGTTCCAGTAAGTGTCAGTCGTCCACCTATGATTTCGGAAGTGCAGGCGGCGGGGCTCCGCATAGCCTACCTCGAGGCTGGACCGAGCGACGGGCCCCTTGCCCTCCTGCTCCACGGCTTCCCCGACACCGCTCACGGCTGGGCCGACCTGATGCCGGGCCTGGCCGAGGCCGGCTTTAGGGTCGTGACGCCCTTCGCCCGCGGCTACGCCCCTTCGGGAGCTCCCGACGGACCGGTCCATCTAGACGCGCTCGCGGACGACGCCTTCGCCGTGGCCGAGGCTCTCGGTCGCTCTCACGTCGACCTCCTGGTGGGTCACGATTGGGGGGGCGCTACCGCCTATCTGATGGCTTCCCGAGCCCCCGAGCGGGTGAAGAGACTGGTGGCGGTGGGGATCAGTCACCCCGCCACTCTCAAGTGGACGCCTGCCCGTCTATGGGCCGGTCGACACTTCATCGGCCTCAACCTACCCGGGGCCGTCGACCGACTCCGCCGTCGCAACTTCGCTCTGGTGGATACATACTACCGCAGATGGGCGCCCACCTGGGCGTTTGGCTCCGAAGCCACGGCTGCGGTGAAGGCGGCCTTGTCGGAGCGGGCGGCAACCCAAACCGCGGTGGCCTACTATCACTCAGTGCGCCGAGGGGGGGATCTCAACGGGTTCAAGGGACGACGTATCCAAGCCCCGACTCTGGCGGTGGCCGGGGCTCACGACACAGGCTTTCAGCCCGCTGACTTCGAGGCGGCGCGGCGTCGGTTCGAGGGACCCTACCGAGTCGCCGTGCTCCCGGCGGGCCACTTCGTTCACCGCGAGTGCCCGGAGCGCTTCGGCGAGCTCGTCCTCGCGTTCGTCAGCGCCAGCGCCTGAGTCAAGCCCGCTCCGGCGGGGGCAAGATCAGGTCTAGGTCGACCTCTTCGCCGCCCATTTGGCGGGTATCCCACGCTCCACTCGCCGCAAGCTCGACGAGCGAGGCGCTACTCAGTCGCTCCAGCTGCCGAGTGACCTCCTCCGCGGTCGGGAGGGGGTTCAAGCGTCCTTCGAGCCGCCTTTTGGCTCCTTCGATCCTCTCTAAAAGAGTGCGAATCGCCTGCTTCCGAGGGACGGGCGAAGCATGACTCTTCTCGATCACGTCCTGAATGGGTACGGACTTCCCTTCGGCGTCGACCTGCACCATGGCCCGCCAGGCCCGTCGCTTCTGTCGGTACTGGAGCATGGCCATGAAAGCCTCGAACCGGGAGAAGTCCGCGTCTCGAAAGTGCCTGCCGTTCCACTGGCGATGCGTGCACCGGGCGAGGGCGATCGCCGAGGCGATGCCGCTGTTCAACCCTCGACCGGGCCAAAAGTGAATGGCGTTGGCCGCGTCTCCGAGGAGGCATGCGTAGGTCGGTGACCTCCGGGCGGTTCGGGGAATGATCTCTGCGGTGAAGCGAGGGCGCTCCACCATGGACAGGCGAAAGGCGGTGATCCCTTCGAGGTCCTCCTCCGAAGCTCCGTAGAGCGCGAGCCCGTCGAGGATCCTCGGCCACAGCGGAGAGTGGGGGTCGATCTGAGGGGCGAAGACGGTACGGTGGGTTGGGCATTGGTAGGTGGCTTTGCCTCCTTCAAGCACGGTGCGCGAAAGAAAACAGGGACGGGACTGCACGCAGTTGGCCACGTTGCCTCGTTCGAAGTTGATCCCAAAAGCTCGCGCCGCCTCGGAGGGCGTGAGCCGCATGTTGAGATAGCCCTGACCCTCCATTGAATTGAGGAGGAACCTATTCTGGGCAATGGTCAGAAGGACGGACGTCGGCTCGGGAATCTTGGACTTGATGTAGAGGCCGAGAACCACATCCTCCAGAGGTTCGTCTCCGACGGCAAAGGCCCGCGTGTTGGGCGCCCCAAAGTGCTCGATGTAGTGCTCCCGCGTACGCGAAGCGGCGCCGTCGCAAATAGCGAGGAGGTCGCAGTTCTCCCTCTCGAGCACCTCGGGGGAGAAGCGCTCTGGCCTCAGCCGAATGCCCACCTTTCCGGCCAGGTCGAGGAGGACATCCTCGATGTCCGAGATGCGGATGTTGATGGGAGGCCCCAGCTCGGCAGGAGAGGCGGCGGTGGCGGGCCACATCTGGGACGTCTGAACTTTGCTTTCGAAGAGGGCCTCCCGGACGATCTGGGGGAGCTTCGAGTACTGAAGGCTTTGCAAGGTGACCACTTGGCGCCGCCGGTTGTTGCCTTCCGCCAAACCCTTCCAGCGGGTGCGGCCGTTCTCTCGCTTCCATCGTCCGTCGTAGACGCGAACGTCGATGCGTGGTCCGAACAAGGACCAAAGGGTGAGCGCGTAGAGGAGACCCACCGGACCCCCACCGGCCACGACAACAACCATCGTCCCGCGGCCCTTGATGACCTCTGTGCGCTCTTCGGTGATAGAGTGCGACCTAGGTCCTTTCCCTGACACTTTGCGACCGGCGACGCTGTGCACGCGTACGTTGCTCATCTTCATGGCGCGGCATCGATAGCACTCCGCTGAGCTCTTGCCCGCTACGCGCGTCCTATGTCGGGTCTAGGCCGTCCCGATAGCCGTGGCCTCGGTCACGATAGTTCTTCATGAGGACGACCGCCTCAGGGAGGGACAGTCCAGAGGTCCTGGCTCAGACCGAGCTTTGGCCAGGGGATATGAGGCTCGTCGCTCTAGGTTCTCGCCGAAAGAACGATCGATACGACGTGGTTCAGGAGAACGCCGCCCGGAGCCTGCTGGTTCGTCAGCGCCTCGATGAGGTGGTTCAGTGCGTGTCGATCACCCATGCCTATCTGAAGACCTCGCGCTGCCAGATTCCCGACGCGTGGGCCGTGCCCGCGTCCTTTTCCGAGCTCGCCGAGCGGCTCATCGATGGCGCCGGGAACGCGTCGGGACCCTGGGTCGAGCACGGGGCTTTCGCGTGGCCCCTCCGCGACGAGGGCTTCCTCTTTGCACTCTTGGAGCGCAACGAGCTCCCCGATTACGACCGCGTCGTCCTCGAGGTGTTGGTGGAAGAGTTGGCCGCCCTTCTCGAAGAGGTCGGAGATGGCCGGCTGGGGACCGATGAGGGGTACGCTTTGGACGACTCGCTGAGTCAACGTCTATTGACGGCAGCCTTCGACGCGCTACCCTCCGGAACCGTCCTCATTTACGACCACGACCTCCGCTATCGGCTCGCGGCCGGCACCGACCTCGAGCGACACGGTCTATCCCCCGCTCGCATGGTGGGTCGAACCATCGAGGAAGTTCTGGGGGAGGAGGTCGCGTCGGCTCTGGAGCCGAATTACCGGGCGGCCTTGGCGGGCGAGGTCAAAGTCTGGGAGTTCCCCTACGGCGACGATCAGTTCCTGGTCCGGGCCGCGCCGATTCGGGAGACGGACGGGGCGGTGATCGGGGGCGTCATCACCACCCAAAACATCACCGCGACGTTGCGGGCAAAGGAGCAGCTCGCTCGCGCGCAGGCCATACTGCACTCCGCCCATCGGCTCACGGGAGGGGTGTTGTGGCGCCTGGATGTCGAGGCGGGCGAGATCGAATGGGGTCCCGCAGCGGATCTGACTCTCGGCTTTGACGGCCAGGCGGGCGCCCCGAGCTTCGCGGAGTGTTTGGACCGGGTCCATCCTGACGACATCGGTGAGTTTCAGCTCGTCCTCGAGAACGTCCGAGGGGGAGAGGACGCGGGCGAGGTGGAGGTCAGGTTTCATGGCTTCGACGGTCGATGGAGACGTATCTCGAGCAAACTCGTGTCGGCTGCGGGCTCCAATGTCGTCGACGGTTTGAGCTTCGAGCGTCCGTACCCGTAGCCCCTGGACCGCACCGTTTCGGGCCAGCCCCGAGCTCCGCATCCAGTACGGCGGAACCGGTCTCTGGGTGCCTAAGGTTGGGGTGAGCCCGCACGTCCTCAGACGCGAACATGTAGGACCTGCCTACATGTTCGATTCGTTTTTGGTGAATGATCTCGAGCGCGCGCCATCGTCACCTTGTGTCCGTGAAGCACGCGCCCCCTCCGCCCACGGTGTTTCTTCGTAGCCGGAGCCTAGACATCGACGCAGAGCTCCAGACCTTCGCGACGACACGAGCGGAGGCGCTTTTGTCCTTTTACCCGATTCGACATCTGGACTTGGCTCTCGAGCGAGGCGCCGGGGGTTTTCGCTGTCGCGCGCGATTCTCGGCGGCTCGCTCCCGGGAAACGGTCGCCGTCGTGCGCGCGGCCAGCTCGCGAGCGGCCCTCCTGAGCTGCTTGGCCGAGGTCCGCAAGCGGTACGATCGAACCCGACGGGGACGTATCGCGAGGGTGCTTCCGTCCTCGACGAAACCCCGACTCAGCCTCATCCCGGCCGGACGTCCCGCCGAGTGCGCGGAGGTGACCGGCGCCGCTATGGGGATGAAAGTGAGCGGAGACGACGACGACGAGCAGATCTGACGTTTTTCACCGCCGATTCGCTACCCGTCCGGGCACAACCGTACGGAGGGAGGCGCGAGAGCGCTGCGGAGAGGCACCGTGAAATCCTTCGAAGCCGGCCCGGCCACCCACCCCGGTCACGCACTACGCAGAACCCTTCGAAGGCACTGCGTCCTGGCTCGCATCCTGTCTGAGCAGCGCCGTCGGGGCCTCAGCGTTCAGGAGGACGCGGACATCCTCCAACTGGGCTACGCAGACGCGATCGCGGACCAGCTCTCGCCGCTGGAGCCCGCCGACGCTCGATACCTGGCCGACACCCGCAGCTTCGTTCTCGGTCCCGACCCGGTGGCGGTGCGCCTCGGCGGGGGCCCCATAGAAGGCGGAGAGCGATAGGCCGAGGCTTCGGTGGCGGGGGCCGTCTCAGTCTTTCTTGGATGAAGGCTCCACCTGAGCTTCGACCAGGCGCGCGTAGCTGCCGCCCCGAGCCAGCAGCTGAGGATGGGTTCCTATCTCGGCCACCCGACCGTCCTCGATGACCACGACCTGGTCCGCATCCCGAATCGTGGACAGGCGGTGCGCGATGACGAAGGACGTTCGGCCCTCCATCAGGGATGTCATCGAGCTTTTGATCTCCCGCTCCGACTCGGTATCGAGATTCGACGTCGCTTCATCGAGGATGAGGACGGGGGCGTTGGAGAGCAGGGCTCGAGCAATGGCGAGGCGCTGTCGCTGGCCGCCGGAGAGCCGCAGCCCTCGCTCCCCCACCACGGTGTCGTAGCCCTTCTCGAAGCCCTCGATGAACGGGTGTGCGGCCGCCTTCTTGGCCGCGGCCACGATCTCGTCAGGGCTCGCGCTCCGACGGGAGTAGGCGATGTTGTCCCGCACGGTGCCGTCGAAGAGAAAGACGTCTTGCTCCACGACCCCAAACAGGGCGCGGTAGCTCGCGAGCTCGATGTCCCGGATGTCGCGCCCGTCCAGCGTGATGCGGCCGCGTCGGGGGTCGTAGAAGCGCCCGATGAGATAGGTCAGCGTAGACTTACCGGCGCCCGAGGGCCCCACCAGCGCGATCTTCTGTCCTGGCTCGACCACGAAGCTCACGTCGGTGAGGACGTCCTTGTCGGTCTCGGGGTAGGCGAAGCTGACCCTCTCGAAGGTGAAGCGGCCCTTCACGTCGGCAGCGTCGATGTGGACGTCGCCCGGCTGGTCGGCGAACTCTCGATCCTCCTCGAGCAGGGTTTGGATACGCTCGAGGCCGGCTAGGTTGGTTTGCACCGACGAGGCCGCGTCCACGAGAGATTCTAAGGGCCCGAGCAGCAT